>NZ_JAUJTZ010000028.1:0-23609 GCF_030433455.1 Yersinia sp. 22-579 | reverse complement strand
TCCCGGTCAGTGGAGGCGCATTATAGGGAGTTCCTGACAGCCTGCAACCCCTAATTTCAAAAAACTTTTCAACCGCTCACTAATGCGGCAAAAACACGAAATACGGTGAAAAAGAAAACAAAAAGGGGACGATTTCTCGCCCCCTCAAGGAGTTACCATTACTGTTTGGCAATGATATGCCCATTTTCCACATCAAGCGTAACAGGAACTCCCGGTATTAATTTGCCGGAAAGTATCTGTTGCGCCAGTGGATTCTCGATTTCCTGCTGGATTGCGCGTTTCAATGGCCGCGCACCATAAACAGGATCGAAACCAGTCTCGCCCAAGAACTCCAACGCAGGCTGAGTGATAGTGACCTGATAGCCACGTTCTTCCAACCGTTTGTACAGGCGCTCCAGTTGGATACTGGCAATTGAAGCCAGATGCGCTCGGCCCAGTGGATGGAAGACAACAACCTCATCTATACGGTTGATAAATTCAGGGCGGAAGTGGTGAGTAACAACTTCCATCACCATTTCCTTCATTTCGCTATAACTTCTTTCACCGAAACGTTCCTGAATCAAATCTGAACCGAGGTTAGAGGTCATGATGACCACCGTATTACGGAAGTCGACTGTTCTACCCTGCCCGTCAGTCAAACGCCCATCATCCAACACCTGTAAAAGAATGTTGAATACATCCGGATGCGCTTTTTCTACCTCATCCAGCAGAATGACAGAATAAGGGCGACGGCGCACAGCTTCTGTCAGGTAACCACCTTCTTCATAACCCACATAGCCTGGAGGCGCACCAACCAACCGAGAAACGGAATGTTTTTCCATAAACTCGGACATATCAATACGCACCATGGCATCATCACTGTCGAACAGGAAGGTTGCCAGCGCTTTACACAACTCGGTTTTACCGACCCCTGTTGGCCCTAAGAATAAGAAGGAACCAATTGGGCGGTTCGGATCTGATAACCCAGCACGACTACGGCGGATAGCATTGGATACGGCTTCAACAGCTTCATCCTGCCCAATCACGCGTTTATGTAGATCCTGTTCCATGCGCAGCAACTTATCACGCTCACTTTCCAGCATGCGAGATACAGGAATCCCCGTCCAGCGCGCCAGCACTTCCGCAATTTCTGCTTCCGTCACCCGATTACGCAGCAACTTCATGGTTTTCCCTTCAAGCGCCGTTGCCGCCGCTAGCTGTTTTTCCAGCTCAGGAATTTTACCGTACTGAAGTTCTGACATCCGCGCCAAATCGCCCACACGACGAGCTTGCTCTAAGGTGATTTTGGCTTGTTCCAGTTCAGTTTTAATATTCTGAGTTCCGGTGAGGGCAGCTTTTTCTGCCTTCCACTCTTCTTCCAGCTCTGAATATTCACGTTCTTTTTGCTCTAATTCGGTATTGAGCATTTCCAGACGTTTTTTGCTGGCATCATCAGATTCTTTCTTCAATGCCTGCTGTTCCAGTTTCAATTGGATAATCCGACGCTCCAGACGATCCAATGATTCCGGTTTTGAATCCATCTGCATACGGATACTAGAACCGGCCTCGTCTATAAGGTCGATAGCTTTATCCGGTAACTGACGATCCGAGATATAACGGTGCGATAGCGTTGCCGCAGCCACAATTGCCGGGTCAGTTATCTGCACATGGTGATGCAATTCATAGCGCTCTTTCAGCCCACGTAAAATGGCGATAGTGTCTTCAACAGTTGGCTCCGCAACATACACTTTCTGGAAACGCCGCTCTAGCGCCGCATCCTTCTCTATATATTGGCGGTACTCATCAAGTGTTGTGGCACCAACGCAATGCAATTCACCGCGTGCTAACGCAGGTTTCAGCATGTTGCCGGCATCCATCGCCCCGTCGCCTTTCCCGGCTCCGACCATGGTATGCAATTCATCAATAAACAAGATCACACTACCTTCTTGTTTTGATAAATCATTCAACACGCCTTTCAAGCGCTCTTCAAACTCACCACGATACTTCGCACCTGCAATTAGTGCGCCCATATCTAATGACAGCACACGTTTATGCTTCAGGCCTTCTGGCACTTCACCATTCACGATTCGTTGCGCCAGACCTTCAACAATGGCTGTTTTACCAACACCAGGTTCACCAATTAACACCGGGTTATTTTTAGTCCGGCGCTGTAGTACCTGAATAGTACGGCGAATCTCTTCGTCACGGCCAATAACCGGATCGAGCTTGCCTTGCTCCGCCCGCTCAGTCAGGTCGATAGTGAATTTTTTCAATGCCTGACGCTGGTCTTCAGCACCTTGGTCATCAACTTTGTCACCACCACGCATATCTTCTATTGCCTTATTTATTTTATCTTTTGTTGCTCCGGCTGCCTTTAACATGTCAGTTAAAGTACCGCGATCTTCAAGTACGGCCAGAACAAACAGTTCTGACGAAATAAATTTATCTGCACGTTTTTGCGCTAATTTGTCGCAAAGATTCAATACACGGACTAGCTCATTTGATGGCTGAACATCACCGCCAGTCCCTTCAACTTGTGGAAGACGGCCTAATGCTTGCTCAATGTCGCTGCGCAAACTGGCGACATTAATACCCGCCGAGGTCAACAATGGGCGAACCGTCCCCCCATCCTGATTGAGCAGTGCGCTCATCAAATGTAACGGTTCAATAAATTGGTTGTCGCGCCCAAGAGCTAAAGATTGGGCATCGGCGAGGGCAAGCTGGAATTTGCTAGTAAGACGATCCAGACGCATAACACCTCCAATATTGGTCAAAATTGCTACTGGAGATTAGATGAGGTCATCCCTCAAATTTTCAAGGTTATTTCGACACTATATTTAAAGTACAACGTCATGCGCCAGCGGATCGCCCTAACTCAATAGGTTATATCAGCCAGATTAAACTTGCCATACGTCCAGTGATTCCATCGCGGCGATAAGAGAAAAAATGTTGTTTTTCAGTCACTGTGCAGCGATCACCGCCATATATAGCGTGAATACCTGCGGCCTGTAACCGCAATCGAGCTAATAAATAGATGTCGGCGAGATATTTAGAGCCGGAAGGTGTGAACGCAATCGCGAATTGTCCGTCGATTTGGATAAATGCCTGTTTAACCTCTTCACCCACTTCAAACTGCTGCGGGCCAATTGCCGGGCCTAACCAGGCAATAATAGAAGAAGAGCCAGCATTGAACTGAGCTAACGTTTGCTCCAGAACACCAGCACAAAGGCCACGCCACCCCGCATGGGCCGCGGCCACTTCATCACCTGCCGACGAGCAAAACAGCACTGGCAAGCAATCTGCTGTCATTACGGCACAAACTTGCCCAGCGACGTGGCTATAAACAGCATCGGCCTGTACATCAGAAATAGTCTTGCCGTCCAGATGCAGGACACGAGTGCCATGCACCTGTTCAAGCCAAACAGGCATTTGCGGTAATCCCGCTTGCCCCACTAAAGATTGGCGATTTGCAACCACACTGGCAGCAATATCCCCGACATGGGTGCCAAGGTTTAATGAATCATAAGGGAATTCGCTGATACCACCATGACGGGTGGTGCTACATGCCTTAACAGTGGCAGGCATCGGCCAGTCAGGAAGTATCAGCTTGTTCATTACCAATCCATCTGATCTTTGAATTCTTCAGTATCGGCTTTCAGCGCATTAATCAGCTCAACCATATCTTCTGGTAATGCCGCATGCCATTCCATTTGAATGCCACTGATTGGATGATACAAACGCAGCATAGTTGCATGCAGCGCCTGGCGATCAAAGCCGCGCAGAATAGCAATAAAGGAATCAGAGGCACCGCGCGGTGGACGTGGACGGCCGCCATACAGCTGATCGCCTACCAACGGATGGTTGATATGAGACATATGCACACGGATCTGGTGTGTACGGCCCGTTTCTAAACGCAAGCGCAAACGAGTATGAGCACGGAAATGCTCCATAATGCGATAATGCGTGGTCGCCGGTTTACCCATCGGATGCACAGCCATATGTGTCCGCTTGGTAGAGTGACGAGAAATAGGCTCGTCAACTCTGCCGCCCGCAGTCATATTGCCGATGGCCACCGCTTCGTATTCACGGGTAATTTCACGCGCTTGCAGCGCTTCCACCAAACGAGTCTGTGCCGGAACGGTTTTCGCCACAACCATCAAGCCAGTGGTGTCTTTATCCAGGCGATGTACGATACCCGCGCGTGGGACATCCATGATTTCTGGATAATAATAGAGCAATGCATTCAGAACGGTGCCGTCTGGATTACCAGCGCCAGGGTGCACGACTAAGCCACGGGGTTTATTAATAACGAGAATATCGTTATCTTCATAGACGATATCCAGTGGGATTTCTTGAGGCGCCCAGCGGGCATCTTCCTCAATTTGCGCGTCAATTGCGACGAGCTCACCACCCAACACTTTTTCTTTAGGCTTGTTAATTGTTTTACCGTTTACAGTCACCTTGTCTTCCAAGATCCATTCTTTTATGCGAGATCTTGAATAATCAGGGAACAATTCGGCCAAAGCCTGATCTAACCGTTGACCGAGTTGTGATTCGGCCACCGTTGCGCTGAGTTGTACTTGTTGTGCCATATGCAGCTTCTTGTTCGTTAACGTTGGGTTTTGACGGCGATGCCGTTTAATATAATGTGCTATTGTATCTAGATCTTTGTCGGGAGCTTAACGGACAGTCTCCCGGAATAACACTTCGAGGATAATCAAAACGTCATGACGCGTATGAAATATCTGGTGGCTGCCGCCACGTTGAGCCTGGTGCTGACCGGTTGCTCCAGTAACAAGGACGTGGTTCCCGATAACCCGCCTTCTGAGCTCTATGCTACCGCTCAGCAAAAACTGCAGGACGGTAACTTTAAGGGAGCCATTACGCAACTAGAAGCGTTAGATAACCGCTATCCTTTCGGGCCTTACTCCCAACAAGTTCAGCTTGATTTGATTTATGCGTATTATAAATCTGCTGATCTGCCGTTGGCGCAAGCCTCAATCGATCGCTTTATGCGCCTCAATCCCACACATCCTAACATCGATTACGTATTATATATGCGTGGTTTGACTGACATGGCTCTGGATGACAGCGCATTACAAGGCTTCTTCGGGATTGATCGTTCAGACCGTGATCCGCAACATGCTAAGGCCGCGTTCCGCGATTTTAACCAGTTGATTCAAAGCTATCCGAACAGCCAATATGCAACTGACGCGCAAAAACGCCTGATGTTCCTGAAAGATCGTCTGGCCAAGCATGAACTGGCCGTGGCGCAATATTACACTAAACGAGGCGCTTACGTCGCGGTAGTTAACCGTGTTGAACAAATGTTGAGAGATTATCCTGATACTCAAGCAACTCGCGATGCGCTGCCGTTGATGGAAAATGCTTATAAACAATTGCAATTGAATGCTCAGGCAGACAAAGTTGCCAAGATAATAGCAGCGAACCCAGCCTGATATTGTCTGTCGCGACAAAATAAGTCTGGAACGATAAAATAACAAACGGCAGCTTAGGCTGCCGTTTTCAATTCCGTCTTGATAGACACAAACCGCAGAGATTCATGCCCACAGACTATCGCGCTGATATCCTACTTAAATCGTAAAAATAATGCCGTTTTTGACGATATCCATGCGACATAACTTATCGATAATGCGGCATTCTGATCAATGATTCAAGCCCTCAGCGCCTATTACTGACGTTAAATCACAGTTCCCACGACCTTTGCAAAAAGTGACAAAAATTAGTGATCTTGATCATACATTTTGGTAAAAAGCGAGGTATGCTGAAGTTATCCAAGATGGAGTAGACAGAGAGGTAAGTCATATGACAGTCAACATCACCAGTAAACAAATGGATATTACCCCAGCAATCCGTAAACATGTCGAAGACCGTCTCACCAAACTGGATAAATGGCAGGCCCAGTTGATAAACCCACACATTGTACTGTCTAAAGATCCGCAAGGATTTGTTGCAGACGCCACAATCAGTACACCGATGGGCCCCTTGGTTGCCAGTGCCAAACATGACGATATGTATGCTGCAATTAATGAACTGATCACCAAACTAGAACGCCAATTAAATAAAGTGCAACATAAAGGTGAGGCTCGTCGCGCAGCAAGCAGTGTTAAAGAAGCTAATCTGGAGTCAGTAGATGTAGAGGAAGAAGAATCCGAGCAGGAACAATAGCCGGCATAATCCATCTCATTTCGGATCTAACGCGCCTTTGGGCGCGTTTTTTATTGACAGCAATTCAGGCTGGCGGTTAGTTTAGAGGCTGTTTGTTTTAGCTATAACATATCGTTTCAATCAGTATCAAAAACAGTCTTCAATAACAGGTAAGCAGCAACGATGATCAATAAAGTGTTTTTCTTCGCATTCTTTTTTACCTTCCCCTGATTGGGAGGCGTTTCGTCGTGTGATAAAGAATGCGAAGACGAACAACAAAGCCTCCCAAGCGGGAGGCTTTTTTTATGCACAAAACATTTAGAATGATAATTAAGGCAAATCCCTATGACCGATAATCCATTACTGGTGCTACGTGAGCGCATCAGCGCACTAGACTTAAAACTGCTAGCATTGCTGGCAGAACGGCGTGAATTAGCGGTGGATGTGGCTAAAGCCAAACAACTTCATCACCGCCCGATCCGCGATAAAGAGCGTGAGCGTGATTTGCTGGATGCACTCATCACCGCCGCCAAACCTTATGACCTTGATGGCTTCTATATTACTCGCCTGTTCCAGCTGATTATTGAAGATTCAGTATTGACTCAGCAGGCACTATTACAACACCAGCTAAATCAAACCGCCCAGCACTCAGCCCGTATCGCCTTCCTTGGTCCAAAAGGTTCTTACTCACATCTGGCAGCGCGCCAATATGCAGCTCGTCACTTTGAACAATTGATTGAATGTGGTTGCCAAAAATTCCAGGATATCTTTACTCAAGTAGAAACAGGCCAGGCGGATTACGCCGTATTACCTATAGAGAACACCAGCTCAGGTTCTATTAACGACGTATATGACTTGCTGCAACACACCAGCTTGTCAATTGTCGGTGAGATAACCAATCCGATTGATCACTGTGTGCTGGTCGCGACTGAAACAGATCTGAGTCAAATTAAAACCGTCTACAGCCATCCACAGCCTTTCCAGCAGTGCAGTCAATTCATTAATCGTTTCCCGCATTGGAAAATCGAGTATTGCGAAAGCACTGCTGCGGCAATGGAAAAAGTGGCGCAATTGAACTCGCCTGAAGCGGCCGCATTAGGAAGTGAAGCCGGTGGCGCGCTTTATAATTTGCAGGTGTTGGAACACAATCTGGCGAATCAGCAGCAGAACATCACTCGCTTTATTATTCTTGCTCGTAAAGCTATTGATGTTTCTGACCAGATCCCGGCAAAAACCACCTTAATTATGGCGACAGGGCAACAATCAGGGGCATTGGTTGAAGCGCTACTGGTACTGAGAGATCACGGTATCATCATGACGAAGCTTGAATCGCGGCCAATAAATGGCAATCCGTGGGAAGAGATGTTTTATATCGATGTACAGGCTAACTTGCGTTCTGAATCTATGCAAAAAGCGCTGGCAGACCTGACGCCGATAACTCGGTCATTAAAAGTATTAGGCTGCTACCCAAGTGAAAACGTGGTTCCGGTCAATCCGAGTTAACCCCCTTCTCCCTATAGCCGCAATAGCAAAAAGTCACCCCGATACTGTCGGAGTGACTTTTTGAAAATAGATAAGTTACAAATGGCTGCTATTGGCGGTTATCGTTCGCCTGACGCAATAATGAACGGCTCTCCACCAGGAAGCGCTCCGCATAATCCCCAAACCAATGCTCAACTTTCTGGAAACTTTGCACGAAGGCTTGTTTGTCACTTTGCTCAAGCAAGGTGATCGCCTCACCAAAACGTTTGTAATAGCGTTTAATCAGCGCCAAATTATCTTCCGATGACATAATAATGTCGGCGTAAAGCTGTGGATCTTGGGCAAATAGTCGCCCTACCATTGCCAGTTCCAGCCGATAAATGGGTGAAGAGAGCGCCAATAACTGTTCAAGCTGCACATTTTCTTCTGCTAAATGCAGCCCATAGGCAAAGGTCGCAAAATGGCGCAATGCCTGAATGAACGCCATATTCTGGTCATGCTCAACCGCACTAATACGATGTAATCTCGCGCCCCACACCTGCAACTGCTCTAGCAGCCACTGATAGGCTTCAGGGTCACGTCCATCGCAATACACGACAACCTGTTTTGCCAAACTGCCTACGTCAGGCCCAAACATTGGGTGCAATCCCACCACTGGCCCTTCATGAGCAGCGAGCATAGCTTGTAGCGGCTTATTTTTGACTGAAGCAAGATCCAACAAAATGCAATCTGACGGCAATTTTGGCAATCGAGCTATCACTTCTTCAGTGATATGGATGGGTACGCTGACAATCACCATCCCGGCATCTGCCAGAATAGATTCAGCCTGTGCCCAGTCCTGTTGCTCAAGTGTTTTTACCTGATAACCGGACAGTGTGAGCATTCGACTGAATAAGCGCCCCATCTGCCCCTCTCCACCGATGATAACCACCGGACGCAGTTGCGGGCATAGTGTCTTAAACCCCTTGTCATTCTCGCTGGTATAAGACTCTCGCATTATCCGACGCAATACGTCTTCAATCAAATCAGGTGGAACACCTAAAGCCTCGGCTTCCTGTCGGCGTGAGGCCAACATCGCCGCCTCACGGTCTGGAACATAAATAGGCAAGCCATAACGGCTTTTAACTTCACCTACTTCTGCGACTAAATGCAGGCGCTTTGCCAGCAAATCCAATAGTGCTTTATCGACTTCATCAATTTGATCACGTAAAGCGGTCAGTTCAGCCACCATACTTACTTTTCCTCTGCAGTCCGTGCCGCCAGCGCTGAACGTAATTCCTGGTGCATGCCTCGTAACAGGGTTTCGGTACTGTCCCAATCAATACAGGCATCGGTCACTGAAACACCGTAGCGCATATCAGCACGTGGTTGCTCAGAGGATTGATTACCTTCATGAATGTTACTTTCCAGCATCACACCAGTGATAGAACGATTGCCGGCCTTGATCTGTTCAACCACAGATTCAGCGACCGCAGTCTGACGACGGTAGTCTTTATTCGAATTACCATGACTGCAATCTATCATTAAGGATGGAACGAGTCCCGCATCCTGCATCTGTTTTTCACACTGCGCGACATCTTGCGCACTGTAATTAGGTGTTTTACCGCCGCGCAAAATTACATGACCGTGTGGATTTCCCTGTGTTTGCAATAAGCAAACCTGGCCCGACTGGTTAATCCCCATGAAGCGGTGTGGCATGGCGGCGGCACGCATAGCATTAATAGCCGTGCCCAAACTGCCGTCGGTTCCATTCTTAAACCCAACTGGCATCGACAAACCCGAAGCCATTTCACGGTGAGTTTGCGATTCAGTGGTGCGCGCACCAATGGCTGACCAACTGAATAAATCGCCTAAGTATTGTGGGCTATTCGGATCCAGCGCTTCAGTTGCCAGAGGCAGACCCATGCCGACTAAATCCAGCAATAATTGACGTGCAATATGTAACCCTCTTTCCACATCAAAAGAGCCGTCCATTGCCGGATCATTGATCAAACCTTTCCAACCGACTGTGGTTCTCGGCTTTTCAAAATAGACACGCATCACGATGTACAGGCTGTCACTTAATTGTGCAGAAAGCGTTTTCAAACGACGCGCATAATCCAGAGCCGCATCCACATCGTGAATAGAACAGGGACCACATACCACTAATAAGCGAGGATCTCGTCCTTGAACAATGTCAGCAATGGTTTTGCGCGCGCTAGCAATTGCATACTGATCATTGTCGCTCAATGGAAACTGATTTTTCAGTTCTTCCGGCGTTATCAGTACTTGTTCGGCACTGATGTGGACATTATTGAGCGCATCTTTTTGCATGATCATATTCTTTACCTGTCTCTGTTTAGCGGATGTCGTTTAGCGTGTTTGTCGTTTGAGGTCTCCACAATATCACGATGTGTAAACATTTCAATCCATATGTGTAAATAAATAATTACCCGCATATTTACAGGCATATTTTGTTCTGACTTTTGCGGTAAGTCGCAGTTTCTGCAGATGCTCCTAACCTGCCCCTGAGGCCATGATAAAATGCGGAAAATTTGTGGAGGCCGTATGTTAAGAGTCATCATCGTCGACGATGAACAACCTGCGCGTGAAGATTTACGCGAGAGATTAAGTGAAGAACATGATATAGAGATCGTCGCCGAATGTAGCAACGCCCTGGAAGCCATCCCCGCAATCCAACGCCTGCAACCCGATGTGATATTTCTCGATATCCAAATGCCAAGAATTAATGGCCTGGAGTTGGCTTCGATGCTCAATCCAGAAAAGATGCCGCAGATCGTGTTTGTTACCGCCTACGATGAATATGCTATCCGTGCTTTTGAAGAGCATGCCTTTGACTATCTGTTAAAACCGCTCGACCAGCAACGGTTAGCGAAAACGCTCGTTCGCCTAAGAAGAGGCCTTGGTGTAAATAATAATTTACATAAAATCACGGAACCGATGCTACGCCATATTCCTTGCTCTGGTCATAACCGTATTTTTTTGCTGAAAATTGAGGAAGTGGAATATCTCAGCTCTGAGCTGAGCGGTGTGCATGTAGTCGGAACCATACAGTCGGGCTATACCCAGCTATCACTCAAAACGCTGGAAGAGAAAACTCCTTTTGTCCGCTGCCATCGCCAATATATGGTTAATACTGAACAGCTGGGCGAGATACAACTGATGGATAACGGTTCTGCCGAAGTTATTACCCGCAGTGGTAAACATATTCCTGTGAGTCGACGCTACTTAAAACTCCTAAAGGAAAAGTTGGGAATTAACTAGCAACTATTCCAGCCTGGAATATGTTTATATGTTGCGCCATTGTGCTATTGATGAATTCATTTAAAACAATGTTAATACATTATTTTCACAACCGAATTTTATATTCTATTAACGCCAGCCAATTCCACTTTAATTAATTATAAAAGTCAGATCTGATATAAAAACAGAGGCAGATCTCAGATTTAATTAATTACATAACTCAACAATATAGCCTTGATATTAGCAAGGTTTTAATCAATTCAACCTGTGCTCTGATAGAGAAAAATGAGTAAGAGCCATGCCCATTTTGCTTAAAACCGGCTAAATACAACGGAATTTCATTCATGTTGGAAGCAAGGTAATATTATGATAACACTACAATTTATAATTATAATTCTCTGTCTGCTAGTTGGGACACGCTATGGGGGCATGGGGCTGGGGTTAATAAGTGGTATTGGCTTATTTATTCTGACCTTTATCTTTGGCCTCGAACCAGGTAAACCTCCTGTCGATGTGATGCTGACAATATTAGCCGTTATCGGTTGTGCTGCTGTATTACAAACTGCCGGTGGCTTAAATGTAATGATGCAATTTGCTGAACGATTATTACGAAAACATCCTCAGCACATTACGCTATTAGCGCCCTTTACAACGTGGTCATTAACCTTTTTATGTGGCACCGGACATGTTGTTTATACCATGTTCCCTATTATTTCCGATATTGCCATTAAAAAAGGTATTCGCCCGGAGCGGCCAATGGCGGTTGCATCAGTTGCCTCGCAAATGGCAATTACAGCCTCCCCGGTGTCGGTCGCGGTGGTGTCATTAGTATCAATTATTGGTGCTAATCATGGTATAGGTCAGGCTTATAGTATTCTGGAGATTCTGGCCGTATCAGTGCCCGCTTCTTTAGTTGGTGTTTTGATGGCTGCATTGTGGAGCCTACGCCGCGGTAAAGATCTGGATAAAGACCCAGATTTCCAGGCAAGAATCAAAGACCCTGAACAGCGCGACTTTATCTATGGCTCAACAGATACTTTGTTAAATCAGGTTTTCCCGAAACAAGCTTATTGGTCGACCGGGATATTTTTCGTTGCTATCGCGTTAGTGGTATTACTCGGTGCGTTTGCCGACCTGCGCCCTGCTTTTGAAGTTAAAGGCAAAATGCAGTCATTATCAATGAATCTGGTTATTCAGATGATGATGCTGATTGCCGGTGCCGTTATTCTGATTGGTTGCAAAGTTAAACCCAGCGATATCTCTAACGGTGCAGTATTCAAAGCCGGTATGGTCGCCATATTCTCAGTATTTGGTGTTGCCTGGATGAGTGATACCTTCTTCCAGGCCCATATGGGGGATCTGAAACTCGTGCTGGAAGATGTGGTGAAAGGTCATCCGTGGACCTATGCCATTGTTCTATTCCTGGTTTCAAAATTGGTTAATAGCCAGGCCGCAGCGCTTACTGCCATTGCACCAATGGGATTGCAGTTGGGTGTTGATCCTAAAATGCTAATAGCCTTCTTCCCTGCGGCTTATGGCTACTTTGTTCTGCCAACCTATCCGAGTGATCTGGCTTGTATCGGTTTTGACCGCTCAGGCACAACCAAAATTGGCAAATTTATTATTAACCACAGTTTTATTATTCCAGGCCTTATCGGTGTTATCTGTTCATGCATCACCGGCTACGTGTTAGTCACCACTTTTATGTAAAAACGGGTAGGTACTAAATTAGGGGTCAGAGCAATTCTGGCCCTTTCATTTATTTCTTTTGTCTGTATCCAAGTGCAGATTTTTGCTGTTTATTACATTTTAAGAATGAACTCATCAAAAAATCCTTCTTATTATAATTAATTATTCAATCCGAAATATCTTCTGAGTAAGTAGGATCACAACTGCTACAATGCGTGCCGCATCACAAAAATCATTTTCTTCACCATGGACCTATTATGTTTTCTTTGCGTCATACCAGGGCGTTGCCGTTTTATATCAGCACACTCGCTTTATCTCTCATCAGCACCTCAGTTCTTGCTGACGCGACTGTTTTTACTGCCTTAGACGATCCAGCCACAGCCAAAAAGAGCTTCGATGGTACCGTTGAAGCAGGCTATACCGCCCAGTCAGGCAATACCACTAACTCAACATTGACTGCCAACTCAACGTTAACCTGGTTCCAACCTAACACCGCTTATAGCTTGTGGGGGGCAGCCCGTAATACTAGCGCCAATAATGAACGCTCTTCCGAACGTTATCAGTTAGGTGGCCGTACTCGCTATAATTTGACTGATCGAAATTACCTGTTTGGACAAGCCAGTTGGTTGAGTGACCGTTATAACGGTTTTGATTCCCGCTCTGTTTTAACCACCGGTTATGGTCGTCAGATTATGACCACACCACTGCATAATCTGCGGGTGGAATTTGGTCCAGGTGTTCGCCATGATGAGTTTTATGAAGGTGGGCGTGCGACGAAAGCCTTAGCCTATGCTGGCGGTAACTATACTTATCAGTTAACCGACAATACGGTGTTCAGTGAAGGCGTTTCAGCTCTGGCAAACGAAGAAACGACGTTGAACTCAGAAACGGCATTGAACGTGGCTATCAATAAAAGCTTCGCCTTGCGCTTAGCCTATGTCGTGACCTACAACACTAAGCCACCTGCCAGCGCACCAAAAAATACTGATACCACAACATCGGTAACTCTGGTTTACGGCCTCTAATCATTATCTATAGCGTGGTGTGATGCCACGCTATTCCCTCTGATTCCCCTTCTATTTATCTTCTATAACCTAAACAATTCGAGTTGCAGCAAGTCAGCTAACGTATATGTAATTTGAAATATGACGAGTATAGGAATAAAAAAAGGGGTTAGCACATGGCTAACCCCTTCATAACTATTAACTTTTGGATGAAGCCTGAGCTGTACCTTAGTTAGTGCGGTTAAGGCGCTCTTTGATACGAGCAGACTTACCAGTACGCTCACGCAGATAGTACAGTTTCGCTTGACGAACGGCACCACGACGTTTCACAGTAATGCTGTCGATTACTGGGGAGTGAGTTTGGAATACACGCTCAACACCTTCGCCGTTGGAAATTTTACGAACGGTGAACGCAGAATGCAGACCGCGGTTACGAATAGCGATAACCACGCCCTCGAATGCCTGCAGACGCTTTTTAGAACCTTCAACAACCCATACCTTAACTTCCACGGAATCACCCGGACGGAATGCAGGCACGTCTTGCTTCATCTGCTCTTGTTCGATTTGCTTGATAATATTGCTCATAATAAGTCTCTTACCCTAGGTAAACTGATATATCAGGAAGTTGGCACGCGGCACAACATTCCTTTCATAGTTCTGTTGCTTCAGGGCTTGTGTTCCCGTTGGAACTCAGCCAGCAACACCATTTGCTCGTCAGTCAGAGCTAGGCTTTCTAGAAGTTCAGGTCTTCTAAGCCAGGTACGGCCCAGCGACTGCTTTAAGCGCCAGCGACGAATCTCGGCATGGTTACCCGACAGTAAGACTGGCGGTACTTCCATCCCTTCTAACACCTCAGGACGAGTGTAGTGTGGGCAATCCAGCAATCCATCAACAAAGGAATCTTCCTCCGCTGAAGCCTGATGACCCAGCACACCCGGGATAAAGCGGGATACTGAATCTATCAGAGTCATTGCTGGTAGCTCGCCACCGCTGAGAACGTAATCTCCAATTGACCATTCTTCATCAATTTCGGTTTTGATTACGCGCTCATCAACTCCTTCGTACCGACCACACACCAGAATCATCTTCTGATTAGTCGCCAGTTCGCAAACACCCTGTTGGTCCAGTTTGCGCCCTTGAGGTGACAGATAAATCACCTTTGCTCCCTCGCCTGCCGCTGCTTTTGCTGCATGAATGGCTTCCCTTAGCGGTTGCACCATCATCAACATTCCCGGGCCACCACCATATGGGCGGTCATCCACGGTACGATGCCGGTCGTAGGTAAAGTCACGAGGACTCCAACACTGCACGCTCAGCAGGCCATTTTTTACTGCCCGGCCAGTCACCCCGTAATCGGTTATTGCGCGGAACATCTCGGGAAACAGGCTAATAACACCAATCCACATTGTTTTGTTCCACTCATCTTTGCCGTTTAATTCGGAGGTCAAAAACCAGGATCCCAATCTACTTCAACACGTTGAGCAGTGAGATCGACATTCTTGATAACCTGCCCATGAAGAAACGGGACCAACCGCTCCTTCATACCGAATGCATCTTTCAGGTTTGCCTTTACTACCATCACATCGTTAGAACCGGTTTCCATCATATCGATGATTTTACCTAGTTCGTAACCCGCGGTTGTTACTACCTGACAGCCCATAAGGTCTTTCCAGTAGTAATCATCCTCTTCCAGTTCAGGCAGTTGTTTGGAATCGACGACAATTTCGCAATTGGTCAGTAGATTCGCGGCATCCCGATCATCAACACCTTTAACCTTAATGATCAGATCCTGACTGTGGCGCTTCCAGTCTTCCAACTCGACATGCTGCCACTTACCACCCTGCTGGATAAACCACGGCTGGTAATCAAAAATGCTTTCGGCGTTCTCGGTGGATGAAAATACTCTGAGCCAACCGCGAATGCCGTAAGTTGAACCCATTTTACCGAGTACAATCGGCTGTTCGGGAACCACTGGATTGAGTTGCTTGCTCATAATAACCACCACCGCGACAGATTAAGCTGCTTTCTTAGCTTCTTTGATCAGCGCAGATACGCGATCAGAAACAGTTGCACCCAGCTCAACCCAATGGTTGATACGATCCAGGTCCAAACGCAGAGCTTCAGCCTGACCAGATGCGATCGGGTTAAAGAAGCCTACACGTTCGATGAAACGGCCGTCACGAGCATTACGGCTGTCGGTCACTACTACTTGATAGAACGGACGCTTTTTAGCGCCGCCACGAGCCAAACGAATTGTTACCATAACATCCTCTTTAGTTAATAAAACAACTGGACCCCATCGGGGAACGGGGTCCAGTTGCAATATAAAAAGCCCGAAAATTTTACTCATTTTGGCGCAAAAAGCAATCTAAAGCGTAGATTCCTATGCGCTAGTTTTGTAATGAGCACAATTTTCTTCGTTTACCGCTGTTTTCAGCGGGAAATCTTTACTCACATCACGCCGGTTAACATCACAGCGCGAAATGATATTTAGCGACCCGGAAAACCTGGTGGCATCATACCTTTCATGCCACGCATCATTTTGGCCAGACCGCCATTTTTCATTTTCTTCATCATGCGCTGCATTTCGTCGAACTGCTTGAGTAAGCGGTTAACATCCTGCACTTGCACACCAGAACCAGTGGCAATACGGCGCTTACGTGAACCTTTGATGATTTCTGGCTTGGCGCGTTCTTTCAGCGTCATCGAGTTGATGATTGCCTCCATCCGCACGGTCACCTTGTCATCCATCTGCGATTTCACGTTATCTGGCAACTGACCCGCACCCGGCATTTTACTCAACATGCTGGCCATACCGCCCATATTGCGCATTTGCTTCAGCTGATCCAAGAAGTCATTGAGATCGAAGCCATCGCCTTTTTTCAGCTTAGTTGCCAGTTTTTCCGCTTGTGCGCGGTCAACTTTGCTTTCGATATCTTCAATCAGCGACAGAACATCGCCCATTCCCAGAATACGTGAAGCCACGCGATCTGGATGGAAAGGTTCAAGCGCATCTGACTTTTCACCGACACCGAGGAATTTGATCGGCTTACCAGTGATATGACGGATAGATAACGCAGCACCGCCACGGGCATCACCATCAACTTTGGTCAGCACGACACCGGTGAGCGGCAGCGCTTCGTTAAATGCTTTCGCTGTGTTGGCCGCATCCTGACCGGTCATGGCATCCACGACAAACAAAGTTTCAACCGGGTTAATCGCGGCATGAACTTGTTTGATTTCGTCCATCATCGCTTCATCGACGTGCAAGCGACCGGCGGTATCGACAATCAGAACATCATAAAATTTAAGCTTCGCCTGCTGTAGAGCACGATTGACGATATCAATCGGTTTTTCCTGTACATCAGACGGGAAGAAATCAATGCCAACACCTTGAGCCAGGGTTTCCAACTGTTTGATCGCCGCAGGGCGATAAACGTCAGCGGAAACAACCAGCACTTTTTTCTTCTGTTTTTCTTTAAGGAACTTACCCAGTTTAGCCACACTGGTGGTTTTACCTGCACCTTGCAAGCCAGCCATTAACACCACTGCTGGCGGTTGCGCTGCCAGATTCAGTTCGTTATTGACCTCGCCCATCGCGGCAATAAGTTCATTCTTAACGATTTTGACGAATTCCTGACCTGGCGTGAGGCTCTTATTTACCTCATGCCCGACAGCGCGCTCTTTCACCCGGTTAATAAAATCACGAACAACCGGCAGAGCTACGTCAGCTTCCAGTAACGCCATGCGTACTTCACGTAGCGTTTCTTTAATATTTTCTTCTGTCAGCCGGCCACGGCCGCTGATATTGCGCAATGTGCGCGACAATCGATCAGTTAAGTTCTCAAACATTGTCTCATACTCAACGTGGAAACAGGCCGCTCTGGCGACACAATGGGGGGATTATAACACGAAGCTTAAACGATCTCTGCCCTCACGTCGGAGAACGGTTGGAGAGGGACGCGCTCGACGCTATACTGGCTATCTAATTCACTTAGCCGATGCCCATATAACGCTATGCCCGTGTTCTCCATTTTGGCTTTGATCGCATATTCGCTCAGCCTGGGCTTGATTGTCCCAAGCCTGGTGCAGAAAAATAGTGCTTACCGGCGGTTAGCGCTGGTTTCTGCCGTCGTGGCGCTAGTGTGCCATGCTATTGCTCTGAAGCATCAGATTTTTGATGTCGGCGGTGGACAAAACCTCACTTTATTGAATATCGGCTCCATTGTCGGGCTGATGATTTGCACCATCATGACTATCGTCGCCTCACAAGGTCGTGGATGGTTTTTGCTGCCGATCGTCTACAGTTTCGCCATGATCAATCTGGCACTGGCCAGTCTGCTCCCTGGTGAGTTCATTACCCATCTGGAAGCTAGCCCGGCCATTTTCGTTCACATTGGGCTAGCACTCTTTGCCTATGCCACTCTTATCATCGCAGCACTATACGCCCTTCAACTGGCTTGGCTCGATTATCAGTTAAAAAATAAGAAAGTCACCTTTAATGCTGATATGCCACCCTTGATGAGCATTGAACGTAAAATGTTTCACATCACCCAAATCGGGGTGGTTTTACTGACCCTAACGCTGTGTACTGGCCTGCTTTATATGGATGATATATTCAGTAAAGAAAACGTCCATAAAGCGGTGTTATCAATCATGGCCTGGTTTGTCTACATCGTTTTATTGTGGGGGCATTACCATGAAGGCTGGCGCGGGCGCAGAGTGATTTGGTTCAGTTTTGCAGGCGCATTTTTACTCACGCTGGCCTATTTTGGCAGCCGCCTGCTACAGGAGATCATGATCTCTTAGCCATTATTACAATCATCCACACATAGCCTTGTTGAATCCACAGGGCTTTCATTGTTATTAAGGAACACTGTGTTGGATCATGTCTCAACTAGCACGCTGATCATCATTCTGGTCATTATGGTCGTGGTTTCGGCTTATTTTTCAGCTTCAGAAACCGGCATGATGACACTCAATCGCTACCGTCTACGCCACTTATCCAAGCAAGGTAACCGCGCCGCACGTCGCGTTGAGAAGCTCTTACGTCGCCCTGACCGCCTGATAAGTTTGGTATTAATTGGCAATAATTTGGTCAATATTCTGGCCTCAGCACTGGCAACCATTGTGGGAATTCGACTCTATGGCAATGCCGGGGTCGCCATAGCCACTGGCGTATTAACTTTTGTGGTGCTGATTTTTGCTGAAGTGATGCCAAAAACCATCGCCGCCCTTTATCCTGAACGCGTGGCGTTCCCCAGCAGTGTTTTGCTGGCCCCGTTACAAAAAATCATGCTGCCACTGGTATGGCTACTCAATACCATCACACGTGGGCT
The DNA here is from genome assembly GCF_030433455.1 of Yersinia sp. 22-579. Taxonomy (NCBI): domain Bacteria; kingdom Pseudomonadati; phylum Pseudomonadota; class Gammaproteobacteria; order Enterobacterales; family Yersiniaceae; genus Yersinia; species Yersinia sp. 22-579. The sequence continues at coordinate 4,705 of NZ_JAUJTZ010000028.1, read as the reverse complement.
GATGCGTTTGTGTGGTATCCGCGGAAACGTTCACAGTAGTGATGCAGTGAGTAAAGATGAATTGCGCAGTATTGTGAATGAATCACACTCACAAATTTCTCGTCGTAATCAAGATATGTTGATATCCGTGCTGGATCTGGAGAAGGTCACCGTCAGCGATATTATGGTGCCGCGTAATGAGGTGGTCGGCATTGATATCAATGATGATTGGAAATCAATCATACGACAGCTCACTCACTCCCCACATGGCCGTATCGTTTTATATCGCCAATCATTAGACGATGCTATCGGCATGCTACGCGTACGAGAAGCCTACCGGCTCATGACAGAGAAAAAAGAATTCAATAAAGAAAATTTGCTGCGCGCTGCCGATGAGATCTATTTTATCCCCGAAGGCACACCATTAAATGTGCAACTGGTGAAATTCCAGCGCAATAAAGAAAAAGTCGGCATGATTGTCGACGAGTATGGTGATATTCAGGGATTAGTGACCGTTGAAGATATTTTGGAAGAGATAGTCGGTGATTTCACAACATCAATGTCTCCTAGCCTGGCTGAAGAGGTCAATCCGCAGAGCGATGGCTCTGTACTCATCGATGGCAGCGCCAATGTGCGCGAACTGAACAAGGCATTCAACTGGTCACTCCCTATCGAAGCACGCACGATCAATGGCATGTTACTAGAAGAACTCGAAGAGATCCCTCAGGTAGATGCGCAGGTCCGTGTTGGAAATTATCTGATTGACGTACTGGACGTACAGGAAAACATGATTAAGCGGGTGCGGGTTACCCCTATCCTACCTGATAACCAGGCGAGCTAATCAGTGATATCAAGGGAATAAAAAAGACGCCTTTTCAGCGTCTTTTTTGCATTTATCTACCGAACATCAAAATCTACAACTGAGCACTAGATATGTAATTCAGTCAGTTTTTCTTTCGGCAATGCCAGTTCTTCGTTGTGATTGATACGCACGCCGCGTTCGATAATCCCTTTGGCAATCTCCTGCGCCTCTTCCAGCGAATGCATATGGTAAGTACCACACTGATATTCGTTCAATTCAGGAATTTTTCGCTGGTCGGTCACTTTCAATACATCAGCCATTGCCGCTTTCCAGGCATCAGCAACGCGTTGCTCATCTGGCGTACCAATCAGGCTCATATAGAAACCGGTACGGCATCCCATTGGGGATATATCGATAATCTCCACGCCATTACCATTGAGGTGGTTACGCATAAAACCGGCAAACAAGTGCTCAAGTGTATGAATCCCTCGTTCTGGCATCACTTCTTTATTTGGCACACAGAAACGTAAATCGAATACCGTTATCTCGTCGCCATGAGGGGTTTTCATCGTCTTAGCAACGCGTACAGCCGGAGCTTTCATAATGGTATGGTCTACGGTAAAGCTATCCAATAATGGCATTTAGTTACCTCCTCATAAAAAAATAATTTTTATTCGATCTTTTTTTCGCAACTCATGAAACTTTTTGCTATCCCGCACGTCTTAATATGTGAAAGACGCGCATTTGTTATCATCATCCCTGTTATCAGAGATGTTAATTTGGCCACAGCAATGTGGCCTTTTCTTTTTATTGGCCGCCGTGTAGTGCCAAATACTCTTCAAAGCTTAGCTTATCTTTGAGTTCCAGCTCACGTTGACGCACCCAAGAAGCTGCACCCTCTTCGGATAATTGCTCTTCAGTTAGCAATTCCAACAGTTCATTTTGCAGCATTTCCCTGTAGCGCTCCGCTAAATCAAGGCCAACACCACCAATACCACCTTCCTTCATCGCTTGCAAAATACGTGCAGAGAACGTCAGACTCGGATCATCAAAGGATGCAACAAGTTCATCACAAACCTGTTGATATTCGGTGCTATCTCTACCATCCAAGACTTCTGCAACGCGGCGCAAGTCGGCAAACAGATCTTTACCGACCTTTTCCAGCGGTTCACGGGTGTCGTTACATCCCATCCCGATAGTCTGCCCCGGTTTACGCCCTTCCAAAATAACCCGATTCCAGTTTTTACGGGTACACAGCAGCTCATCACTGCTCATTTCAGGCGCATCTGCCAGTACACACCAAATCAAGAACAGATCAAGGAAACGCGCCTGTACCGCATCAACACCAATAGGTGAGAATGGATTGATGTCTAAGGAACGGACTTCAATATACTCAATACCGCCGCGCAACAATGCATCAGATGGCGACTCGCCAGCACGGGTAACCCGCTTAGGTCGAATCGGAGCATAGAGTTCATTTTCAATCTGTAACACATTGGTGTTTAGTTGCAGATGACGATCACCGTCTTTTAGTCCCAATGCCGCATATTCTTCTGATGGCGTTTGAATGGCGCGCTTCAGCCCAGCAACATAGGTATGCAGGTCATTAAACGTAATCCCTAAATTGCTTTGTGATTTATTGGTATAACCCAAATCACTCAGGCGCAATGAGGTGGCATACGGCAGGTAACACATTCCTTTATCATTGCGCTCGAACGGTAATGCTGTTTCACGCCCTTGCAGGAATGATGCACAAATGGCCGGTGACGCACCAAACAGATAAGGAATGACCCAGCCAAAACGATAATAGTTACGTATCAGGCGGAAATATCCCGCTGAAATCTCTTCCTTCCCGCTTTTTTCGTCGGTAACACCCGCCCACGCTTGCCAAAACTCCAGCGGCAAAGAGAAGTTATAGTGCACGCCGGAAATAGTTTGCATCAAGGCACCATAACGGTTTTTTAAACCCTCACGGTAAAGAGTCTTGAAACGACCAATGTTAGAAGAGCCATATTTAGCGAGCTCAATATCCTGCTCTGCACCAATAAAGCAAGGCATGCTAAGTGGCCACATCCGCTCATCACCGAGTTTGCGTGCGGTATAGCGGTGAATATCACGCAAAAAAGTCAGCAAATGGTCAATATCGCCATCTACTGGAGTAATAAATTCCAGCAATGCCTCAGCAAAGTCAGTGGTAATCCATTGATGTGTCAGCGCTGCACCCAATGACTCTGGGTGGCCTGTCGAGGCTAATTGGCCATCGGCAGTTACTCTCAATGTTTCCCGCTCGATACCGCGGCGGATACCTTTCAGGGCTTTAGGGTGCGCTTCCAACCAAGTTAGCGCGTGTGATACATCCGGGATCAAATCGACCTCCCGCTCTTGAAAACCATAACTCGCCAGCATACTGAAACTGCATAGATGTGACTACGTAAGTTTGTCACATTCTTTACTGCCACCAGGCAATTCCTTGTAACGTAATTACCGTTAATACGATATAACGCAATGCTTTCCCCAGACACAGAAAAAAAGCCACAAGACCCCAAGGCATACGCAACCAGCCTGCCAACACACACATCAAATCGCCCACTACCGGTAGCCAGCTTAGTAACAGAGCTGCTGGGCCAAAACGTTGAAGCCAGCCAAGAGCTGTACTCATCCCACGTTGTGGTTTTAGTTCCGGTAATAAACGGCCTATAACAACGTTCGTTAGCCCCCCAAGGGTATTTCCGACAGTGGCAGACAGCACCAGCATCATGGCCGGCGCACTACTTGCCGTTAAGAGGGTGACTAATAGAATTTCAGAATTTCCGGGTAAGAGTGTCGCGCTGAGAAAGCTACTCCCAAATAATGAGGCAACAGCTAGCGTACTACTCACAGTAGACGCACATCAACTATTGCCATATTCGCCCTTTTTGCCGCCTCAATACCAAAATCAGCATCTTCAAAAACCACACACTTCTCTGGAGGCACACCTAATAGCTGTGCACAGCGCAAGAATGTTTCTGGCTCTGGCTTATGTTGGGTGACATCGTCGGCACCAACAATAACATCAAAATAGTCACGTAAGCCTAAGTGGCGTAAAAGCAGCTCAGCCATGGCGTGTTCGCTTCCAGTGCCGACAGCCATAGGTTTACGCCCATGATAGGCTTTCACCACGTCTATGAGCGGCAGAGGCTTCACATTGTCCAGTAGCAGTGATTTAAACAGTGTTGCTTTCTCAGCGGCCAATACATGGGGATCTAAGTCCGATTGATTATTTTCAATGATTACGCGGGCAATTTTCCACGTCGGAGCCCCATTCAAAGCCACTAATGCCTGCTCATCAAATACCATGCCATAAGGTGTCAGCACCTGTCGCCATGCCTGCCGATGCGTGGGCTCAGTATCCAGGATGGTGCCATCCATATCAAAAATCAGGCCTTCATAGCGCTCGTACATCGTGGCTCCACGACCAAGGAGAAAATGAAAAGCTACTTTATCGCAAACTAACTAAATTGTCGCTCACTGTGTAATTAATTGAATTAATTAAATAAAATATCATTCACAATAGGAAATAGCGCTGTTATGCAGCGTAAAAATCAATGCATTGAGAGGTGTAGTAAGATGAGAGGGTTAAAACATGTTAATCGCTGAGTAGAGCGAGACTTAAAAACAGAAAACCCCGCCGTAGCGAGGTTTCTTAAGATGGTGCACCCAGGAAGATGACTCGGCTAACGCCTCGCCCTGCGGGCCGTTGCTAAAGCAACGTTGTCTCGCTACGCTCGGCTCGAACTTCCGACCGCTCGATTCTGCGTGTTTGTAGAACCTAAAAACAGAAAACCCCGCCGTAGCGAGGTTTCTTAAAATGGTGCACCCAGGAAGATTCGAACTTCCGACCGCTCGGTTCGTAGCCGAGTACTCTATCCAGCTGAGCTATGGGTG
>NZ_JAUJTZ010000027.1:0-34401 GCF_030433455.1 Yersinia sp. 22-579 | reverse complement strand
CATGCGAGAGTAGGACACTGCCAGGCATCAAATCAAGCCAAGACCCCATGCCAAAAGCGTGGGGTTTTTGCTATGTGGGAAATATAAAAGCCAAAGAAAGAGCCTTCTGCTGTGCAGAGGGCTTTTTTTATGCGCTCACTTAAAACAAAATACAATATGAGTATTATGATCGGTTAGACTAGCGCCAGAGCTAGTTAGAATGAGTACCTAATGTAATGTCGAATCAACGTTCCCCGCTAAAACATCTAAACACTTTTGCACTATCAGCCTACGCGAGCAATGTAATCAGTGCCAACTCTACACAAGAATTGATTGATGCATGGCATGAGTCTGTCTCGAAGCATCAACCTGTACTCTTGCTTGGGGAAGGCAGCAACGTACTGTTTATTGAGAATTACTCAGGGACAGTATTACTTAATCGTATTAAAGGTATTACTTTTACCGAAGATGATACAGCCTGGCATCTGCATGTAGGCGCAGGGGAGAATTGGCACCAGTTGGTATGTTATTCGTTGCAAAACAATATGCCGGGTTTAGAGAACTTAGCCTTAATTCCAGGCTGCGTAGGCTCTGCTCCAATTCAAAATATTGGTGCATATGGTGTTGAGCTGCAAAAAGTATGTGAATACGTTGATTTACTTGATATGGATAAAGGCACTGTTTTACGACTTTCTGCTGAAGACTGCCAATTTGGCTATCGTGACAGCATATTTAAACATCACTACGGTCATGGGTTTGCCATCGTAGCTGTAGGTATTCGATTAATAAAATCTTGGGTACCGACATTAGGTTACGGGGATTTAACGCGTATGGACCCCTTGACCGTGACAGCAATAGATATTTTCAACTCAGTCTGTGCGATGCGTCGGAGTAAGTTGCCGGATCCAACAGTGACTGGCAATGCAGGAAGCTTCTTTAAAAATCCGGTTGTGGATGCCGCTGTGGCTGAAGATATCGTGAAGCTTTATCCCAATGCGCCACACTACCCACAGCCTGATGGAACAGTAAAGTTGGCTGCAGGCTGGCTTATTGATCAGTGTGCCCTCAAAGGATACCAGATTGGTGGAGCCGCAGTGCATCAGCAGCAAGCTTTGGTACTGATTAATCTTGCAGAGGCTACTGGGCAGGATGTGTTGGGGCTAGCTAGCCATATCCGTCAGCAGGTCGCAAAGAAGTTTGCCATTTGGTTGGAGCCAGAGGTGCGCTTTATCGCAAGTAATGGCGAAGTTAATGCTGTGGAGCGTTTGTCGTGAAAGATATAAAAGTCCCCTTGCGATTAATCGGCATACTTGCCGACGGTGCTTTTCACTCAGGTGAGCAATTAGGTGAAATGTTAGGTATGAGTCGTGCTGCAATTAATAAGCATATGCACACTATCAGAGAATGGGGACTAGATGTCTTCACTGTGCCTGGCAAAGGTTATAGCTTACCGGCACCTATCCAATTACTTGATGAACAAACCATATTAAGTTATTTACCCGCAGGTCAAGTAGCTGTATTACCAGTAGTTGATTCGACGAATCAATATCTGTTAGATCGCATCACCGAACTTAAATCCGGTGATGCTTGTGTTGCCGAATATCAGCAAGCTGGTCGGGGGAGACGTGGCCGCCAGTGGGTATCTCCTTTTGGTGCTAATCTTTATTTATCAATGTTCTGGCGATTGGAACAAGGTCCTGCGGCCGCAATGGGACTAAGTTTAGTGGTGGGTATTGTCATGGCCGAGGTACTGCACAAATTGGGTGCAGAGCACGTCCGCGTCAAGTGGCCGAATGATTTATATCTAAACGATAAGAAACTGGCTGGAATATTAGTGGAACTCACCGGTAAAACGGGTGATGCAGCGCAGTTGGTTATTGGTGCCGGTATTAATCTGACCATGCGTGAATCAACGACTAATGTTATTAGCCAGGATTGGATTAATTTACAAGAAGCTGGCGTTAATATTGATCGCAATAAACTGACAGCAGAATTGTTATCCGAGTTACGATTAGCAGTAGTTAAATTTGAAAATGAGGGACTACCTGCCTTTATTTCACGCTGGCGAGAAATGGATAATTACCTTGATCGTCCAGTGAAGTTGATTATCGGAAACCAAGAGATATTTGGTATTGCTCGCGGGATCGATCAGCAAGGTGCATTATTATTAGAGCAGGACGGGAATATAAAACCGTATATTGGTGGCGAAATATCCCTTCGCGGAGTTTAATTGAGATATTAAGCGGGTAGTTATTCTACCCGCAACTTATTATTTTCTTAAACGCACACTTTCAACTGCATGATTGGCACTTTTAGTCATTATCAGGCTGGCTCGCTCACGCGTTGGTAAAATATTTTGCTTTAAATTCAATCCATTAATCTCTTTCCATAACTGAGTCGCAATCTTCACTGCTTCTGTTTCTGGCAGCTTTGCATAGTTATGGAAATAAGAATCAGGATTAGAAAACGCGCCCTGGCGAAACTTAAGAAACCGGTTGATATACCAACTTTGGAGTAAATCTTCTGGTGCATCAACATATATAGAGAAGTCTACAAAGTCAGAGACAAATACGTGGTGCGGGTCATGGGGGTAATCCATACCACTTTGCAGAACATTTAACCCCTCTAATATAAGAATATCCGGTTGTTTGATAATCTTATTACCATCAGGGACAATATCATATATTAAATGGGAGTAAACTGGTGCGGTGACATGGTCGGCACCTGATTTAACCTCAGAGACAAACTTCACCAAACTGTGCATATCATAGGATTGTGGGAATCCTTTTTTCTTCATCAACCCACGCTCGTTCAGCACTTTATTCGGATAAAGAAAACCATCTGTAGTAATCAGCTCGACACTACGATGCTCTGGCCAGCGGCTTAGCAGCGCTTGTAGTAAACGAGCGGTTGTACTTTTTCCTACCGCGACACTGCCTGCAATACCGATAACATAGGGTATACGTTGGCCATCAGTTCCAAGAAATTGCTCCAGAACCGCCTGGCGACGCAAATTAGAACTGATATAAAAATTAAGTAGTCGTGAGAGCGGTAGATATATCTGTGCCACTTCATCTAATGAAAGGTCTTCGTTAATCCCTTTGAGTTTAACGATTTCTTCTTCTGTTAGCGTCAATGGTACTGAGTCGCGCAAAGCAGCCCACTGAGTACGATCGAACTGTAGATAAGGCGTCGCTAAAGATTGATCTCTTTTTGTCATAAGCCAAATTCTGCCTGTTAACGCAGGTTGGGAAAGGCGCTGGACGCCAACTCCAGATAAGAAACAAGCTGCATATTATAGGCAGCTTGCTTTTTGGCGTAGACATTTTTGTATTTAGTGAGTGATTTCTTTGATATGTGTTGCTATTCCGATCAATTAAGAAGGACTATGCCAGGCTTTTGCTCTGTGGTTGATCGGATTTATCATTATTAGCTAGCTATCGAGGTATGTGTCTGATTCACAGAGAATAAGCGCTTAAAGTAAATAGCGGTTGGATGATAGTAACCATCTGGAGTACAGGCATAATCAGGGATCTCGCCCATACATCGATACCCTTGCGTGCGATAAAAAGACTCAGCGGGGGAGCCAGCTTCAGTATCCAAATATAACAATCCGCGACGAAGTTGAACCGCAGTATTTTCCATCTCAATAATCAATTTATGCCCAACCCCAGCACGGCGGCTACGGCTGTGAACTAATAATTTTTGTACTTCAGCCCGGTTTAAACCATTTGGCTTTTGGCATAAATCTAATTGGATGGTACCCACGACCCCGGTTTCATCACGTGCTATCCATAACAGTAATGTACCTTTCGTTATGGCAGGGTGAAGACTATGGTAGTAGTTCTCTGCCTCATCTTGTGAGATCTCTCGGGTGCTATAGCCGATTGACGCACCATGAGATACAGCATCAATTAGTAAATGTGCCAGCTCACTTCGGTATATCGGCAATGTCGCCGCATTCAGTAAAACTATCTTCATAATAAAGCCCCTGCGTGATAGCTGGTTTGCGCATACATTGGTGTTTAAGCAATAAGTAGGCCAAATAGGTAACAGTGATATTGTTGGCGTTGGGCCATATTTTCTTACTATCTCTGCCCCAAAATTGACGTATTTCCTCATTTTGGGGCAAAGGACTAAACTTATTTTAGCTTTGTACGAGGGAAGTTTGTTTGGCTATGGAATATTGACAGGTTTTTGGGGATGATTTTCATTCATAGATTTGGGTAATAAGACCAAATCGCTGAGCGCGATTTAAGCTAACCTTGGTCAATAATACACCTCACGTTCAAAAAGCGGCTGTTTTGTGAGCGAAAGGGCATGTTATGCGATTTTTTTGTTGCATCATAGGCTCACTCTACCTAGAATGCGCTGCACTTGATGCCGGCATAGCTCAGTTGGTAGAGCAACTGACTTGTAATCAGTAGGTCCCGAGTTCGACTCTTGGTGCCGGCACCATTCAAGTATTAAAAATTAGGTGGGGTTCCCGAGCGGCCAAAGGGAGCAGACTGTAAATCTGCCGTCATCGACTTCGAAGGTTCGAATCCTTCCCCCACCACCATTTAAGCCTTGGGTCCTAAGGTGATTCAGATAAACGAATCTCAATAAGTACTCAGGGGAAGGTGAAAACCTTCGACAAGGTTCGAGCCGAGCGTAGCGAGACAGCGACGCGAAGCGGCGACCCGAAGGGTGAGGAGCGAAGTGACGAATAATCCTTCCCCCACCACCATATTTAACCTTGAGTCTCAGGCGATTCAGAAGACCGAACCCCTATACACACTCAAGGCGAGAGTTACTCTCGATGAAGAGTGAAGTGGCCAAGCCCTTCCTTTCAAGTTTCTGCAGATTAAGTCAGGTAGCCGAGTTCTAAGATGCGGGCATCGTATAATGGCTATTACCTCAGCCTTCCAAGCTGATGATGTGGGTTCGATTCCCACTGCCCGCTCCAAGATGTGCTGATATGGCTCAGTTGGTAGAGCGCACCCTTGGTAAGGGTGAGGTCGGCAGTTCGAATCTGCCTATCAGCACCACTCCTCATTCTCTCGTCCCCTGATTTTCTTTCTGCGTAATGGATTCAACAAGCATGCGCTTGGTTGATGTGGTGAAACCACCGATTCCGTGTCTTAGAGGGACAATCGATGTCTAAAGAAAAGTTTGAACGTACAAAACCGCACGTTAATGTGGGTACTATCGGCCACGTTGACCATGGTAAAACTACCCTAACTGCTGCAATCACCACCGTTCTGGCTAAAACCTACGGCGGAAATGCTCGTGCATTCGACCAAATTGACAACGCTCCTGAAGAGAAGGCGCGTGGTATCACCATCAACACGTCTCATGTTGAATATGACACCCCGTCACGTCACTATGCGCACGTTGACTGCCCAGGGCACGCCGACTACGTTAAAAACATGATCACCGGTGCTGCTCAGATGGACGGCGCTATCCTGGTTGTTGCTGCAACTGATGGCCCAATGCCACAGACTCGTGAGCACATCCTGTTGGGTCGTCAGGTTGGCGTTCCTTACATCATCGTATTCATGAATAAATGTGACATGGTTGACGATGAAGAGCTGCTGGAACTGGTAGAAATGGAAGTGCGTGATCTTCTGTCTACCTACGATTTCCCAGGCGATGATACGCCGGTTGTTCGTGGTTCAGCGCTGAAAGCATTGGAAGGCGAACCTGAGTGGGAAGCAAAAATTATCGAACTGGCCGGCTACCTGGATTCTTACATCCCAGAACCAGAGCGTGCTATCGATAAGCCGTTCCTGCTGCCAATCGAAGACGTATTCTCTATCTCTGGCCGTGGTACCGTTGTAACGGGTCGTGTAGAGCGCGGTATTGTTAAAGTTGGCGAAGAAGTCGAAATTGTTGGCCTGAAAGATACCGTTAAATCTACTTGTACTGGCGTTGAAATGTTCCGCAAATTGCTGGACGAAGGCCGTGCAGGTGAGAACGTTGGTGTTCTGCTGCGTGGTATCAAGCGTGAAGATATCGAACGTGGTCAAGTTCTTGCTAAACCAGGTTCTATTAAGCCACACACCAAATTTGAATCAGAAGTTTATATTCTGAGCAAAGATGAAGGTGGTCGCCATACTCCGTTCTTCAAAGGCTACCGTCCTCAGTTCTACTTCCGTACAACTGATGTAACCGGTACTATTGAACTGCCAGAAGGCGTTGAGATGGTGATGCCAGGTGATAACATTCAAATGATTGTTAACCTGATTGCTCCTATCGCAATGGATGACGGCTTGCGCTTCGCAATTCGTGAAGGCGGTCGTACTGTAGGTGCTGGCGTTGTTGCTAAAGTCATTGAATAAGATTTGACGCGACATGCGATAAAAGGGCATCATTTGATGCCCTTTTTCTACGTTGTCATACTAGAACCTATCTCATCAGTGGTTTTTTCATCATAATTACTGGTGAGATGGGCTCTGGAAGTACGGCGGATAGTGCTGAGTGGTGCCGATTAGAGAGTCTCTAGAGCATCCTTCGGCTTGGTTTGCTTTGCGGTGCGAAGCAAAGTTGTTTGTTCTGAATCATAGTGACAGGTTGGTTTATGAGTGCGAATACCGAGGCTCCAGGGAGCGGACGCGGCCTGGAAACGGCTAAATGGCTAATCGTTGCTGTACTGTTAGTTGCAGCTATAGTTGGTAATTATTATTACCGTGATTTCAGCCTGCCGCTGCGCGCGTTGGCAGTTGTAGTAATTATCGCTGTTGCCGGTGCTGTTGCATTGATGACGGCAAAAGGCAAAGCCACTGTAGCGTTTGCTCGTGAAGCACGCACGGAAGTGCGTAAAGTGATTTGGCCTACCCGTCAGGAAACTCTGCACACAACGTTAATCGTTGCTGCGGTAACTGCTGTAATGTCACTGATTCTATGGGGGCTGGATGGTATTCTGGTCCGCCTGGTATCATTTATTACTGGCCTGAGGTTCTAAGATGTCTGAAGCACCAAAAAAGCGTTGGTACGTCGTTCAGGCGTTTTCCGGTTTTGAAGGCCGCGTAGCACAATCGCTGCGTGAGCATATCAAGTTACATGACATGGAAGAGCTGTTTGGCGAAGTCATGGTTCCAACGGAAGAAGTCGTCGAGATTCGTGGCGGTCAACGTCGTAAGAGTGAGCGTAAATTCTTCCCAGGCTATGTACTGGTTCAGATGGTAATGAACGACGCCAGCTGGCACTTAGTGCGTAGCGTGCCACGTGTAATGGGCTTTATCGGTGGTACATCCGATCGTCCGGCACCAATCAGTGATAAAGAAGTTGATGCGATTATGAATCGTCTTCAACAAGTGGGTGATAAACCACGTCCTAAAACACTGTTTGAGCCAGGTGAGTTGGTTCGTGTTAGCGATGGTCCGTTTGCAGACTTCAACGGTGTTGTTGAAGAAGTGGACTACGAAAAGAGCCGCTTGAAAGTGTCTGTTTCCATTTTTGGCCGTGCAACTCCGGTTGAACTGGATTTCAGTCAGGTAGAAAAAGGCTGATTCATTTTTCGCCATTGGTTGAAATTTGAGTCTTGTCTTAGGCGTGAAATTACAATATAATTTCGCGCCTTTTGTTTTTAGATGTCTTGCTTTTTGTCATCCGTGACAACTTATTTCATAGTAAATAATAGCGAGACAAAACACGGGGAGCCTCGAACGCGAGGCGATATTACCCAAATCGAGGAAATCGTAAATGGCTAAGAAAGTACAAGCCTATGTCAAGCTGCAAGTTGCAGCTGGTATGGCGAACCCAAGTCCACCAGTTGGCCCAGCATTGGGTCAGCAAGGTGTTAACATCATGGAATTCTGTAAAGCGTTCAATGCTAAGACTGAAAGCATTGAAAAAGGCCTGCCAATCCCTGTTGTTATTACAGTTTATTCTGACCGCTCTTTCACTTTCGTTACTAAAACCCCGCCAGCAGCAGTTCTGCTGAAAAAAGCGGCAGGTATTAAGTCTGGTTCCGGCAAGCCGAACAAAGACAAAGTAGGGACTGTGACCAGTGCTCAGATCCGTGAAATCGCAGAAACCAAAGCTGCGGATATGACTGGTGCTTCAATTGACGACATGATGCGTTCAATTGAAGGTACTGCTCGTTCCATGGGCCTGGTAGTGGAGGGTTAATAAATGGCTAAGCTGACCAAGCGCATGCGCGTGATCCGTGACAAAGTTGATGTTACTAAGCAATATGATATCAACGAAGCTGTTGCCCTGCTGAAAGAGCTGGCTACTGCTAAATTCGTAGAAAGCGTGGACGTTGCCGTTAACCTCGGTATCGACGCACGTAAATCTGACCAGAACGTTCGTGGTGCAACTGTGTTGCCACACGGTACTGGCCGTTCAGTACGCGTTGCTGTTTTCGCTCAGGGTGCAAACGCTGAAGCTGCGAAAGAAGCAGGCGCTGAATTGGTAGGTATGGAAGATCTGGCTGATCAAATCAAGAAAGGCGAAATGAACTTCGACGTTGTTATTGCTTCCCCAGATGCAATGCGCGTTGTTGGTCAATTGGGCCAAATCTTGGGTCCACGCGGCCTGATGCCAAACCCTAAAGTGGGTACTGTTACTCCTAACGTTGCTGAAGCAGTTAAGAATGCTAAAGCAGGTCAGGTTCGTTATCGCAACGATAAAAACGGTATTATCCACACTACCATTGGTAAAGTTGATTTCGACTCAGAGAAGTTGAAAGAAAACTTAGAATCTCTGGTTGTTGCGCTGAAGCGTGCTAAACCTGCTACAGCGAAAGGCGTTTATATCAAGAAAATCAGCCTGTCCACCACCATGGGCGCCGGCGTTGCTATTGATCAAAGCGGCCTGTCAGCAGTAGTGAACTAATCACTAATTGCTTTTATCGCTTTACGTGGGCGTAAGGTTTGTCTAGAATCTTACGCCCATGCTTCTGTTGATGGCTTATTTGTTAATCACAAATGTCCGATCGGCAGAGGAACAGAATTTTTCGGTTGGAGCTTGGCCTTATCCAAGCCTCCGTCCAAGACCGCAGGTGTGTTGTAAAACACTTAATTTCCTGCGTAGACGGTGACAGAACCTGAAGCATTTTTTTATTTTTTTGTTTATCAAGAATAAAAAAGAATGGTCTTTGCTGGATTCTGCTCACCGTGTTTCAACGCCCGTTCATTACAATTTAGTAATGTTTTGGGTGACGTGAGTTCCGGGGAATTAATCCCCGGTTAATCCAGGAGCAAGAACTAATGGCACTAAATCTTCAAGGCAAACAAGCGATTGTTGCTGAAGTTAAAGAAGTAGCCAAAGGTGCGCTGTCTGCGGTTGTTGCGGATTCCCGTGGCGTTACCGTTGATAAAATGACTGAACTGCGTAAAGCAGGTCGTGAAGCTGGCGTTCACATGCAAGTTGTTCGTAACACCTTGCTGTCACGCGCAGTTGAAGGGACTCCATTTGAGTGCCTGAAAGACACGTTTGTTGGTCCAACCTTGATTGCATTCTCTTCTGAACACCCGGGCGCAGCTGCTCGTCTGTTCAAAGCATTTGCTAAAGAAAATGCAAAATTCGAGGTTAAAGCAGCAGCCTTTGAAGGCGAGTTAATCCCTGCGGCTCAGATCGACCGCCTGGCAACTCTGCCAACCTACGAAGAAGCAATCGCACGTCTGATGGGAACCATGAAAGAAGCCGCTGCTGGCAAATTGGTTCGTACATTGGCTGCGCTGCGTGACCAGAAAGAAGCTGAAGCGGCTTAATTGCCCTCACTTTTTAGTCATTGCTTTTTAACGTATAAACTATTTCTGTATTTTAGGAACAATTGTTATGTCAACTATCACTAAAGACCAAATTCTGGAAGGCGTTGCAGCTCTGTCTGTAATGGAAATCGTTGAACTGATCTCTGCTATGGAAGAGAAATTCGGCGTTTCAGCTGCTGCTGTTGCTGCAGGTCCTGCTGCTGCTGCTGAAGCTGTAGAAGAACAAACTGAATTCAACGTTGTTCTGGCTTCATTCGGCGACAACAAAGTTGCAGTAATCAAAGCTGTTCGCGGCGCAACTGGCCTGGGCTTGAAAGAAGCTAAAGACCTGGTTGAATCTGCACCTGCAGTTCTGAAAGAAGGCGTGAACAAAGACGAAGCTGAGTCTCTGAAAAAATCTCTGGAAGAAGCTGGTGCTTCTGTTGAGATCAAGTAAGTTAAGCTTTGAGTTCGCAGCCTGACTTATAGGCTGATGGCTGGTGACTTTTTAGTCATCAGCCTTTTTGCGCTGTAGGGCGTTAGTCGCATTTCACACTGTTTAGCGGCTAACTAACCCCTAATATTCCTTTCTATTGACGACTTAATATACTGCGTTCTCAGCTACGACCCACTCGGGTAGCTCGGTAGTTAAAGTAACGCGATGAAATGGTTTAAGAGTGATAGAAAAGAGTATTCCGAGGAGTGTTTCGACTTCTCGTTCTAAATAATAGTGTTGCACGACCTGTCCTGGTTTCAGGGCAGACAGAGTGGGTCGACTTTTCAGCGAGCTGAGGAACCCTATGGTTTACTCCTATACCGAGAAAAAACGTATTCGTAAGGATTTTGGTAAACGTCCACAAGTTTTGGACATACCTTATCTCCTTTCTATCCAACTTGACTCGTTCCAGAAATTTATCGAGCAAGATCCTGAAGGACAGTACGGCCTGGAAGCAGCATTCCGTTCTGTTTTCCCAATCCAGAGCTACAGCGGCAATTCGGAGCTGCAATACGTTAGCTACCGTCTTGGTGAGCCAGTATTTGACGTCAAAGAGTGCCAGATCCGTGGTGTGACTTATTCCGCACCGCTGCGCGTAAAACTGCGCCTGGTCATCTATGAGCGCGAAGCCCCGGAAGGTACGGTCAAAGACATCAAAGAACAAGAAGTCTACATGGGTGAAATTCCACTCATGACCGAAAACGGTACCTTTGTCATTAATGGTACTGAGAGGGTTATCGTATCTCAGCTGCATCGTAGTCCTGGCGTATTCTTTGACAGTGATAAGGGTAAAACCCATTCATCGGGTAAAGTGCTGTATAACGCACGTATCATCCCTTACCGCGGTTCATGGTTAGATTTCGAGTTTGACCCGAAAGACAACCTGTTTGTCCGTATTGACCGTCGTCGTAAGCTGCCGGCAACCATCATTCTGCGTGCATTGAATTTCACCACTGCACAGATCCTGGATCTGTTCTTTGAAAAAGTGGTCTTTGAGATTCGTGACAACAAGCTGCAGATGGAATTGGTTCCTGAGCGCCTGCGCGGTGAAACGGCATCCTTTGATATTGAAGCGAATGGCAAAGTTTACGTCGAGAAAGCTCGTCGTATTACTGCTCGCCATATTCGCCAGCTTGAAAAAGACGGCATTGATCGCATCGAAGTTCCGGTTGAATACATTGCCGGTAAAGTGGTCGCTAAAGACTACATCGATGAGAACACTGGTGAGCTTATCTGTGCAGCCAACATGGAGCTGTCACTAGATTTGCTGGCTAAACTGAGCCAAGCCGGTCACAAGCAAATCGAAACATTGTTCACCAACGACTTGGATCACGGTGCTTATATCTCCGAGACCCTGCGTGTTGATCCAACCAGCGATCGTCTGAGCGCTTTGGTTGAGATTTACCGCATGATGCGTCCTGGTGAGCCACCAACACGTGAAGCAGCTGAAAACCTGTTTGAGAACCTGTTCTTCTCTGAAGACCGCTATGATTTGTCAGCGGTTGGCCGGATGAAGTTCAACCGTTCACTGCTGCGCGACGAGATCGAAGGTTCCGGTATCCTGAGCAAAGAAGACATCACTGAAGTGATGAAGAAGCTCATCGATATCCGTAACGGTAAAGGCGAAGTGGATGATATCGACCACTTAGGCAACCGTCGTATTCGTTCCGTTGGTGAAATGGCTGAAAACCAGTTCCGTGTTGGTCTGGTTCGTGTTGAGCGTGCAGTTAAAGAGCGTTTGTCTCTGGGCGACCTCGACACACTGATGCCTCAGGACATGATCAACGCCAAGCCTATTTCGGCTGCGGTGAAAGAGTTCTTTGGTTCCAGCCAGTTGTCACAATTTATGGACCAGAACAACCCGTTGTCTGAGATTACGCATAAACGCCGTATCTCTGCATTGGGCCCGGGCGGTTTGACCCGTGAACGTGCTGGCTTTGAAGTTCGAGACGTACACCCGACTCACTACGGTCGCGTATGTCCAATCGAAACGCCAGAAGGTCCAAACATCGGTCTGATCAACTCCTTGTCCGTGTACGCACAGACCAACGAGTATGGTTTCCTGGAAACCCCTTATCGTCGCGTGCGCGATGGTGTGGTGACCGATGAAATTAACTATCTGTCTGCTATTGAAGAAGGCAACTTCGTTATCGCTCAGGCGAACTCCAACCTGGACGAAGACGGCCGCTTCATCGAAGACTTGGTCACTTGTCGTAGCAAAGGCGAATCAAGCCTGTTCAGCCGCGATCAAGTTGACTACATGGACGTTTCCACTCAACAGGTGGTGTCCGTTGGTGCTTCTCTGATTCCATTCCTGGAACACGATGACGCCAACCGCGCCTTGATGGGTGCGAACATGCAACGTCAGGCAGTTCCTACTCTGCGTGCTGATAAGCCGTTGGTGGGTACTGGTATGGAACGTGCGGTAGCGGTTGACTCAGGGGTAACCTCTGTAGCCAAACGTGGCGGTACCGTTCAGTACGTAGATGCATCCCGTATCGTGATTAAAGTTAACGAAGACGAGATGTATCCGGGCGAAGCAGGTATTGATATTTATAACCTGACCAAATACACCCGTTCTAACCAGAACACCTGTATCAACCAGATGCCGTGTGTAAATCTGGGTGAGCCAATCGAGCGCGGTGACGTGCTGGCAGATGGCCCATCGACAGACCTGGGCGAACTGGCATTGGGTCAGAACATGCGTGTAGCGTTCATGCCTTGGAACGGTTACAACTTCGAAGACTCCATCTTGGTCTCCGAACGCGTGGTGCAAGAAGATCGCTTCACAACTATCCACATTCAGGAACTGGCATGTGTGTCTCGTGACACCAAGCTGGGGCCAGAAGAGATCACTGCTGACATCCCGAACGTGGGTGAAGCTGCGCTCTCCAAACTGGATGAATCCGGTATCGTGTATATCGGTGCTGAAGTGACTGGCGGCGACATTCTGGTTGGTAAGGTAACACCTAAAGGTGAAACCCAACTGACCCCAGAAGAGAAGCTGTTACGTGCGATCTTCGGTGAGAAAGCGTCTGATGTTAAAGACTCTTCTCTGCGTGTTCCAAACGGTGTTTCCGGTACGGTTATCGATGTACAAGTCTTTACTCGCGACGGCGTAGAAAAAGACAAACGTGCATTGGAAATCGAAGAGATGCAACTGAAGCAGGCTAAGAAAGACCTGACGGAAGAGTTGCAGATCCTGGAAGCGGGCCTGTTTGCACGTATCCATGCAGTACTGGTTTCTGGTGGCATCGAAGCTGACAAGCTGAGCAAATTACCACGTGACCGCTGGCTGGAACTTGGCCTGACTGACGAAGACAAGCAAAACCAGCTGGAACAGTTGGCAGAGCAATACGACGAAATGAAATCCGAATTCGAGAAGAAGATGGATGCCAAGCGTCGTAAGATCACCCAAGGTGATGATTTAGCACCAGGCGTGCTGAAGATCGTCAAGGTGTATCTGGCGGTTAAACGTCAGATTCAACCGGGTGACAAGATGGCCGGTCGTCACGGTAACAAAGGTGTTATCTCTAAGATTAACCCGATCGAAGATATGCCTTACGATGAAAACGGTACGCCGGTAGACATCGTTCTGAACCCGCTGGGCGTACCATCGCGTATGAACATCGGTCAGATTTTGGAAACCCACTTAGGGATGGCAGCGAAAGGCATCGGCGAGAAAATTAACGCCATGCTGAAAAAGCAGGAAGAAGTTGCCAAACTGCGTGAGTTCATCCAGAAAGCCTACGATCTGGGCGATAGTGTTTGTCAGAAAGTTGATCTGAGCACCTTCACCGATGACGAAGTACTGCGTCTGGCTGAGAACCTGAAAAAAGGTATGCCAATCGCAACACCAGTCTTCGATGGTGCGACAGAGAAAGAAATCAAGGAACTGTTACAGCTGGGTGGCCTGCCAACTTCTGGTCAGATTACTCTGTTTGACGGCCGTACCGGCGAGCAATTCGAACGTCAGGTTACTGTCGGCTACATGTACATGCTGAAACTGAACCACTTGGTTGATGACAAGATGCATGCGCGTTCTACCGGTTCTTACAGCCTGGTTACTCAGCAGCCGCTGGGTGGTAAGGCTCAGTTCGGTGGTCAGCGCTTCGGTGAGATGGAAGTGTGGGCGTTGGAAGCTTATGGCGCCGCGTACACATTGCAGGAAATGCTTACCGTCAAGTCCGACGATGTAAACGGCCGTACCAAGATGTACAAAAACATCGTGGATGGCGATCACCGTATGGAACCAGGCATGCCGGAGTCCTTCAACGTATTGTTGAAAGAAATCCGCTCGCTGGGCATCAATATCGAGCTGGAAGAAGAGTAATTCTTCGCCAGACGGCAAGCTCTTATAGCCGGGAGCTTGCTGGTGGTTCGCACTGGTCACAGGGGCGCTCAAACTTAGGTTTTTATATGCTTAGGTTTGAGCGCCTATCAGGTCTAACTCCGACAGGAGCCAATCCGTGAAAGACTTATTAAAGTTTCTGAAAGCGCAAACTAAGACCGAAGAGTTTGATGCGATCAAAATTGCTCTGGCCTCGCCAGACATGATCCGTTCCTGGTCATTCGGTGAAGTTAAAAAGCCGGAAACCATTAACTACCGTACGTTCAAACCAGAACGTGACGGCCTTTTCTGCGCCCGTATCTTTGGCCCAGTAAAAGATTACGAATGCCTGTGCGGTAAGTACAAGCGTTTGAAACACCGCGGTGTTATTTGTGAGAAATGCGGCGTTGAAGTGACTCAAACCAAAGTACGCCGTGAGCGTATGGGTCACATCGAACTGGCTTCTCCGACTGCGCACATCTGGTTCCTGAAATCGCTGCCATCCCGCATCGGTTTGCTGTTGGATATGCCATTACGTGACATCGAACGTGTACTGTACTTCGAATCCTATGTGGTTGTTGAAGGCGGTATGACCAACCTGGAACGTCGTCAGATCCTGACTGAAGAGCAGTATCTGGACGCGTTGGAAGAGTTTGGTGATGAGTTCGACGCGAAAATGGGCGCCGAAGCTATTCAGGCCTTGTTGAAAAACATGGATCTGGAAGCAGAGTGCGAGATCCTGCGCGAAGAATTGAACGAAACAAATTCTGAAACCAAGCGTAAGAAGCTGACCAAGCGTATCAAGTTGCTGGAAGCGTTCGTACAGTCTGGCAACAAGCCAGAGTGGATGATCCTGACCGTGCTGCCTGTGCTGCCGCCAGATCTGCGTCCATTGGTTCCGTTAGATGGCGGTCGTTTTGCGACTTCTGATCTGAACGATTTGTATCGTCGCGTGATCAACCGTAACAACCGTCTGAAACGCCTGCTGGACTTGGCTGCTCCGGACATCATCGTGCGCAACGAAAAGCGTATGCTGCAAGAAGCAGTAGATGCATTGCTGGATAACGGCCGTCGCGGTCGTGCGATTACCGGCTCTAACAAGCGTCCGTTGAAGTCACTGGCTGACATGATCAAAGGTAAGCAAGGTCGTTTCCGTCAGAACTTGCTGGGTAAACGTGTTGACTACTCAGGCCGTTCGGTTATTACCGTTGGTCCATACCTGCGTCTGCATCAGTGCGGTCTGCCGAAGAAAATGGCTCTTGAGCTGTTCAAACCGTTCATCTACGGCAAGCTGGAATTGCGTGGTCTTGCTACCACCATTAAAGCCGCCAAGAAGATGGTTGAGCGTGAAGAAGCAGTTGTTTGGGATATCCTGGATGAAGTTATCCGCGAACACCCAGTGCTGCTGAACCGTGCACCAACCCTTCACCGTTTGGGTATCCAGGCGTTTGAACCGGTTCTGATCGAAGGTAAAGCAATCCAGTTGCACCCACTGGTTTGTGCGGCATATAACGCCGACTTCGATGGTGACCAAATGGCTGTTCACGTACCGCTGACACTGGAAGCTCAGTTAGAAGCACGTGCGTTGATGATGTCTACCAACAACATCCTGTCACCAGCGAACGGCGAGCCAATCATCGTTCCTTCTCAGGACGTTGTATTGGGTCTGTATTACATGACCCGTGACTGTGTTAACGCCAAAGGCGAAGGCATGGTACTGACTGGCCCGAAAGAAGCTGAGCGTATTTATCGCGCTGGCCTGGCATCTCTGCATGCGCGGGTAAAAGTCCGTATTACTGAAGAAATTCGTAATACCGAAGGCGAAAGCACTTCGCGTACCAGCATTATCGATACGACTGTAGGTCGTGCTATTTTGTGGATGATCGTCCCGAAAGGCCTGCCTTACTCTATCGTTAATCAGCCGCTGGGCAAAAAAGCTATCTCCAAGATGCTGAACACCTGTTACCGCATCCTGGGCTTGAAGCCAACGGTTATCTTTGCTGACCAGATCATGTACACCGGTTTTGCTTACGCAGCACGCTCAGGCGCCTCTGTAGGTATCGATGACATGGTTATCCCAGAAGCGAAAGCAGGGATCATCGAAGAAGCTGAAACTGAAGTTGCCGAGATCCAGGAACAGTTCCAATCCGGTCTGGTAACAGCAGGCGAACGTTATAACAAAGTGATCGATATCTGGGCCGCGGCTAACGAACGTGTTGCCAAGGCGATGATGGATAACTTGTCTGTAGAAGATGTTGTCAACCGTGACGGCGTTGTCGAACAGCAAGTATCATTCAACAGCATCTTTATGATGGCCGACTCCGGTGCGCGTGGTTCTGCTGCACAGATTCGTCAGCTAGCAGGGATGCGTGGTCTGATGGCTAAGCCAGATGGCTCGATCATTGAAACGCCAATCACCGCGAACTTCCGTGAAGGTTTGAACGTACTTCAGTACTTCATCTCAACCCACGGTGCGCGTAAAGGTTTGGCGGATACCGCATTGAAAACTGCGAACTCCGGTTACCTGACTCGTCGTTTAGTTGACGTGGCACAGGATCTGGTCGTAACCGAAGACGATTGTGGTACCCATAACGGTATCGTGATGACCCCGGTTATCGAAGGTGGTGATGTTAAAGAACCACTGCGCGATCGCGTTCTGGGTCGTGTGACCGCTGAAGAAGTTATCAAGCCGGGTACGGCTGATATTCTGGTTCCGCGTAACACCCTGTTGGACGAAAAATGGTGTGATCTGTTAGAAGAAAACTCCGTCGACAGCGTTAAAGTTCGTTCAGTAGTAAGCTGTGAAACTGACTTTGGTGTGTGTGCAAACTGCTATGGTCGCGACCTGGCACGTGGTCACATCATCAACAAAGGTGAAGCGGTTGGTGTTATTGCAGCACAGTCCATCGGTGAGCCGGGTACCCAGCTTACGATGCGTACGTTCCACATCGGTGGTGCGGCATCTCGTGCGGCAGCAGAGTCCAGCATTCAGGTTAAGAACAAAGGCAGCTTGAAACTGAGCAACGTCAAGTTCGTTACCAATGCAGCGGGCAAGCTGGTTATTACTTCTCGTAATACCGAGCTGAAACTGATCGACGAATTCGGCCGTACTAAAGAAAGCTACAAAGTGCCTTACGGTGCTGTAATGGCTAAAGGCGATGGCGCAGAAGTCCAGGGCGGCGAAACCGTTGCTAACTGGGATCCGCACATCATGCCAGTTGTGACCGAAGTGAGCGGTTTCATCCGCTTCGCGGACATGATTGACGGCCAGACCATTACACGCCAGACCGACGAACTGACTGGTTTGTCTTCTCTGGTGGTATTGGACAGCGCAGAGCGTACCGGTAGCGGTAAAGACCTGCGTCCGGCACTGAAAATCGTTGATGCCAAAGGTGACGACGTATTGATCCCAGGTACTGATATGCCTGCTCAATACTTCCTGCCAGGTAAAGCGATTGTACAGCTGGAAGACGGTATTCAGATCGGTGCGGGTGATACCCTGGCGCGTATTCCTCAGGAATCAAGCGGTACCAAGGATATTACCGGTGGTCTGCCACGTGTTGCTGACTTGTTCGAAGCACGTCGTCCGAAAGAGCCTGCAATCCTGGCTGAAATCAGCGGGATCATCTCGTTCGGTAAAGAGACCAAAGGCAAGCGCCGTCTGGTTATCTCACCGTTGGATGGTAGCGATGCATACGAAGAGATGATTCCGAAATGGCGTCAGCTCAACGTGTTCGAAGGTGAAATTGTAGAACGCGGTGACGTGGTTTCCGATGGCCCAGAATCTCCACACGACATTCTGCGTCTGCGTGGTGTTCACGCGGTAACTCGTTACATCACCAACGAAGTGCAGGAAGTTTACCGTCTGCAAGGCGTTAAGATTAACGATAAACACATCGAAGTTATCGTTCGTCAGATGCTGCGTAAAGGCACTATCGTTGATGCAGGTAGCACCGACTTCCTGGAAGGCGAGCAGGCAGAAATGTCTCGCGTTAAAATCGCTAACCGTAAGCTGGCAGCTGAAGGCAAAATCGAGGCTACGTTTACACGTGACCTGCTGGGTATCACCAAGGCATCCTTGGCGACCGAGTCCTTCATCTCTGCGGCTTCGTTCCAGGAAACCACGCGCGTTCTTACTGAAGCGGCAGTTGCCGGTAAACGTGATGAACTGCGTGGCCTGAAAGAGAACGTTATCGTGGGCCGTCTGATCCCAGCCGGTACCGGTTACGCTTATCATCAGGATCGTATGCGCCGTAAAGCACAGGGTGAAGCACCAGTAGTTCCGCAAGTGAGCGCGGACGAAGCGACTGCTAACCTGGCTGAATTGCTCAACGCTGGTTTTGGTAACAGCAAAGACTAATCTCTTTGTTCGTCACCAACGTAAAAACCGCTCCTTTCGGGGCGGTTTTTTTTTGCTTATTTTTCATAAAGAAAGTACGAAATTTATTGGGATATGCGCCCAAAATGACGATCCCAATCCTTCCATACGGGTTGTAGCCCTGCCAGCGTTAGTGCTTGAGCCACCTGCTCAGGCGTTCGATTATCATGGGGGGCAAATTGCTCAAGCTCTGGATGGTCATCGGCATATCCGCCCGGCTGCGTTTTCGACCCTGCACTGACATTATTTATCGCCAGCGGAATCACGTTATCGCGGAAGAACGGTGATTCACGAGTCGAGAGTGATAGCTCCACATCCGGTGCAAACAGGCGGAAAGCACAAATCAGTTGCAGCAATTGTGGTTCGCTCATCAGAGAAGCAGGCTCAATTCCCCCGGCACACGGGCGTAAACGTGGGAATGAAATTGAGTAGCGACTCTGCCAATAAGTTTGTTGCAGGTAAAACAGATGCTCCGCCAGCATGTAGCAGTCGGTACGCCAACTGTTTGATAAACCAATCAAAGCACCTAGCCCGATCTTATCGATCCCAGCGCGTCCCAGACGATCTGGAGTTGCCAGCCGCCAATGGAAATCCTGTTTATGGCCGCGCAAATGATGTTGCTGATAAGTCGCCGGATGATAGGTTTCTTGATAAACCATCACGCCATCCAATCCCAGCATTTTGAGCTCTGCATACTCTTCTTCTGCCAATGGCTGAACTTCCATCATCAGTGAGCTGAATTGATTGCGAATAGTTGGAAAATGACGGCGGAAATAGTCCATTCCCACTTTTGCCTGATGCTCACCGGTAACCAGCAGTAAGTGTTCGAAGCCCAGTGCTTTGATGGCTTCACACTCACGGATGATTTCAGTTTCATCCAATGTTTTGCGCTTGATGCGATTACTCATCGAAAAACCGCAGTAAGTACAATCATTGGCACACAGATTGGAAAGATAAAGCGGCACATAAAAACTGACGGTATTGCCAAAACGCTGGCGCGTCAGCTGTTGGGCTTTCTGCGCCATTGGCTCCAGATAAGCCAGAGCTGCAGGTGAAATCAGTGCCATGAGATCTTCACGACTGGGTTTTACCGCGTGAATAGCTCGCTCAACATCTGCGGCGGTTTTACTGTTAATGCGCAGAGAAATATCATCCCAATTCAATTGCTGCCAGCGCTGGCTAAACCCTTCAGACATGATTTTCTTCCTCAAGTTGGCTAAGAAAACCGGTCAGTGGGCTGGTGGCTATTGCCCTATCAAATTGTCGATTACCAAGCCCTGCCTGACGCGCCAATTCGCCAGACTCTACCGCCAAGCGAAATGCATGAGCCATTTGTACCGGTGAGCGAGCAACAGCAATCGCGGTATTCACCAGAACAGCATCAGCGCCTAGCTCTATAGCTTCAAGTGCATGGCTTGGCGCACCAATACCAGCATCAACCACCACTGGCACTTTGGCCTGCTCGATAATAATTTGCAGAAAGTCGCGAGTGCGTAATCCCAAATTTGATCCAATAGGTGCCCCCAATGGCATGACGGCAGCACAGCCGACTTCTTCCAGCCGTTTACACAATACCGGGTCTGCGCCGCAGTAAGGCAGAACCACAAATCCCTCTTTTACCAGTATTTCGGCGGCTTTCAGGGTTTCTATTGGATCGGGCAGCAAATACTTCACATCTGGATGAATTTCCAGTTTTACCCAATGGGTTCCTAGTGCTTCACGTGCCAGGCGCGCGGCGAAAATAGCTTCTTGCGCAGTTTTCGCTCCGGATGTATTAGGCAGTAAGCGCACGCCTAGCTGGCGCAACGGCGCAAGAATGGCATCGTTACCGGCCAGGAGGTCCACCCGCTTCATTGCCATGGTGATCAGTTGTGAACCGGAGGCGCGTAGTGCTTCCAGCATCAATTCAGCCGTGGCAAATTTGCCCGTACCGGTAAATAAACGTGAGGTAAAAGTGGTATCGGCGATCTTCAGCATGTCAGCCTCCGGCAATGGCTTGGAATAGTAAAATGTTGTCACCCTCGTGCAACTGATACTCTTCCCAGTCAGTACGTGGGATGATGACCTGATTGACCGCCAGCGCTGTTCCCGGCTGATGGCGGTTCAGTTGTTGGAGCAACTTTTCAACGGTTATGGTGCATTCCATCTCAAGTGGCTGATCATTAAGCACAATGTTTATATGATCACTCTTCACTGTGAGCCTCCACAGACAGGGCAATGCTTCGCTCGCGTCAGTTGCAAGGTGCTCCAGCTTTGCTGCTTGCCATCGAATAAGCGCAACTTCCCGCTCAATGCTGACGGAAGACCGGCCAGCATTTTGATGGCTTCCAGCGCTTGTAAGGTGCCGATAACGCCGACCACCGGCCCTAAAACACCAGAGGTACGGCAGTTACGCTGCGGTAATTCTTTATCGGGATAAAGGCAGGCGTAGCAACCGTGGGAAAAAGGCGGTTCAATCACCAGCAACTGCCCGCTAAACCCCACGGCACTGCCGCTAATTAAGGTTTTTTGTGCTGTGATACAGGCGGTGTTCACCTGATGGCGGGTTTCCATGTTGTCACTGCAATCGAGCACCAAATCAGCGTTCGCCACCGCATCAGCCAATGCTGCATCTGCCAGTCTGGTATCGAAGGCGACAATCTCAATCAGCGGATTAAGATTTTGCAAATGACGCTGGGCTAACCGCACTTTAGTTTGGTTGCTGGCAGAGGTCTGGTTGATATCGGTGGTACGGTACAGGATTTGGCGCTGTAAGTTGCTCAGATCCAATTGGTCATCGTCAGCCAGTAACAATTTACCGATACCAGCGGCCGCCAAATAGAGTGCGGCAGGGGAGCCAAGGCCACCCAGACCGATGATCAACACGCGAGCACTTTTCAGCTTCAGCTGGCCCTCCGGGCCAATATCTTCCAGCAACAATTGGCGGCTGTAGCGTAAGAATTCACTGTCACTCAGCTCATGCTTGTTTATCATCGCTCAGCTCCTTGCCCTCAATCAGACGTAGCAATTGTGCCGTGGCTTGCTGCCAATCCTCAGCTTGAGTAATGGCGCTAACGACAGCCACACTGCCCACGCCGGTTGCCAATACGGCGGGGACTCGCTCAATACTGATGCCACCGATAGCGACGGTGGGGTAGTCCGGTGTGTTTTCCACCATCTGCTTGAGCACCGCCAGCCCCTGAGGGGATGACGGCATTTGCTTGGTTTGGGTCGGGAAGATATGACCCATTGCAATGTAAGAAGGCCGCACAGCTTTAGCTATCGCCAGTTCGTGCTCATCGTGGGTAGATACCCCGAGCCGCAATCCGGCTTGTTGTATGGCGGCCAAATCAGTGGTCTCCAAATCTTCCTGCCCCAGATGCACACCGTAAGCGCCATGCTTAATCGCCAGTCGCCAGTAATCATTAATAAATAAGCGTGCTTGATAGCGTTTACCCAATGCAATTGCTGCGGCAATATCCTGTTCTACCTGAGTATCATCTAAATCCTTGATACGTAATTGGATAGTGGTTACCCCCGCCGCCAGCAGGCGTTCTATCCACAGCACAGAATCGACGACCGGATACAAGCCAAGGCGCTGTTCAGTCGTCGGAAAACCCTTCCGGGCCGAGAAGAGTGGTGTATCAGATGGTTTCATTATCAGCCTCCGCTTTCAGATTCGCCGGGCTAAGATGTGATTTACTGATATATAACTCACTGCCACGAGAGCGGAACTCGGCTGACATCTGATCCATACCCGATTGCAGTACTTCAATGGGTTGAGCTGCGGCCTGTTCTTGCTTGGCTGCATAATCTCTCACTTCTTGCGAAATCTTCATCGAACAGAATTTCGGCCCACACATCGAGCAAAAGTGAGCGACTTTGCCAGATTCTTGCGGCAGGGTTTCGTCGTGATAGGCCCGTGCTGTTTCAGGATCGAGCGCCAAATTGAACTGATCTTCCCAGCGGAATTCAAAGCGAGCTTTCGACATGGCGTTGTCGCGGATCTGCGCACCGGGATGGCCTTTGGCCAGATCAGCGGCATGGGCTGCGATTTTATAGGTGATAAGACCCTGTTTTACATCTTCTTTATTGGGAAGCCCAAGATGCTCTTTGGGGGTGACGTAACACAGCATGGCACAACCGAACCAGCCAATCATGGCCGCCCCGATACCGGAGGTGAAATGGTCATAGCCGGGGGCAATATCCGTGGTCAACGGGCCTAAGGTATAAAATGGCGCTTCATGACAATGCTCCAACTCTTCGGTCATATTGCGGCGAATCATCTGCATTGGCACATGCCCAGGGCCTTCTATCATCACTTGCACATCATATTCCCAGGCAATTTTGGTCAATTCACCCAAAGTATGCAGCTCGGCAAATTGGGCTTCATCATTGGCATCCTGTATAGAGCCAGGGCGCAAACCATCACCAAGTGATAATGAAACATCATAGGCGGCACAAATTTGGCAAATTTCGCGGAAATGCTGGTACAGGAAGTTTTCCTGATGATGAGAAAGGCACCATTTCGCCATAATCGACCCGCCGCGAGAGACAATACCGGTCAGCCGTTTGGCGGTCATCGGCACATAGCGTAGCAGTACGCCAGCATGAATGGTGAAGTAATCGACACCTTGTTCAGCCTGCTCTAGCAAGGTGTCGCGGAACATTTCCCACGTCAGGTTTTCCGCCACCCCATTCACTTTTTCCAGCGCTTGATAGATAGGGACAGTGCCAATCGGGACCGGGCTATTACGCAGTATCCATTCACGGGTTTCATGAATATAGCGGCCAGTGGACAAGTCCATCACGGTGTCAGCACCCCAGCGGGTAGACCACACCAGTTTTTCCACTTCTTCCTCAATGGAAGAGGTCACAGCAGAGTTACCGATGTTGGCGTTTACTTTCACTAAAAAGTTACGACCAATAATCATTGGTTCAGATTCGGGGTGGTTAATATTTGCTGGAATGATGGCCCGCCCCGCAGCGACTTCCTGTCGGACAAATTCTGCGGTGATATTGTCGGGCAGGTGTGCACCAAATGATTGCCCCGGATGCTGCTGGCGCAAGACTTCGCCGCGAATACGTTCACGCCCCATATTTTCTCGCAGTGCAATGAACTCCATTTCTGGGGTGATGATCCCTTGGCGAGCGTAATGTAATTGAGTAACACATTTGCCTTCGACGGCTTTCTTCGGGCGAGGAAGATGCTCAAAACGCAAATGATCCAAACCTTCATCAGCCAAACGTTGTTGGGTAAAACCAGAGCTAACGGAAGTCAGTGCCGCGGTATCCTGACGATCGGTTATCCAGCTATCGCGTAATTTGGGCAAACCAGCATGGACATCCAGTTTAGCGCTGGGATCGCCATAAGGGCCGGAGGTGTCATACACCGGAATGGCTTCGTTATCTTCATAGTGAGGATCGTCTTTTCCGCCGCCGATCAATGTTGGGCTGAGTTGGATCTCGCGCATTGGCACTTGAATATCGAGCCGCGAGCCTTGCAGATAAATACGTTGTGAGTTGGGGAAAGTGACACCTTGCAAGGTGTCAATAAACGCCTGGGCTTGTTCACGTTGCTGCTTTCGTGGAATAGATTGGCGTGGAATAGAGTGGCGTGGACGTGATGAATCTTTAGCGGTTGTATTATTAAAAATTGTATTATTAGACATAGCAATTCCTACCAATGTGGTTATAGAGCCAATGTGGTTTATAGGGAAAATTGCTTGTCTGGAGCTTGGCGGGAGTAACGATGTTGGCCAGTGACCGGCAGCCACCTATAAGGGGAATGCCGGGCCTGTAGCGATAAATTACTCTTGTTCCCTTCGCGGGTATTAACCCGATCAGGTTCCGCGGATCCCGAATTAACGGTCTCAGCCTGCGTTTGCTTTCGTAAGAAAACAGGTGCTAGGCACTCCGACAAGAGTCCTTACTATACGAGGTTGAATGAAAACTACAATAGTGTGCTGTAAGCTATTTTACTTGCCACTTTGAACTTGGGCAGTGCTCCAAATCCTCACGTACTACGTGTACGCTCCGGTTTGTGCGCGCTGTCCGCATCCAAATTGTCTGCGACAATTACGCTTACTATTAATTTATTAGGTTAATTGGCCTGACTCTTTTTATTTTCTGACTGAGCGGCTTGCCATGACTCTGCAGCCCATTGAATAAGTTGATCTTCCAGCCTAAAACGAGCATCAAGCGCTTCACCGATATCGGATAAAGCTTGTTGAAACTCGGTGCAGCTATCGTCATCGATCTCAATGTTTGTGTAACGATCATGGAATGCCATGATAGTTTGAGTGTTATTTTTTAAAGCAGGGTAAACTTTGGTGGTTAGAGCCATTTTCGGGCTGGACGCACCTTCTACCTGTTTGATAATTCTATCGTAGATATGGAAGTGCCCGGAGGAGAGATAATCCACCAGATTGTGGCAAAAGTTCTCCAGCGCTTTTTCATTAAGCGGGGTATGCTTTCCTTTTTGTGGCTTAATACCGATCACTGTGCAATACGAGACTAAAAGTTCTTTACGTGCATGAAGCCATTGATCAATTAATTCATTACTGCCGCCAACGCGTTGAGTCAGGCTTTCTAGTCGGTTAAGCATGAGATCGACTCCGTGAAGTAATAATGGGTTACAAAAATGTAACAAGCCGGATTCTAGATTGCCAGTGAAGTCGAGGTTGTGCAACAACGATATGGAACTACAACTTACAGGTAAAGAAAGTGGCTGGTGGATTGTCAGCCATGAAAACAAATTATGGTTACCAAAAGGGGAGTTACCACAAGGTAACGCGGCCAATTGGTCATTACAGGGCGCGACCGCAAGGCAGATTGGTGAATGGCAAGGGCAGGCGGTTTGGCTGATTCGCCAGATGATGTCTACGGATATGGGGTCAGTGCGGCAATTACTGGATGTCGATCGCGGTTTGTTCCAATTGGCGGGCCGTGGCGTGCAATTAGCCGAGTTTTACCGCTCTCACCGCTATTGTGGCTATTGTGGGCATCAAATGCATGCCAGCCGTACTGAGTGGGCTTGTCTGTGCAATCACTGCCGTGAACGCTATTACCCACAAATTGCCCCGTGCGTGATTGTTGCCATCCGTCGCGGCGATGAGATTTTATTGGCACAACATGTTCGCCATCGTGGTGGTATTAACACGGTGTTAGCCGGGTTTGTCGAAGTGGGGGAGACGTTGGAACAGGCGGTGTCCCGCGAAGTACTGGAAGAAAGTAATATCCACATTAAGAACTTGCGCTACGTGACATCGCAGCCGTGGCCATTCCCGCATTCACTGATGATGGCATTTATGGCGGAGTATGACAGCGGCGAGCTGCGACATGACCCTAAAGAGCTACTGAATGCCGGTTGGTATCGCTATGATCAATTACCATTGTTGCCACCACCAGGCACCGTGGCACGCCGCTTAATTGAAGATACCGTCGTATTATGCCGCGAAGAGCAATAATGTAGTGAGGTGTTGAAAGTAAACACCTTTACTCCATTTATAGAAGAACATACTGATGTAATGGAATATTTTATTCACTCCTCAAGTTCCCCGGAGTAAAAAAGTGCCCATAAACTCAGCCCAACCCACGCAAATATCGAATCGCAATTTTTCACCATTACGCAGTGCCAGTATCCAAGATAACGTAATGTTACACCTACATAACAAAGCAGCGTTAGACAGTAGCAGTAAGGGCGATATCGTGAGGACATTGCTCCTGAAAGGTACTGTTAATATTGCAGGTACTGAAGTAGAAAAGCGTACCATTGCGGTTGGTATTCAAAAAATCTATGAAGAAGAGCTGTTCGATATATTAGATAAGAACCCATCTTATACATTAAAGATGGTTTCACATACGGCAATGCCGCCAACCCCACTGTGTGTGGCGGCAGGAGCTGTTGATACCGCTATGCACCCAGATATTAAAAGCAACCAGGCGAGCCAAAAAACTATTACAGATCGTGCTACAACGCTTAAAAATCTGCTTTCTATCCCCCGCCAATTCAGTTATGCCGCTATTTACGATAAACCACGAGATGATGTTGACCAACAAGTCAATTTCGATCAGGCAGTGGCTACCTGGCCGAATCTTTTTGCTGTTCAAACAGAGCAAGAGGGGGAAGCTCAAGCGCTAACCGGTGCCACTTATTATCTTTCCGATGAAAAGGGGAAAACTCATGTTTTTGGTATTCGCATCAGCCAAGCGAATAAACCCAGTGACGAGCAGGTACAACTTTTTCAGGGCCTATTGGCGAGTCATAATGTTGAGAATAAATTAGCTCCGTTAAATCACCTACTTGTAAATAATACTCATAACGTGCCTCACTCATTTTAAACTAACCAGAATGAATCATTACAGCTCCCTTAATCGCGTCGGCACTTAGCAGGAAAGTATTATCTGGCATGCTACAATGCGTGCGGATAATCAAGGGAGCTTTATCATGAATGAGTTGAAAAACGATCGCTATCTGCGTGCTTTGCTACGCCAGCCGGTAGATGTCACCCCGGTGTGGATGATGCGCCAGGCAGGCCGCTATTTGCCAGAGTATAAAGCCACCCGCGCTATTGCCGGGGATTTTATGTCGCTGTGTAAAAATGCTGAATTGGCCTGTGAAGTGACGATGCAACCATTGCGTCGTTATCCGCTGGATGCGGCGATTCTGTTTTCCGACATTCTGACTATTCCCGATGCAATGGGGCTGGGGTTGTACTTTGAAACCGGCGAAGGCCCGCGTTTTCAATCTCCGATTACCTGTCGTGCAGATGTTGAAAAGCTCCCTATTCCCGATCCTGAGCAGGAATTGGGTTATGTCATGAACGCGGTGAGAACCATCCGCCGTGAGCTGGCCGGTGCGGTGCCATTAATTGGCTTTTCCGGCAGCCCGTGGACATTGGCGACTTATATGGTTGAAGGTGGCAGTAGTAAGGCCTTCACCAAACTGAAGAAAATGATGTATGCCGAGCCGCAGACTTTGCATTTGTTGCTGGATAAATTGGCTGACAGTGTCATTTTGTATCTCAATGCTCAAATCAAAGCTGGCGCGCAATCTGTGATGGTCTTTGATACCTGGGGCGGGGTACTGACCGGGCGTGATTATGTAGAGTTCTCCTTGAATTACATGCATAAAATCGTTGACGGCTTAATCCGCGAAAACGATGGGCGTCGGGTACCAGTGACCTTGTTCACCAAAGGCGGTGGACAATGGCTGGAAGCGATGGCCGCCACCGGTTGTGATGCTTTGGGACTGGATTGGACTACAGACATTGCCGATGCGCGCCGCCGGGTTGGCGACAAAGTTGCTCTACAAGGCAATATGGACCCTTCCATTCTTTATGCGCCTGCTGCGCGTATCGAGGAAGAAGTCAGTACCATTCTGGCCGGTTTTGGTCAGGGTGAAGGGCATGTATTTAATCTGGGCCACGGTATCCATCAGGATGTCCCACCAGAACATGCGGGTGCTTTTGTGAAGGCAGTCCATGCATTATCAAAACCTTATCACCAAAAGTAATCAATCTATAGACAGGGTGGCAGATGGTAGACACCAAAGCGTTACGGGCAGAACAGCTGCAACGCGCATCTGAAATTAGTCTTCAGGATGATATCGCAAGTGAGTCAGTGCGCTTTATCGCGGGAGCAGATGTTGGTTTTGAGCAGCAAGGGGAAGTGACCCGTGCTGCGATTGCCGTTTTACGTTACCCCTCGCTCGAATTGGTGGAATATCAGGTTGCCCGCGTGGCAACTTCACTCCCGTATATCCCCGGTTTACTCTCTTTTCGTGAATATCCTGCATTATTAGCCGCTTGGGCGCAGATACAACAACGACCTCAACTGGTTTTTGTTGATGGGCAGGGAATAGCACATCCTCGTCGTTTAGGGGTTGCCAGCCATTTTGGCTTGCTGGTAGATGTCCCGACCATTGGTGTTGCCAAAAGCCGCTTATGCGGGCATTTTGAGCCATTGGGCGACGATAACGGCGCATTGCAGCCTTTGGTTGATGCCGATGAGCAGCTAGGTTGGGTATGGCGCAGCAAAAAACGTTGTAATCCGCTATTTATTTCACCCGGCCACCGGGTGAGTGTTGGCAGCGCATTAGAGTGGGTTCAACATTGCATGGCGGGTTACCGTTTGCCGGAACCGACCCGTTGGGCCGATGCTATCGCGTCAAACCGCCCGCAATTTCAACGGTGGGTGCGGAAAAGTCCTGATTTGCTTGGCAAGCATAGGGATATGATTTAATTTCGGGTACACTGCCGCGCAGATAATGAATAATGAGAACTCATCATGATACGTAATCCGATTCATCTACGTCTCGAAAAGCTGGAAAGTTGGCAACACCTGACTTTCATGGCTTGCTTGTGCGAGCGGATGTATCCCAACTATCAGCAATTTTGCCTGGAAACCGAGTTTGGTGATCCGGCCGTTTACCGACGTATTCTGGATCTTATCTGGGAAACTTTGGTGGTAAAAGACGCTAAGGTTAATTTTGATAGCCAATTAGAGAAGCTGGAAGAGGCAATTCCTTCCGCTGATGACTATGCTATCTACGGTGTTTACCCTGCCATCGATGCCTGTATTGCTTTAAGTGAAGCTATTCATTCACGTTTGAGTGGCGAAACTTTAGAGCATGCTATCGCTATCAGCGAAACGTCAATCCGTACCGTTGCGATGTTGGAAATGACATTGGCTGGCAAAGAAATGACCGATGAAGAACTGAAAATCTTGCCCACGATTGAAGAAGAATGGGATATCCAATGGGAGATTTTCCGCCTGTTAGCTGACTGCGAAGAGCGCGACCTGGATCTGATTAAAGGGTTACGTTCTGACCTACGGGAAGCGGCTGTTAGCAACATTGGCATAAATTTAACGCAATAAGGCAAGAAAACGTGATTTAACGCCTGATTTGTCACGTCTTAAGGCTTCACATCTGCCCCCTGTCTGTTCTACATTTGGGGGGCGAAAAAAAGTGGCTATCGGTGCGTGTATGCAGGAGAGTGCTGTCAATCGGCATATCCGTCGCACTCGATGCTTTGCAAACGATAAACACACTGTAAGGATAACTTATGAATAAGACTCAACTGATTGACGTAATCGCGGACAAAGCGGACCTTTCTAAAGCTCAAGCAAAAGCGGCTTTGGAATCCACACTGGCTGCAATTACCGAATCTCTGAAAGAGGGTGATGCAGTACAATTGGTTGGTTTTGGTACCTTCAAAGTAAACCATCGTAATGAGCGCACTGGCCGCAACCCACAAACCGGTAAAGAAATCAAAATTGCTGCAGCTAATGTGCCAGCGTTTGTTTCTGGTAAGGCATTGAAAGACGCTGTTAAATCTTAATAGTGTGTCAGTGAAAATAATAAACGGGGGGGTGGCAAAGCCCCTTTTGTTTATGCAGCGGGTGCTGATGACCCTCGGTCTAGCCTTTGGTCTCAGCGCCTGTAGCAGTCAGTCCGGTTCCCCTCAATTCAGTGCCAGCGGTTATATCGCCGACAGCGGTGTCGTGCGTTTATGGCGCCAGGATAATGCACAACAGCAACCACAAGTGCTGATGAGCGTTTACAGCCCCTACTCCGGGGGTAACACTCGCGTGACTTTCTACGAATATCAACATGGCGTATTGCGGGAAATCCGGCGCAATGACCTGGGTGATGATCCACAAAGTGTCGAGTTACGTTTTGATGAGCAAGGGCAGGTCAGTTTTATGCAACGCCAACTGGCAACACGGCGTGAGCAACTCTCGGTTGATAATATTGCCGTTTATCAATTGGAAGCTAAGCGGATTCTGGAACTGAGTAGCGCGCTGCGTGCCGGTAACGTTCAGTTAATTCAGGGGCGCTGGCAAGATGGTATCGTGACAACCTGTGCTGGGAAAACGTTGCGCCTGAGTCTTGATGATAATTCGCAAGCATGGTTGAGTAAACGGGGCGCAAATAGCGCAGAACCATTGGGTGTCGCGTGGCTGGATTCATCGGAAGGACAGCAATTGCTATTGGTTGCTAATCAGGACTTTTGCCGCTGGGAGCCTAAGGCCGGTAGTCTATAAGGCCGAAAGAAGTAGGGCACAGCGAACTGTGCCCACAGAATACAGCGGTAGCGTTATTTACCGCGAGCCACTATTCTTCACAAACTACTATTCTTCACGAACCACTATTTTCACGGGCAATCGCTCGATAGCCAATGTCTTTGCGGCAGAATGCACCTTCCCACTGAATCTTCTCAGCGAGCTTATAGGCATGTTGCTGCGCCTGTGCAACCGTTGCCCCGAGTGCCGTCACACACAACACGCGCCCACCACTGGTCACCACATTATTATTGCTGTCTAGCTTGGTTCCAGCATGGAACACTTTGCCATCAGCTACTTCCTGTTGTGGTAGCCCATGAATGATATCACCCTGACGGTAATCCGCTGGATAGCCACCTGCGGCCAGAACCACACCCAGTGACGGGCGTTCATCCCAGTCAGAAGTTTTCTCATTCAACTTGCCTTGTGCGCCAGCTAAACACAACTCAACCAAATCTGAACGCATGCGTAACATGATTGGTTGGGTTTCCGGGTCGCCAAAACGGCAGTTGAATTCGATAACCTTTGGTTGCCCATCGGCGGAGATCATCAAACCGGCATAAAGAAAACCGGTGTAAACATTACCTTCAGCTGCCATACCACGCACTGTGGGCCAGATAACCTGATCCATAACTCGCTGATGGACTTCATCCGTGACGACAGGTGCCGGAGAATAAGCGCCCATACCGCCGGTATTCGGGCCAGTATCACCATCACCAACGCGCTTATGATCCTGGCTGGTGGCCATCGGTAACACGTTTTCACCATCAACCATCACAATAAAGCTGGCTTCTTCACCATCGAGGAACTCTTCCACCACGATGCGATGGCCGGCATTACCAAACGCATTGCCAGCGAGCATGTCATGAACTGCGGTTTCTGCCTCTTCCAGCGTCATTGCCACAATCACGCCTTTACCGGCAGCCAGTCCATCAGCTTTAATCACGATTGGCGCACCAATTTTGCGTACATAAGCTAAAGCAGGCTCTACCTCGGTGAAATTCTGGTAAAACGCGGTTGGAATATTATGGCGGGCCAGGAAATCTTTGGTGAAAGCTTTAGAACCTTCCAATTGGGCAGCGGCTTGCGTTGGGCCAAAGATAGTCAGGCCCGCCGCGCGGAAGGCATCAACCACACCAATGACGAGTGGTGCTTCTGGGCCGACAATAGTCAGGCCAATATCGTGGCTTTGCGCAAATGCCAGTAAACCGGCAATGTCGGTGGCGGCGATATCAACATTTTCTAGCGTGGGTTCCAGGGCCGTGCCAGCATTACCCGGCGCAACATAAATTTTATCGGCTAAAGGTGACTGTGCTGCTTTCCAGCCCAGCGCATGCTCGCGCCCGCCATTGCCAATAATCAAAATATTCATCTGATGACTCCGTTAAGCGGGTTAATTAATGGCGGAAATGGCGCATGTCGGTAAAGATCATGGCGATACCATGCTCATCAGCCGCAGCAATGACTTCATCGTCACGAATAGAACCACCCGGTTGGATGACACAGGTGATCCCGACGGCTGCTGCCGCATCAATACCGTCGCGGAATGGGAAGAAGGCATCTGAAGCCATGGCAGACCCTGCTACTTCTAAACCTTCATCTGCCGCTTTGATTCCGGCTATCTTGGCCGAGTACACACGACTCATCTGGCCTGCACCTATGCCGATAGTCATATTGTCGCGCGCATAAACAATGGCATTAGATTTAACGAACTTGGCGACTTTCCAGCAGAACAGCGCATCACGCAGCTCTTGTTCGGTCGGCTGGCGTTTAGACACCACACGCAAATCCGCTTCAGTCACCATACCCAAATCGCGGTCTTGTACTAACAAACCACCATTAACACGTTTGAAATCCAGGCCCGCAGAACGATCTTGCCACTGACCACAAGTCAGAACACGCACATTCTGTTTGGCGGCTAACAGCGCCAAAGCTTCAGTACTGACTGATGGGGCAATAATCACTTCAACAAATTGACGGCTGATAATGGCGTTGGCGGTTTCGGCATCCAACTCGCGGTTAAAGGCAATAATGCCGCCGAAAGCTGACGTTGGGTCAGTTTTATAGGCTTTGTCATAGGCGGCCAGCAGAGAGTCAGCAATCGCCACGCCACATGGGTTGGCATGTTTAACTATCACACAAGCTGGTTCGCTAAACTCTTTCACACATTCAAGTGCAGCATCGGTATCAGCAATATTGTTATAAGAGAGGGCTTTGCCTTGTAATTGCTGTGCGGTAGCCACTGATGCTTCTTTCACATCTTCTTCTATATAGAAGGCGGCTTGCTGGTGGCTGTTCTCGCCGTAACGCATATCCTGTTTCTTTATATAGTTAAGATTCAGGGTGCGGGGGAAGCGGCCAGATGGCTGTTCGGTATCACCATGATAAGGTGGCACCAATGCGCCGAAGTAGTTGGCAATCATGCTGTCGTAAGCGGCGGTGTGTTCGAACGCTTTGATCGCCAGGTTGAAACGGGTTGGGTACGTCAATGAACCGTCATTCTCGTCCAGCTCGGCAATAATTGCTGGGTAGTCGCTGCTCTTAACGACAATGGCGACATCTTTATGATTCTTGGCCGCAGAGCGCACCATGGTTGGGCCACCGATGTCGATATTCTCAACGGCGTCTTCCAATGAACAATCCGGGCGGGCCACGGTTTGGGCAAAGGGATATAAATTCACGACTACAATATCAATTGGCTGAATATCATGTTGAGCCATGATTCCATCATCCTGGCCACGACGGCCTAAAATGCCGCCATGTACTTTGGGATGCAAAGTCTTAACGCGTCCGTCCATCATTTCCGGGAAGCCGGTGTAGTCAGACACTTCGGTGACAGGCAGACCTACATCGGCCAGCAGGCGGGCAGTTCCGCCGGTGGAAAGTAATTCGATACCACGTTGTGAAAGTGCCGTGGCGAATTCGATGATGCCGGCTTTGTCAGACACACTGAGCAGAGCACGGCGGATTGGGCGGCGTTGTTGCATGGTTTTATCCCTTGGCTTTGGAGTCGCAGTTGTTCTTCGCAATCAATCAATAGAGCGTTACGTGAATCTCTTCTATCTATATAAAGAGAAAAACAGATTCAGATAACATCCCAATAGCGAGAAATGCCAGCCAGTGGCAACTTTCATGTGAGACCGACCTCTCTACAGCATCAAAATACGCTTTATCGCGGGCGGTATTGACTCATTTTATAAAAACCACTTCATTCCATCGATATTTTGTCCGCGAGGTCACTCTTTTTCGACGCGGGGAATTGTAGCGAAAACGATTGCGTGATGCTCGTCAATTTTGAGAACAGTTTCAATCTGTGGATAAGTTTGTGTACAACAGGGTATAAGGCGGGGTTTTGCTGTGGAATGCAGCAAACAGTCATTTTTATTGAAATTAGCGGTTGCGGGCGGCTGAGAACTCCCTATAATGCGCATCCATCGAGACGGCACACAACGAATCAAGTAGTTAAGTGACCGGCAAAGAGAACAGAGAA
>NZ_JAUJTZ010000026.1:0-38442 GCF_030433455.1 Yersinia sp. 22-579 | reverse complement strand
ACGCCAGAGCCGACCGATACGCCAGAGCCGACCGATACGCCAGAGCCGACCGATACGCCAGAGCCGACCGATACGCCGGAGCCGACCGATACGCCGGAGCCGACCGATACGCCGGAGCCGACCGATACGCCGGAGCCGACCGATACGCCAGAGCCGACCGATACGCCGGAGCCGACTGAACCACCAGAGACACCAGAACCAACGCCAACGGATGAACAGACGCCTCCGCCTTGATTCTGAGAAAAAGTGAACTCAGCATATTCGGTGTGAACTTGAACTGTCAGACATGCCGATATGCTGAGGCAAAAAATTATTGAATGGTTATGCCGTTAAGAGAGATGAAATATGTTTTGTGCAGCAAGAATGGGCGACGCTACCAGTTGCGGTGCGATATGTAGCGGTTCACCCAATGTATCAATTAACGCAGTTCCGGCTGCAATTGCGGGCGGGAGCGCGGCATCATCCTCGTTAGTCGGGATGACCAGTGTAGTCACAGGCTCCGGAACCGTTTTTATTAATAAGTTTCCAGCCGCGCGGGTGAGTGATGTGGCTGGAGATGGAGCCGCAATTGTCTGCGGATCGCCGAATGTCTTTATAGGTGGTTAATAGGCATGCTACTCGTATTAACCTGGCCACGGATGTCGCAACAGTTTCAGCTTAATGATGCGATTACTGAGCAGAATGCTGTCTGTTTCAGCATGGAAAAAGGGGAGTTTACTCCCCATTCTATGGGGGATAGACAAAATGAAGTCCAGTTTTACCGGCACGCATCTGAATCAATGATCGTAAATCAAAGTAGCGATTTCATCTGTATTATCAATGGAAAAGAGTTAGGTCCAGGTGAACATCACCCTGTGTCATTTGGTGCGGAAATTAAATTTGGTCATTTTGTCATTACCGCCAAAAAAGCCTCTGGGCAAGCAGCAGGTAAGAGTTTTACTGACAACTTGTTAATGCTGGAACACCCCTCTATATGTGATACGACTGACTTACCGGAAATAGAAGATATTTTGTCTCATGGTGGTCATTACATCTCTTATTTCGATGATGTTAATGAGGTGCAAACTCATGGGCAGCAGGGGCCAGATATCCTGAAAAGCCTGGAGCTGGAATACAAACGTTTTTTAATGTGGGGTGAGCAAGGCCGGGAATTCTCAGAAAAAGATAAACGACAGGTGACAAAGTTATCTGCCAATGATGGTTTTTTGGAGAATATAAGGGAATGCGTAAAGGATAAAACGCTGACGGAATGTATTTTAGATTCCGGTGGACTTATCGAAAAAGTCACCAAGGAATTAAGTGTTATAGATTATCTGGACACATCCCATAATGATGAAAAAGTTGATTTATTAAAACTGTTGGCACCAGAACACCTTACTTCAAAAGAAAAAAACAGTGTGCCTGCGCTAGTATTCCAGGAACTCTATAAGTTAGGGCTAGATAGCCATTTATAAATTTAAATATGGAAATAACAACTTAATGAATACGACCAACTTAAATGAATTATTGAAAAGCAGCTCATTGGCCGAAATACAATCGGATGTTATTGCCACGTTGAAAGCCAAGCCGGGAGATACCAATGCACGCGAGCTATTATTTAAGCTCTATTGTTTGGCTGGGTTATGGCAAAAAGCGTTATTGCAACTTGAAACACTGACTAAATTTGCTCCAGATATGGCCAAGCAGGCAGAGCTGTATAAGAATCTGGTCTTGAGTGAGACGTTGCGTGAAGACGTGTTAGCAGGGAAACGCGATCCTGGAACCTTAGGTAATCCACTGCCTGAGTGGGCGGTATTGATGCAGCAAGCTAACCAACATTTGCATGAGGGTGATTACTCACAAAGCGAAGAACTGCGCGAGCAAGCATTGTCACAAGCCCCCGAAAGTGCTGGGGAAAATAGCTCAGCGACGCCCTTTTCATGGATAGCGGATAGTGATAGCCGCATCGGGCCGGTTTGTGAGTTTATCAGCGCAGGCGGTTATCGTTGGGTACCTTTCGCTGATGTTCAATTAATGACGATTTCTAAGCCTAAAAATATTACAGACTTGGTCTGGGCGCCGGCACAATTGACGGTGAATAATAAAGTTTGGTACGGCTATATCCCGGCACGTTATCCGTTATCTCTCGATGCGGATAATGACACTAAACTTGGCCTTAAAACTGAATGGAGCCAACCGGCAGACTCACTCTATATTGGTTCAGGGCGGAAAATGTTTATTACTGACCAAAATGAGTACGCATTATTTGATATTGAAGAGTTTAGATTTGATGTTGAAAAATTTGGATTTGACGAACAGGCTAATTAATGGAAAAGAAGAGACAGTTTTTGCCTACTCTGCTTGAGCGTTTACTTGATGATGAGCCTAAAAAATTGTTAGAGCCTCATGATAAGTTTTTTTATGACTCACGTACGATGCGAAAACTGGTGCAGCGGAATATCGCTGAAATATTAAATAATGCCAATATTGACGACCGGCTTGATGAACAGCGCCATAAGTGGGTGGCTAAGTCGGTTTTAAATTACGGTATTTCGCCACTGGTGGGGAGGCATTCAACTCCCCATAACTGGACGACTATCGAGCGAATTATCCGTGAAGCAATCATCCGTTTTGAACCCCGGATCATCGCAGAGTCTCTGGTCGTCAATCAGCAGCATAATGCCAGAAATGGCATTATTCAGTTTGAAATCAGAGGTCTGATTGAGTGGGATCCGTATCCTATTGATTTGTGTATCGGCGGGGCCTATGACGTTGAAACCGATCAGGCAGAACTCAGCGCGCGTTAGTTAAAGAGGTCAGCTATTGCTATATGAACAAAAGGTTAATTTGGGGAGCCTGGTACTAATGGCTCCCCAGACAGTTGTCAGGTGTTCAATTAATGTACGTCAATTGAACACCTGAACTGAAGGATGGATAACTATTTGCTCTTATCCTGTAAGCCACGTGCAGTGAGATTATTATTATCCACCTGTGGCAAACCTACCTCTGGCGAAGCAGATAATAACCCCGTAGTGGCGTAACTAAATAGCTTCTTACGTGTATCAGTGATATCCAGATTACGCATAGTCAGCTGACCGATACGGTCATCTGGTGAGAATACTGAATCACCTTTCTCCATCGTCAAGCGCTCTGGCTGATAAGTCAGGTTTTCAGAGACAGTATTCAGGATGGAATAATCATTACCACGACGAAGTTCCAGAGTGACTTCACCGGTAATTTCGCTGGCAACCCAACGCTGCGCCGAGTCACGTAACATCAGCGCTTGTGGATCGAACCAACGGCCCTGATACAGCAAACGACCTAGCACACGGCCATTAGCATGATATTGCTCAATGGTATCTTCGTTATGAATACCGGTCAGCAGGCGCTCATAAGCGATGTGCAGCAACGCCATTCCTGGTGCTTCGTAAATACCACGGCTTTTAGCTTCAATAATACGGTTTTCAATTTGGTCGCTCATGCCCAAACCATGACGGCCACCAATACGATTGGCTTCCATCATTAGCTCAACGCTATCGTCAAACACCACCCCATTGAGTGCAACCGGGTAACCGCGCTCAAAACGGACAGAGACTTCTTCCGCTTTCACTACCACATTTTCGTCCCAGAACTTCACACCCATAATTGGGTTAACGATTTTGACGCTAGAGTTCAGGAATTCCAGATCTTTGGCTTCGTGAGTTGCACCCAGCATGTTTGAGTCAGTGGAATAGGCTTTCTCGGTCGACATCTTGTAATCGAAACCGGATTGAATCATAAATTCGGACATTTCATGACGGCCGCCGAGTTCATCGATGAAATCGGTATCCAGCCAGGGCTTGTAAATTTTCAACTCAGCATTAGTCAACAAACCGTAACGATAGAAACGCTCGATATCATTACCTTTGTAAGTACTGCCATCACCCCAAATATTCACGCCATCTTCTTTCATGGCGGCAACCAACATGGTACCAGTGACTGCCCGGCCCAGTGGGGTGGTGTTAAAGTAAGTCACACCCGCAGTAGTGTTATGGAAGGCACCACACTGAATAGCGGCGATCCCTTCAGCAACCAATTGTTTACGACAATCAATCAGACGAGCTTTCTCTGCACCGTACTCCATCGCTTTGCGCGGAATGGCATCGTAATCTTCTTCATCAGGCTGACCCAGATTAGCCGTGTAGGCATAAGGAATTGCCCCTTTTTTCTGCATCCATAACAGTGCTGCACTGGTGTCTAAACCACCGGAAAAAGCAATACCAACACGTTGATTTATAGGAAGGTGTTTGAGAATAGTTGTCATCAATTAAATCCTGTATGAATTAGGTCTGTCTGGCAAAGGTTTCAAT
Source organism: Yersinia sp. 22-579 (assembly GCF_030433455.1). NCBI lineage: Bacteria > Pseudomonadati > Pseudomonadota > Gammaproteobacteria > Enterobacterales > Yersiniaceae > Yersinia > Yersinia sp. 22-579. Next base: position 34,114 of record NZ_JAUJTZ010000026.1, on the reverse strand, counting down.
GCCTACATTGATATCGCAAAACTGGTGTTCGAGTCAAAGACATTTTGCATATTTATGTGTGTTTCATTGCATAACTATTTCATTGTTGTTTGTGTGAAATGATGTTTCATTTAAATTAATTAGCCATTCTGTTATGATGTGCGCATCGACTTTTATCGAGTATATACCCTAAATAATTCGAGTATATTAAGTTGAAAATCTTTTGCGAAAATGCATGGTATAAAAAGCGGAAATCCTATCGGGTATTGTTTTGGCGTGAGATAACGCCGCTGGCGATCCCACTATTTATTGAAGGTTCGTGTGTCTTACTCATGGGGGTGTTTAGCACTCTGCTGGTCAGTTGGCTGGGCAAAGAAGCCATGGCCGCAGTAGGATTAGCTGACAGCTTCAATATGCTCATTGCTGCTTTTTTTACCTCTGTGGCGCTCGGCACATCGGTGGTGGTGTCTTTCAGTTTGGGGCAACGTAAGCGCAAACAGGCACAAACAGCGGCGCGCGAATCTATCTCTCTATTAGTTTTAATCTCATTACTGTTGGTGTTACTGGTACATTTTGCCGGAGAAGCCATTATCAATCTGATGGCCAGTCAGGCTGATCCTGAAGTTAAAGCGATGGCGCTAACCTACCTGCGTTTAACGGCGTGGAACTATCCGGCAATGGCAATAACTTTGGTGGGATGTGGCGCATTACGCGGTGCCGGTAATACGCGACTGCCGATGTTTATCAACATCAGCATGAATATTCTTAATATTGCTATTAGTAGTGTGCTGATTTACGGCGTGGGGAATTGGCAGGGGCTGGGGTTTATTGGCGCGGGTATCGGCATATCAATTACCCGTTATTTAGGCGCTTTGGTGGTGGTGTTGGTGCTAATTTTCGGGGCCAATAATACCTTACGCATTCCCTTTAAATCTTATTTTATGCCTTTTACCTCCGCCATTATGTTTGAGGTTTTGAGCATTGGTATTCCTGCCAGTGTTGAGTCGGTGATGTTTAATATCGGCAAACTGATTACTCAGCGTTTTGTTGCGGGTATGGGAACAGAAGTGATTGCCGGTAACTTTATCGCGTTTTCCATTGTTGGGCTGATCAACTTGCCAGGTAATGCGCTGGGGTATACCTCGACGATTATTATCGGTACCCGTTTGGGTAAAGGGCAGATTTTACAGCCTATCCGTCAGATTAAACACATCTTCTGGTTATCAACCCTTGGGGTGTGTTTTATCGCCTTGCTGTCGATCCCAAGTGCTGGATTTCTGGCGTCGTTGTATACCCATGAACCAGGGGTTATCGACGTAGTTAAGCACCTGATTTGGATCAATGCACTCTTTATGCCCATTTGGGCTGCGGCCTGGGTGTTGCCATCTGGGCTGAAAGGCGCGAAAGATGCCCGTTACACCATGTGGGTGGCGCTCGCGGGGATGTGGGGTTGCCGTATTGTCGCGGGTTATATTCTGGGTGTGACATTAGGGTTTGGTGTCACCGGCGTCTGGATGGGGATGTTCCTCGACTGGATAGTGCGTGGCGTGCTGTTTTATCGTCGTATGGCAAGTGGCCGTTGGTTATGGCGTTATCGGCCAGAGGCTTGATTATGATTGCAGTCATGGCGGCTTATTAGCCGCTATCGATTATGTCTGCAATAAGCCACTCTACATTCTTCTGTTTGATTTCCCTCTTTAAGTGACGATCGTCGCTAATATTTGAACCTCATCACGAAAACAACAAAACAAAATAAAACAACAAAAAGCCACTTTGTGGTTTTTAATGTTGACCTATCTAAATTTTAAAGAATATTGGTTTTTATTATTGATGTTTTTACTTTTATGGTGAAGTTAATAGCTATTTCGTTAGTGGGGCTAATAAGTGCTGCCATGTTGTTTAATGTTGCTTTGAATTGTTATTTCTGTGATTGTGAATTGCAGTTAAAAACATAATAACACTTTCTAACATTTCTTATCTTTTGAGGCCCGACATGAAAAATGTAGCAATACTCGGAAGCAGTGGGGGAAATCTGTTCAATCTCGGTGGTGCATACCCCGAAAGACTTCTACAAGAAATTTATACCCAACTCCATTCTGCGGGGCTAGGTGTCAGTGCGGTGCAATTTATTGCAGCAGAAGAATCGATGGATGTGGCAAAACCGACCACAGCTGCCGCAGTGTATTCAATAACCGCCGAAGAAAAGGATAAACCCCAGATTAGTTTCCAGGGAAAACTGTCTGAGGTGAATGACGAGGTAAAATCATCGGATGCAGCCATTGCGGCACAAATCCGTGCTGGTGCTATTGATGGCATCATCATTATGAGTGCCGATCCCGATCGCAGTAATAAAGAAGCTATTCTGGCGGCGATAGAAAAGAAAATTCCTATTGTAGGCACTGGCGGCACCTCAATGGCGATTATCACCTCCAAGGGTGCAAATGTCATTGCCACTTCTGGGACCACAGGTACCAATAGCCGTACCCGGGCTATCTCTTTTACCGCCTCGTTATGCAAATACTGGCAGATAAAATATACCCCGGTCTTGGGCAGTGGCGATGCCACGATGCCGGGCAGCGATAAGAGTCTGCTAAAAAGAATTAATATTCGTAGCATCATGATCCCAGCCTTACCCGGCTTTATCGCTATGGCTATTGTGTTAGCGCTCAGCCATATCCCAGGGCTGCAATCACTGAATGCCATCTTTGAACTGTTGCTCAAGGGGTTACCGGTGATTGTCGCCGTTATTGCGGCTAAACAGGTCTCCGAGCTGGATGAAGTATCGATTGTGGCAGGTGTGGTTGCTGGTGTGCTGTCGGTTGAAGGGGGGTTAATTGGTGGTATTTTGGGCGGGATCGGCGCGGGCATTATGGTGCGCTATCTGTTCGGATTGTGCCTGAAATGGCAATTCCCAATGACGACAATCAATATCGTGGCGGGTGGTTTGTCCGGCTTATTCTCTGGTCTGGTCATGTATTACCTGCTCAGCCCATTGGCTTTGGCCGCCGGTGACTATATCAAATTGGCCATCGAAGCCACTTTGGCCTTCAGCCCAATATTAGCCGGATTACTGGCGGGATTGGTTATTTGGCCAGCTATTCTGGGTGGTGTTTATCACGCGGTTATATTGCCGCTGGTCTTACTGGAAATGGAAAAGTCCGGTGTCAGTTTCCTCGGTGCTGTCGATATGGTTGGGCTGGTTATGGTAGCGGCAGGTATTAATCTGGCAAACGTCATTGCGCCGCGAGAAAAAAGTGAGGCTGCTGTTGCTGCTCCGGGGCTGTTAATTAACTTAGGTTTCGGGACGTTTGTCGAATCGGCTTATCCGTTCATGTTCTCTAATAAAGTCGTCTTTGCTGGCGCGATATTCTCAGCCGGTGTCGGTGGAATGTTGTTGGGATTATTGAATATTAAAGGTGTGGCTTATGTCCCTGCTTTCGCCTCACCATTCTTATCAAATAACGCTTTCTATATGGCGATAGTGATGGCGGTAACGTTAATGTTGACTTGTGCCATCACCCTATTAGCCAACAAATTTGTAGCAATTAAAAAGGCAGTACCCGAATCACCAACACCAGGGGTTTCGGCTAAGAGTTAACAATTAAAAAAGCAGTTTTATATAAATCAAGTAGAGGTAAATATGTTCAACGCTGATATGAGTAAGAAACGGTCCGTCGCTATGGATAAAGTACGAAACGCAATTGCGTTACATGGCGGTCAAACTATTCTGAGTACTGGAATAACCGGAGATGACGCTCGCTTAGCGAAAGCAGTATGCGATTCTGGTGTTAAATTGTTAGAACCGAATCACCCGGCATTGGCATTAGCGCGTGGCCATAATGGTGTGACGAATATGCATGCCGCAGAGCGCATTCGTCATGAGATAACTATCGGGCAAATGGCGGAAGCAGTGCAGGGTGTACGTAATGTGGTGGCGGATGATATTTTTATTACTGTCGGGATTGCCGGGGGCTTTACAGAAACTGTACCTACGCCGGTAACTGAACAGGATATTTTATTGATTGCTCAATCAGGCGCTGATGGTTTACATACCCATAAATCCAGTTTTGAGGATTTAAAAGAACTGGTCGATTTAGCTCATAAATATGGTCTGACAGTGGATGCTTATATTGGTCACCCAAGCGATTTGCACACCTTCGGTATTGCCGCTGAAACTCCCGCTGATGTTGCTGAAGTGGCTAAAAAAATGGAAGAGTTAGGGGTTGATATGATTGGTTTAATGACTGGCATGAGCTACGAAGGGGTTGGCGCTGGCGATATTCCTGATGTTATCAAACAACGACTTCTGGCCTTGGTCGGTGCTGTTTCAGTACCCACATTAGCCGAAGGCGGTATTAATCTGGAAAATGCGAAAGCATTCAAAAATACCGGTGTCAATATTCTGGTTGTGGGCACCGCTATTGATAATGTTGTCTGCAATGCAGCTAAGGATGTTGTATCGCGGTTTATTACTCACTGATGGTATGGGGTTAATTAGCTCAGTGAATAAAGGGTTGACCGCACCTATGGGCATTCCGGTGGCTTATGTGCTTATATTTTAAATAAGTAGGGCACCAATGGCACATTTCCCGTTTATTTGATTTTATCAACAGCCAGAGGGAGAAATAATATTTTCTCCCTTTTTATTGGATCTAAAGTATGTACAAGTTACTGGCCCTTGATCTTGATGGCACTTTACTCAATCAGGAAAACCAAATATCAGCTCAGAATATTAACGCAGTAAAGCGTGTTATTCATCAGCACGGCACAGTTGTTTTATGTTCAGCCCGGCCAGTTAGGGCTATTGCAGCCGTTATCCGCAATACTGAATTAGAATATTTAATTCGTTACTTTATTTCGTTTAATGGTGCATGGATATATGATGCTGTTGAGAAGAAAGATATTCGTTTTATGCCATTGCGTCGCCTAGAGGTGAAAAATGTGATAACCATGCTTGCTGAAAATGAGTTTAAACATCATTTTTTCACCCGAGATAATATGATATCCAGTTTGAAGGATATCAGTGATCATACGCGCTATGAGTCTCAACTCTTTGCGATGGAATTAGCTTTTGTTGAACCTAAAGACATTATTCAACGAGATGATATCGTCAAAGTCTCTATTGTAGGCTCGACTGATTTTATTGATAACATCGCTAATAAAATAGACGAGAGATTTCATCGCCAATACTCACTCAGTAAGACCAGTTGTCATTATTACGAAATAATGAGACAGGGCATTACGAAGGGGGAAGCATTGCACTATTTATCACGGCATTTAAACATTGGTTCTCAATCGGTGGTCAGTATGGGCGATCAGGAAAATGATATCAGTATGTTTCAGTTTTCAGCCGTTGGTGTAGCAATGGGTAATGCCAGTGATTTTGTCAAATCTTGCGCGGACAAAGTGAGTCAGGATAACAATCACCACGGAGTTGCTTTTGCCATTAATCAACTCTGGCCACTGTGACGGAATCGCCTTTTGTTTCATAAAATTATTGCGTAGAATGGCAAGTAAAATAGCCTAATGAAATAGGCTCTAAATGTATCGCACAGCTTCGGGCCGCTATTCTTATGAATCAGATCAAACGTAAACAGTTTATTTTGGAAAAGCTGGATAGCCTTGGTGAGGTTTCTGTTATTGGTCTTTCCGAGGAATTGGGTGTGACATCTGAAACGATCCGCAGAGATCTTTCCTATTTGGAAAAAAGTGGTGAGGTTACCAAAGTCCACGGCGGTGCAATAAAAGTTCAGAATATACAAGAGGGCAGTTTTGCTCAAAGAATGGATTTAAATCGCCAGGAAAAAATGCTGATTGGTCAATATGCGGCTTCGCTGGTAACTGAAAATGATAGTTTATTTATTGACTCTTGTACCACTACACTTATTTTTGCTTCATTCTTGCCGTTAGTGAAATTTACTGTTTTCACCAATTCATCTTTAATTGCCGACCAAATAAAAAGTAAAAATAATATGGCAATTGTGCATGTGTTGGGTGGTGAATATAACCATATCTATAAAGCTAATTTAGGTATTCAAACAATTGAACAAATGAATGACATTCACACCGATTTTAGTTTTGTGGGTGTTGGCGGTATAGACAGTGATTTTGGCGTGATGGTAAAGAATCTCGATGAAGGGCGTATTGCCAAGAAAATGCTGGCAATGGGCAGGCAGAAAGTGATTCTATGTGATACCAGTAAATTCGGTCAAAGTGGGCTAATGAAAATAAGTGATATCAACGATATTGATATTATCGTCACCGATAAAAAGAAGAATCCTCATAAGCAAGCAATTGAAGCGCTTTATTCAGATAAAATTATCTACGCCAATTAATATTATTTAAATCCCCCAGCTATTCGCAGGGGGATTTGTACTATTTTGCTATTTTCCCATTCTTCTCGTTTTATCGGGAAGCATAAATTGCATCGCGCAGATCATTGACGAATTGCCCGGACATTCCCTCATATAAAGTATTAGTTAGTGCGACCACACTCAACTCCTGCAGCGGGTCGACAAACCATGAATGCCCATAAACCCCGCCCCAACTCCATGTGCCGATAGATTCTGGTGAAGCCGCTTCAAGCGGGTTTCGCAGTACGGAAAACCCTAAACCAAAGCCTATACCAGGCGCGTCTGGAAGAGGGATGCCGCCAGTTTGATCTCGTCCCATTTCATCAACTAATGCGGCAGGAAGTAGCGGTGCACCACCTTGACGCAGTGTTTCTAATAAACGTAACAGGTCACTGGCACTACCCACCATACCCGCACCACCCGAAGGGAACGATTGTGCATTGAGCGCGCGGGCGGGAGAAAACCGCACGCCAATTTCCTCAGGCGTAAAAGCAACGCATTCACCTTCTTGTAGCAGTCGCGGTGCAGGGTGGTCATTAACATAGGGCGTGGCTAAACGGTCAATATCGCGGGTGAAAAAATCGGTATCATTCATCTGCAATGGCCCGGTCACTAGCGCACGGATGGCTTGATTCAACGGCTGCCCGCAGACTTGCTCAATAACCGCGCCAATAACATCAATCGCCAGAGAATAACGCCAGGATGTTCCCGGTGCGAAATGCAGTGGTACCGTCGCTAATCGACGCAAATTCTCATACAAAGTTATTTCAGACTTATCCATACCATCGGATACACCGGCGCGGGCATAGGGGCCATCGTCATCGGCTTCTGAAAAGCGATAGCCTAAACCGGCCGTATGGCTGAGTAATTGACGCACAGTAATATCAGCTAATTCCCCCTGTGCGAGCCGTGGCCGAAAATCCGGCAGCCAACGACGAATATTGCCATCAAGCTCAAGTTTACCTTGTGCAACCAATACCATCGCCGCAGTGGAAACAATGGGTTTACTGATAGATGCCAGGCGGAATAGCGTGTCAACCGTCATCGGGCGCGCAGTCTCGCGCTCAGCTAATCCTGCCGCGCGGCAGAAATGTATCTCACCGTTAAGTGCGATAATGACGACCGCGCCCACCAGACGTTGCTCAGCGAGAGCCTGATCAATGGCAGCATTAACTTTTATCGGCAGATGCTCTGGGTGTATTGATACCGGCGAACTCGCGGACATAGCCGTTCCTTAATCTGGATGAATAATAAAATCACTATAGTCAGCAGCCTAACAGGTGATTGGCATCCAATAAATGGTTAAAGAATTATTCTTAAGTCGAATTATTAAGCATTCTCCGCCTATTGCCGATAATGATAATGAGATAAGTTCCTCCATTGGAAAAAGGTATCGGGGAAGTATGGATAATTTTCAAAAAGAGATAGAGGAGAGAACAAATCTCACCTCCTCCAACAGATTTGAGCTGTTGCTGTTCCGTTTGGGGGAATCCCAAGAGGAGCAACAATCGGAGCTGTACGGCATTAACGTGTTTAAATTACGTGAAATAGTCCCGATGCCAACCTTAACCAAAGCGGCAGGTATGGCTTCACCGATGATGGGCATGGCGAATATTCGTGGGGAAATCATTCCCGTGATTGACCTTCCGGCGATTGTCGGCTGTGTACCCAAAACCGGGTTAAACATTCTGCTGGTGACCGAATATGCCCGTAGTACTCAGGCATTTGCGGTGGAATCTGTTGACGATATTGTCCGTTTGGAATGGAGTCAGGTACTGGCGGCTGATGCGGGTGTCAAGAGCCGTAATATCACCAGTATTGCGCGTCTCGACAATGATAAAGCCAGTAACCGCCTGGCGTTGGTCTTGGATGTTGAGCAGATTTTATATGACATTATTCCGGCTAACCGCAATGTTCAAATTGATAGCGAGAAGACCAAAGCCTTTGATTTGAAACCGGGAGCAGTCGCTATTGTGGCAGAAGACTCAAAAGTCGCTCGCTCCATGCTGGAACAAGCCTTGAAGATGATGGATATTCCTGCCGCTATGCATATCACCGGTTTGGAAGCGTGGAATAAAATCAAAAAGATAGCTGATGAGGCAAGAGCGGAAGGCCGTCCGGTTTCGGATAAAATTTCATTTGTATTAACTGATTTAGAAATGCCGGAGATGGATGGCTTTACTCTGACACTGAATATTAAGCGGGATGAATTCCTGAAGAATATTCCGGTGATTATCCACTCCTCATTATCGGGTAGTGCAAACGAAGACCACGTGCGTAAAGTGGGTGCTGATGCCTATGTAGCGAAATTTGAAGCTAACGAATTGGAAGCCGCTATCCACAGCGCGTTGGACTCAAAGAAAGCCTTGAATCCGTAGCATTGAGTACTACTTCTGGTAGTAGCCCTTTCCTGCCAAGTGAGTAGGAAGGGGCTGCTGATAATATGTGAGAGTTAAATTATGACTCTTCCCTCAGTAAGGCTTTTTTAGCTGCATCAAGAAACTCATCCGATAATTTATTCCCAGCGGTCGCGCGCGCCAGTGTTAATGCACCTGACATCATCGCAAACTGCGCCAGTGCATGCTGTCTGCGTTGTTCGGGATCTTCTATATTAGAGACGGATTCTAGTCTCGCCAGCATGGATTTCACCCCGCTAAGATAGACCTCACATACTGGATTATCATTATTCTCACGTGCTACATCACTGGCTAATGCTGTTATCGCACAGCCATTTTCGGCATGGTCACGGTGGGTTGGTGAGAGATAAAACTCCACCAGCGTGCGCAGGTTATTCTGGTCTGGCTCGCTGCTGATTTCTTGCCAGCGGGTGCTGGACTCATCGAGTGCTTTGCGACTGGCAATCGCCGCCAGTTCATCTTTAGAAGTAAAGTGCCCGTAGAATCCGCCATGAGTCAAACCGACCGCAGCCATTAAATCGTTGACACTGACACCATTCAAACCCCGAGCACGGAAGAGTTGCGAAGACGTCTCGACAATTGCCTCGCGATTGAGTGCCATTTGTTGCTTTGATACCCGGGCCATATATTTCTCCTAATTGAACAGGCAGCATCATAAAGTATGCCATGCCAACGCATCAATAGATGTCGCCTCTCATCAATACATAATCTATTCCTGCCAGTGAATCCTCGTTGACACTTAGATGATGCTGATCATAATATCAATAATAGATGATGACCGTCATCTATAAATTATCTATAAGAGAGCAAATTTCATGAATACGATCCCCGCGGTTCTTATTACAGGTGCGTCATCCGGTATTGGTGCCACTTATGCTGAACGCTTCGCACGTCGCGGACATGACCTGGTCTTGGTCGCTCGCGATGGTGTGCGATTAGAAACATTGGCCGCCCAACTTCGTCAGGACAATGGTATCACTGTTGACGTCTTACCGGCTGACCTGACGCAGCCCGACGAGCTTGCTGCCGTAGAAACACGGTTACGCGATGATAATCGTATCGGGATCCTCGTGAACAATGCAGGTATGAATATTAGCGGAAGTTTTATTGAGCAGGCCACGGATGATATTGAGCGGATTATTACTCTTAACACTACGGCTCTCGCGCGGCTTGCTAGTGCTGTTGCGCCACGGCTGGCGGCAGCCGGTGAGGGAGCAATCATTAATATTGGCTCGGTTGTTGGCCTGGCGCCAGAGTTTGGTTTGACAGTTTATGGTGCAACCAAAGCATTTGTGCTGTTTCTTTCACAAGGGCTCAGTCTTGAACTCGCACCTCAAGGTGTTTATGTTCAGGCAGTATTACCTGCCGCCACACGGACCGAAATTTGGCAGCGTTCGGGCACCGATATCAACACTGTTTCGGCGCTGATGGAGGTAGGGGAATTGGTGGATGCCGCATTAGTGGGTTTTGATCGCCGTGAGCCAGTGACCATTCCACCGCTGCATGATGTCGCGCAGTGGGAAGATTATCAGGTTACACGGCAAGCAATGCTGCCGGGTTTTGCTCAGGAACATGCTGCGGAGCGTTATCGGATTATCTTTGAGTGATTCTTGTCATGCGCTAAGTTAACTGTCCTCTTACCGAGGGCAGCTAACTTAATTTCTTCTATCATCAAGAGCATCACTGATATTAATGAGAGTTCGATTCCACGACCAATAACAATTGTCATTGTTAATTGATATTTCACGTTATCAACAGGGGATCTTGCTGACAAAAGTCTGCCAGATGCTCAATTAAAGCCCGCACTCTGGCAGGAACATAGCGTTGCTGCGACCATACGGCGTAAATTTCGCGCGAGGCACCTTGCCATTCGGGTAATACCTGAATCAGTTCGCCGCGCCGTAATGAGTTATGACACAAACTGATTGGGCAAAATAGGATACCTAATCCTGCCTGTGCTGCTTGTAGCGCCAGATATACGCCGTTAACACAAAATTTTCCCTGTGGTTGCCAGCGCACGGTTTCCCCGCTTTGGCGGTGTTGCAGTGCCCAGGTCGATAACGGCGCGCTGACCACCAAATCACATAATCGTAGTTCATCCAAGGATTCAGGTATGCCGTGCTTTGCGAGATAATCAGGTGAGGCGACCAATACTATTTCCTTGCTTTGCCCCAGTTTTCGCATATTGAGTAATGAATCTGGCTGAGCACCTACGCGGATCGCCACATCAGCGCCGCTACCAATCAAATCTTGTGTGTAATTGTTCAGTTCCAGCTCAAGCTGGACTTGTGGGTATCGCGTCAAAAATGACATCCAGGCGGGGGCCAGATTGTCATTAGCTAAATCTGCCGGTGCCAGCACTCGAATCAGGCCGCTGACCTGATGAAGTGTAATATCGAGTTTCGCTGTTGCTTGCTGTAAAGAGTGCACCAGCGGGCGACACTGTTCGTAGTATTGCCAGCCTTCACTGGTCGGAGTCATGCGTCGTGCACTGCGGTGCAGCAGGCGGCAACCCAGATGTTGTTCCAGCTTCTGCAAGCGGCGCGTCAGGGTCGACGGTGGAATCGCGGCTTTTTCCGCCGCCGCCCGCAAACTTCCCATTTCTACAATACTCACAAAAAGCGCTAATTCATCCAGCATAATTTCATATTTGGAATTTAAGATTCAATTTATCAATCTAGTTTCATTAATAAGCCTTGTCTAGAATTTCTTAATCGTTGCTTTGACGCTCTTTTCTACCGCAAGAGTGACCAGAAAACGGATCGCAATTTACCGTGCGTCCAGCATTACATTTATCACGATAGGAAATACCACTATGCAGAGTTATCGTTTCAAACAATTTGGTCATCTTGACCACTTAGCGCTGTGTCAGGAAGAGATGCCGGTACCAGAGGCGCGAGAAGTGTTAGTTCGAATACGCGCCACGTCACTTAATTATCGCGACCTGGCCATTATGAATGGGCAATACACCTTGCCGTCTCACCCTGGGCATATCCCACTGTCCGATGCAGCCGGTGAGGTTATCCAAATTGGTCAGCGTGTCGAGCGCTTCAAGGTGGGCGATCGGGTAGTGAATACCTTTATGCCGCGCTGGTTTGGCGGTGCTTTTCAGGCTTCAGGGCGTGCTGAACTTTACGGCAGTGATCGCGACGGCTGGCTGACGGAATATAAAGTGGTTAGCGAAGAGTCACTGCTAGCGTTACCTGATTATCTCAGCTTTGAGCAGGGCGCAACGCTTCCCTGTGCCGCAGTCACTGCGTGGTCGGCACTTAATGGTGACCGGCCAGTTAAAGCGGGTGAGACAGTGTTAACTCTGGGTTCTGGTGGCGTTTCGCTGTTTGCTATCGAACTGGCAAAAGCCATGGGGGCGCGGGTCATTGCCACGACGTCCAGCGAAACTAAAGCTGCACAGCTGAAAGCGCTGGGTGCCGATGAGGTTATCAGCTATGTTCAACACCCTGAATGGAGCCATGAAGTGCTGCGCCTGACGGCAGGGCTTGGGGTGAATCGAGTAGTTGAAGTCGGCGGGCCGGGCACGTTGAATCAGTCCATTCGCTCTATCTGTATTGGCGGTGAGTTGGCGCTGATCGGATTTGTAGCTCACGATGCAGTGGCAATCGATTTTTTCAGCTTGTTTAACAGTGCAGCACGCTTTCGGGTGATAAATGTTGGCTCACGTGAGGATTTTGAACAGATGAACCGCGTGCTGGTACAACATCAAATCATGCCAGTCATTGATAGTACCTTTCCGTTTGCTGACGCTAAACAGGCCTGGCGGCACTTTGATTCACGCCAGCATGTGGGGAAAATCGTTATCAGCCATTAACCCATGAGCGCTGACAGGAACATGAGAGGTCCGTGTTCATCGTATCTGAAATGCGAAAAAACCGCTTTTGAGATATGGTTTCGCTGGTAGTAATACTGAGAAGGTATGCGGATCTCTTTACCATTGAGGTAGAATCGGGGCACTTAATATTATTGATTCAATATTTGAGCCAGTTTCTTGATACCTTCAGCGATTTCTGATGGGGAATGTGCGGCAAAACCTAACAGGATGGCCTGGCTTGTTGGTTCTGTTTGGCAGTAGCGTGAAAGGGGTTGTGCTCCTAAATCCGCTTTACGACATTGCTCAATCATATAAGATTCCTGAATTTCTTCCGATAACCAACAGACAATATGAATACCTGAATCCGAAGGTTCTGCGTGAATAATTTCTGGAAGATATAATTGTATGGCTTCAATCATAACCTGTTGGCGTTCATGACATGCTTTTCTAACTCGCCTGACGTGACGTGCATAATGTCCTTCAGAAATAAATGCAGCAAGTATCGTTTGTTCTAAATTATCTTGTGAATAGTTGGCGATACAGTCGTGGAATGATGGATGGCTATGCCTACCGTTGTCAGGGCAATACCGCTATCCTTCATCTTAATATATCTGTTTCTCGGCGAAACGTTACCGTTGAGAAAAATGCGGCGTGCATGGTAATTGTCACCGACGCACGGATGATGGGTTAATTAAATCAGGAGAATGCGAAATGTCTGACCATCCTACGATTGCTCTTATTGGTCCGGGGGCTATCGGTACCACCATCGCCGCTGTACTGCATGAAGTTGGCCGCACGCCAGTCCTTTGCGGGCGCACCGCGCATTCGCAGTTGGTGCTGCGTCACGATGACGGTGAAATTGTAGTGCCAGGTCCGGTATTGAGTCATCCGGCGGCTATCAGCCAACCGTTCGATCTGGTGTTTCTGGCAGTAAAAACCACCCAGATCGCTGACAGCGCTAACTGGCTGGCCGCGCTGTGCGATGAAAACACGGTAGTATGTGCACTGCAAAATGGCGTCGAACAGAAAGCGCGGTTAGAACCTTTGGTCAAGGGTGCAAAGGTACTACCTTCGGTCGTGTGGTTTCCGGCACAGCGCGAGCCGGATGCTTCAGTCTGGCTGCGCGCTAAACCTCGCCTGACACTACCGGATGTGCCGCAGGCAAAACGGGTAGCTGATGTGCTCAGCGGCACCAGCTGCGCGGTTGAGCTGTCAGCTGATTTTCTCTCCATCGCCTGGCGCAAATTGTTGCAGAATGCGGTCGCAGGCCTGATGGTACTAGCTAATCGTCGTGCCGGGATGTTCTCACGCGTGGATATCACTGAATTGGCACTGGCATATTTGCGCGAGTGTCTGACGGTAGCGCGAGCGGAAGGTGCCGTATTGAGCGATAACGTTCCGCAGGAGATCGTTGACGGCTTTCATCATGCCCCTGCGGATCTGGGCACTTCCATTCTCGCCGACCGTCAGGCCAACCGCCCATTGGAGTGGGATATCCGTAACGGCGTGATACAGCGTTATGGCCGTTTACAGGGTATTCCTACGCCGATCAGCGACGTAGTGGTGCCACTATTGGCTGCCGGGAGTGACGGGCCGGGTTAAAGTCGTTAATGGTAACCGAACTTAACATGCCACTAAGCCTGCTCTTAACCACTTATCAAAAAAACAAAAGCAAAAAACCCGCTTAGTTGCCTAAGCGGGTTTCTCTAAATTTGGCTCCTCTGACTGGACTCGAACCAGTGACATACGGATTAACAGTCCGCCGTTCTACCGACTGAACTACAGAGGAATCGTGTGAACGAGGCGAATAATAGCGAGGGTGGTGGCGTTTGTCAAAGTAGAAAAACACTAAAAATGCGCGTTTGCTGAGAGAATAAGCTTATTGGCTTGTTTTTCAGCAAACTTGTCTGCTTTTTCGCTATTTTTATCTGATTTTTATTCAGATTTATCATTGCATGTTACGGTGTCACTTTAACTAACTGGCTGTTTTTTACTTGATTACCGGCATCATCAAAATAAACATACTCCAAGGTCAGTTTTCCGTTGAGCGAGGTAGGGGGATGTTCAAATTGATACTGTCGCGTAGCAAACGGGGTGATCATCATGTTCATCTGTTGCGCGATGGTATGGCTTTGTTGTGCGCTGCTGAGCTGCATCTGACCGAATGAAACATGATATGGCGTAGGATTATGAACGGTGAGGACATATTCTTTATTTTGTTTTTGCAGAGTAAAACTGACTTTTTTCATCGCTTCATCCGGTTTAGGTGCTAATCCATTGGGTCGATAAAAAATTTTCATCTGCGTGTTCATTGCTATCGCGACTTGAGCATGAGCATCTGCGTTGCGCCGTGTTTTAGGTGGAATTTCATAGAGATTAAGCCAATAAACAGACTCTCGGTCGGTGGGCAGATTGTCACCTTTATTAATAATACGCAGCGCTTGTGCGGCACCAGACTGCATTTTAAAAACTGCTGGTAACACCATAAACGGCGCTTCCGCCTGGTCTGGTGTGCTATCTACGTCGCCATTGTCAACCCAAGTCTGTACGACCACTGGGTAATCATTGGTATTCGCCAGCATCAATGTACGTTCGCGTGACTCGGGTTGATAAATCATCCGGGTTGAACTGGCAACAAGGCCCGCATGAGCAGCTGGATTGATGTTGAACATCAATAAAAATAGGCAGAGGTATCTCATTGTATTTTCACCAAAACATAAGCTGTAGCATCAATTTTACCGGCTGTTGGCGTGCCATTCGGTAGTTTTTTTAATGTGGCGGTGAAGTGGTGCGAATAGTTGTTGAAACCCGCAGCATTACTGCCATTAGCATTAGCCCCGGTGAGAACCGGATACCAACCTGCACTGGTAGTGGAAATACAGTTGCTGACACATCCCCCCCAGCCAACAAAATTCATCGCTCTGCCGCTGCTGTCACTGAGGCTGATCCCCACACCGGTGGCAATACGTTTGTCTGTGCCATAGTGATCGGAAAGCAGGTAACTGACACCGCCCGCAGAATTGACCAATCCTAAGCCTTGAGCAATCAGATAGCCGGGTAATGAGGTCTGGATACCGAGCGCGGTTTGTCCACTATTAATACCTGACTCGGTACCAGATTGGCATTCAATATCAACGGTAATATCCGCGCTACGTGTCTGATTATCATTGAGTTCATTTACAGTGATAATGGGGAAAACCACATAAGGTGTTACGTTGCGCACGACGCAGGTGTTTTTGCGCGTCAGGACTGATACCGGTGAGGTATTCATACCAAACGCCATATAGCGGCCTGTTCCCCATGTCTGATAATTGGTCGCTGAATCATATCCTGTTTCTGGTACTGGCATCCCAGGGCCTTTGAACACTACATATCCATTAGGTTGATTGCAGGTATAGCTGCCGGAGTAGCTTTCTGCCGCAGGCCCCGGGCAGCCCCAACTGGAAGGGCCAGGAGTGCGATCCACCGTACCGACCTTTTTCAGTTCGGCGCGGATTTGGCTGAAGTGCTTGCCTTTAATCTGAATTTTATTACCGACCACATCGTATTTCTTCAACGGAACCTGTTGCCAGATTCGGGTGAACTCAATACCGCTATCGACGTGAATAAGTTTTAACGCGGTATAAGGGAAAAAGGTCTGAAAATAGTTGTCGCCCATATTGGTATAGCCGCCAACATTACTGTCGCCGTTAGTCGCAAAGACTTCAAATAGGCTGTCTTTATCGGCGACATCACACTCATAGATGACAGCCTCGGGATCTGACCAGAAGCGGGCAGGGACCAGGCTGATAATGCTGGAGGCCAAAATGGAATCGATGGGCTGAATGTAATTACTAGTGATATTGACATTGCCTAGTTGCAACGAAGCACCGTAGTTATCACCACCGATATTCGCGCCTTTCCAAACACATTGGGCATAGCCGGGAGAGGCGAGACTCAATAATACGAGTGAAAGAAACCATCGCCAACGATGTGAGAAAAGAGGTTTGCCTTGATCATGGTAGGTTGCAAGGCGTGTTATAGGATTCATACTGTTTCTCTGATTCAATGCTGGGTAACGACACACAAGGCATCGAGTTTATACAGCTGTTTATCTTTATTGGGCGTGCCGAGATCGTAATCTAGCTGGCAGCGCTCATTCTCGGCATCACCCCATACCAGCAGAAGCGTTCCACGGGCCTGTTCAGCGCGCAAATATGCCTGACTGGCTTGCCCAACCATGCCAACTTCCCTATCTTGGCGGTTATTATCGTCATGCTTGTTGGCTGGGCCACTTGTGGTGTAAACCACCGCCCCCATCGGCACTTGGCTG
Source organism: Yersinia sp. 22-579 (assembly GCF_030433455.1). NCBI lineage: Bacteria > Pseudomonadati > Pseudomonadota > Gammaproteobacteria > Enterobacterales > Yersiniaceae > Yersinia > Yersinia sp. 22-579. The sequence continues at coordinate 17,227 of NZ_JAUJTZ010000026.1, read as the reverse complement.
CCATCAGCAAGTTTGACCGAGATTAAGAGAGGGTATCCGTTGAGGGTGCGAAAACGGACTTTGACTGCTGAACCGGCATAAGGGGCAATTTGGCGCTCCCCATCCTGAAGTTCAGTATTGAAATCCATACCATCAGGATCGAGGGTGATGGTGTTGTAGCGATATGGCGTCAGGGTCGGAACCAAGGCATAGCCGAAGCCGTCGATTTTTGCCCCTTGCCCATACATGACTTTGGCCCCACTGGCCCCTTTTGCCTCAATCAGCGCAAAGGTATCGCTCAGATACGGCCCCAGCGTGACGCCTCCGCGGTGGAAAGCTATGGCCCCACGGGTGCTGGCAGAACCTTGCCAGTAACCAGGGCTAAGTGAAGCACTGCCACTCAGGCTGGTGACCGGCAGCCGTTTTTGCAGGCTGCCACTAAAGGTATTTTCTTTGGATTGCTCACTGCGGGCGAAGTCCATGCTGTAACTGGCTGACTGATCGTCGCCCATCACACCGGCCAGCGAAGTCTGATAGCTGGCACCACTGATGCGACTATTAACAGCACCGGCAGAAACATAGGGGGCCTGAGGGTTGCCACCTAATGGGAATGAAACGGACATTTGCACCACGGTTTCATTGGTAGCGAGAAGGTTAGCTCCGTTCGCCGCCGGCATACCGCTACCGGGGTCGACAAAGTAAGTTTCGTTGGTGCCCCCGCCGGTTTTTTGTTTTGAAATAGCAAGGTTAAAACTGGTATTACGCCATAGCGTATTGGCATAACCCAATTGCAACTGGGTATCGCGCTCGCGTGAATTGCGGTAATCCTGTGAGGATGCCGTCAAATACAGTGAACCGTAACTGTTAAGATTCTGATTAAGGGAGATTTCAGCCCGGCTGCGCTGTTGGTAAGTCCCTGAGCTCCATACTTTACCGTTACTGGCCGCCCGTATACCCAATACATCACTTAAATCACGGTAACCTTCCGTTGAATAACGGTAGCCCGCCACTGATAACGTGGTGTTAGTGGTTTCAAAGGTACGACTGAAAGAAGCCCGTGCCATCCAGCCATTCTGCGATTTGTTCTCTGATGAGTGGGTATCGCTCGGAAGGCTGGCATGGGAATAGGTGGCATCCAGCCCCAAGGCACCGATATAGTGGGTAAAAACGCCACCCAGCATCACCGCCTGATATCCCGAGGCCAAGCGCATCCCGCTATTGGCCGTAATAGCGTTACTCACCCCCTGTTGATAGGTCAGCTCACCGAACATTTCTTGACTGCTCAAATCACGGACCTGGCCTGCGGCGAAGCTATAGCGTGAATAACCGGGGCGTAATGATTCAGGCACCGAGGAGAACGGCACTTGGAAGGTGCTGAGAGTGCCATCGGCCTCTTGAATTTCAACAGTTAAGTCACCGCCAAAGTTTGTTGCGGTTAAGTCATTGAATTCAAATGCTCCTGGCGAAACGGTGCTTTGATAAATTGGCCGATTATTCTGATATACCGTGACCTTAGCATTAGTTCTGGCAATTCCCCGGATAACAGGAGCATAACCACGTTGTGACTCCGGCAGCATGCGGTCATCGGTGCTCAGTGCAATACCGCTAAATCCCAGACTGGAGAAAAACTGGCCGGAACTGAATGTCTCACCCACAGTAACTTCACTGCCAATACTGGGTAGGGCACGTTGGCTGTATAAACGGTTAGATGTCCAGTTCGCCCCTCGGGTTGGGTCATAGCGCAAAGAGCCTTGTTGACGAAAACGCCACATCCCGGCATTGATGCCATTATTTAGGCTGAGATAAGTCGAGTCGGTGCTGCGTTTAATCCCATCTTTGTTATAACCCACATGGTATTGGTTTAAGTTGTAATTACTAAAACCAATGGTTTCTCCCGCCGTGAGATTGCGAGGGTCAACATAGCCACGTGGGACATTCTTCACATACAGTTGTGGAATCGATAAATCAAAACGCAATTTGGCATAATCGAAACGATAGTCACTGGCAGGCAACAGGGTTTTGAAATCCAGACAGTCATCTTCCTGATTGGCATTTTTCAGCACACTGTCATTTACGCCAGCTTGCAGCAGTTGTGACGCTGATAAGCAGGGAACAACTGCATCATCTTTGGTTATAAATATCAGTTCGATACGATCGACAAACTTGTTGTTCATATAGAGATCAACTTGGTATTTGCCTGCTTCATAACTGTCTTTCTTATTAAAGCGGGAAATGGCACCTAAGCCGAGTGATGAACCGCGCAATAACGCATCCTCAAACACATATTCGTCTTGCTTACTCTCATCTGCCGCTGACACAGAGTGACTGACCAACAGACCCTGTGTTAGCAGGTAGGATAACCAGGGAGCAAACCTCACGTTTTTTCCCTGTAGCCCGGCACATTCACGATCCTCATCACGACAACATTACAAATGGTAATCGCAAGGGATGTTAGTGCCATAATCATTGACCACGTTCAACGTGAGCAGCTCGCCTTTTTTGGCTTTAACCCCAGCGGGTAAAGCCAAATCAGTGGTCGAGTTAGGGGCAAACATCTCGTTGGTAGCAAATGAGATGGTTTTCCCGTCACTGACCAGTTTGGCATCACGCAGGCTTATGTAATAAGCCGTAGGATTGTGTATCTTGATTTTGTCACCATTGGTGCTCTCCAGAGTGACGCGGACCTTTGCACCCAAGGTATCGACGTTTTCTTTTAATGCAGCAGGGCGATAAAAGACTTTCAGTCGATTATTAACGATTAAAACCAGTTTGTTTTCAGGCTGTGTATCGGCTTTTTTTAAGGCGGGAATTTGTAAAAAATTCAGATAGAAAACGGATTCACGATCTTTGGGTAAATTACGCTCAATATAGGACAGGCGAACCACTTGGCCACTTTTGGCTTCCATCCGGAATATTTGGGGAGTCAATGTGAAAGGGACATCACTTTTTGATGGCGAAGACTGATTATTGCCATCATCCATCCATAATTGGACCAAATTAGGGTGGTCATCTTTATTACTGAGCTGTAGCACCTTCTCCCGAGTACCTTCAGGATAAATGATACGTGTCCCTGTCATGACAACACTGGCTTGCGTCCATAAGGGTACGCCGCTAAGCAGTAATAATGTGCAGGCGATAATGTTGTGGGCAGTCAGTGTCATGGCGCTTACTTGTCCTTGGTTTTGCTGGTTTGCATCGGCTCCGTTACCGGTTGGCCAACATATTCATGAAACAGTTTGGATTTCACGAATAGTCAGGGATAGGTGATCGCATATTGCGCGGAAGCAATAACGCTCCCTGCGGTGGCGCGACCTTCTTCTGTAATATATTGGGCTGCCAAATCTTGTGATGCTGATGTCGAACCAGCGACCAGCGTAATTCCAGGTACTGAAACGCTGCCACCAGACATACGAATAGGAGCGCCATTCGCATCAAGTAACTGAATAGCAACATTTTGTGCTGTTCCTACATTGCCCAGATTACCGGCAGATGTGACGTTCATTCCCTGAAAAACAGAGCTGATTTTGGTGTCTTGAATGGCGATATTGCAGCCAGTGAGATTGATGGTGAAATTGGTTTTACCAGCGACAGCATTGACTTGATTCAAGTTACTGGTTGAGACGGTGGGTAACAGAACAACAGGTGTGTTGGCTGTGCCATTGATATCAACCATGCAAGTCTGTTCAGCAACTTCCCCCTGAAATTTGATTGTGTTATTTGAAGTCGCCGCTAACGCGATACCCGGTAGGGTCAATAGCGCCAACGTCATTAGTGTTTTTCCCATGTCATTCCCACTTAAATTTATATTTTCATTAACGGGAGTCTTCAGCATTCAACAAAATAAGCGATTATTTAGCTGAATATGATCTTCCGTTATTTATATTGGCTATCTGGTTTCGCGACCGGTGGTAGTGTAAGGGGAAAACAGAGGGGACAGAATGAGAGGCGTCTTTGTTTTGTATGTGAAATTTCCTACAAAAACTGTAGGAACTTGTCCTGCTTAGATTTGAAGTAATTATAAAGTCTATTTATTACAATGTATTACGTATTGTTTGGGGTGTGTAATGATACTTCTGTTATAAAGCATGAATAATTAGTTCATAAAAAACTCGTCAAAACGTCTGACGAGTTTCAATGAAAACATTAATTTAATCCCTTAATTCTAGGGCGGCGAACTACCTATTTCAGCGTATGAGGCTATTAATTCCACTAATAATTGGTTCGTCTGAGTCAATAGTGCCAGGTAGTCAACGCCATAGGTAATAACGGCATATTTATCCTGTGCGTGCAGCAGGGATTCGAGTTTAATGCAGCTGTCCACCAGAGGCAGGGCATCAATCAATTGTACGCCGCCCTTAATTCGATGAACCAGACTGGCCATTTCTTTATAAACTTCAGCAGACATAGTGCTGTCATCATCGACGGTGAAGCGTGAATACAGTTGTGTTAACGCCGCAGTATCTTGCACATTACTCTCCAGCAATGATTGCAATAGCTGCAACTCCACTTCGCTGTTGCCTCCCGAGAGGCTTTTTAGCTTATTTTGCGCGGCAACAAGGGGCGTAGCGGGTTCATTGTTAACAATATTTGGCACGCTATCTTGTACCGTGACATCACCAACAGACGCATGAGAGGGTATGTTCGCATCACTGCTAATAATTTCCTGACGCAGCAGGGTGGTGCGCAGTGTATCGATAGTGACAGGTTTAATCATACAGTCATTCATACCGGCGTCATTGCAACGGGTGGTACTCTCTTCTCGCGCATCTGCGGTGCAACCAATGATGACCAACTCTTTCATCGTGGCACTATTACGGATATGGGCCGCCAGTTCATAGCCATTCATCAACGGCATATTGTAGTCGGTGATGACGGCATCAAAACTATAATGCTGCAATATCTGCCAGGCTTCAGCGCCATTCTCGGCACTCATCACTTGCTCGATACCGATAAAGGCTAACTGTTGCTGAAGTAACTGACGGTTAGCCGGTAAATCATCTACCACCAGAATGCGCAAATTTTTCAACTGATTCAGTTGCGCTTCATCTGCGACGGCAATGGCTGATTCCTGTGGTAAATCATCGGCACTGGCAACTTCCAGCGGTAATGTAATAAACAGGCTGGTACCTTTGCCGAGTTGGCTTTCTAAGGTAATTTCCCCACCCATTTTATGAATCAGCTGATGGCAGATCCATAGCCCCAAACCAGAACCTCCGAAACGCGGTGATTTCCCCTCGTTGGCCTGGCTGAATGGCTGGAATAATGTGGCTTGTGCCGCAGGAGAAATGCCAATACCGGTGTCGGTAATATCAATATTCATTACCCCATGTTTGTCGTCGATAGCTTCCCAGGTGATATCCACTGACACGCTACCTTGTTCGGTAAACTTCAGCGCGTTGCCCAATAGATTACCCATGACTTGCCGTACCCGCAGCATATCTACCATGACTAAATCAGGGATTTGATTATCTACCCAACCAGAGAACCGCAGATTACGTTCATCGGCGATGGGTTGATAAATCGTAAACATTCGCTCTATTTCCTGACGGAAATCGACCACGGCGGGGTGAACACTCAGTTGCCCGGCTTCGATTTTGGCAGAGTCGATGATGTCATCAAGCAAAAGCATCAGCGATTGAGCAGACTTGGAAACTGTGACTAATGTGTTTTTATTGACTGGCTGTTCACTGCGTATCTCCAGCTCCAACAATCCCATAATGGCGTACATGGGGGTGCGCAGCTCATGGCTAATGGTCGCCAGGAAGGTACTCTTGGTGCGGTTAGCGCTTTCGGCTTCGACGCGGGCGGCTTCCAGTTGCCGTTCAACTGTTTTGCGTTGGCTGATATCCAGCCAGCCACCGAGTAGACTGCGCTCAGCATTATCCAGCGGAATAATCCACAGGAAGATATCCCGCAACTCTCCGTTGATCTCAAGAGAGAGGTCCACCATTTGCGGTTTTCGGTTGGTTAACACCATGCGGCAATATTTATCTATTTCGCGATCCAATGGGCTGGTCATTGGCCAATTGGCAGGCTCATTATTATGATTGAGCAGGTCGTTTAGCTTATCCTGATGCGCGTCAGCAAAGTGGCTATTATAAACGGCCAGTTCTCCAGCAGCAGTACGAATAAATACCGCGAATGGCAGAGCATTAATAATCGACTCTTGTTGTAGCAAACGAGCATGTAACAACGCGGCCTGACGGCGTTTATTGAATACCAGATAACCCAGATATAAACCGAACACTAATAGCAGGCCTGAACTGATTTTCAGCGTTAACATCAGCCATTCGTTGTCTTCCAGGCTTTCATCAAAACTGATGGGTTTAGGTTTAAATGTGCTCCAGTCACTGATGATATTGTCCAGTTCTTCCGGTGGGATAGATTCAATGACTTTATCTACGATGGCTTTTAATTCAGGAAGCTTCGGGCTGATAGCAAATGCCATCATCAGCGGCTCTTCGCCGGTGACCGCAACCGTTTTAATATTGGGGGTAAAGTTCTGTGCTGACAGATAGTTAGCGGTCATCATATTTTTGATAATCGCGTCGACTTTCCCTTGTTGTAACATGCGCACCAACGTCATGGTATCGGGGGCTTCAACAAAGGTGATTTTTTGTGCCAAAAGAGTGTTGTTAATTACACCACCGGAAGTGCTACCCGCTTGTATCCCAACGCGTTTTCCCGCCAGGTCCGCGACGTTGTTGATATCGTTACGATCTTCTCGCGTCAAAATACCCCACAACGATTGTGCGACGGGCGAGGAGTAAAGGTTATTACCGTATTGGCCATTGCGTACCGCGACAATCGGCAGCATATCTATCTTTCCGGCAGCAAAATCACGCACACCTTCGCCGCTGTCCTTAATATAAATCGGCTTAAATTTAATACCGGTTCGGCGTGAAATAATGTCGATGAGATCAATAGAGAAACCGGCCATTTCACCGGTTTGGCGATCACGGAATATTAATGGAGCCAAATCCAGTGGCGCAGCGTAGGTCACCTCTGGATGATGCTGAATCCAGTTAAGTTCTTGTTCTGTAAGCAGTAATTTAGCATCAATATTATAATGATGTTTGCTGCCAAACCAACGTTGTTGAATATCGCCGGTAGCGCGGCTGGGTAGCAATTCCAGAATCTGATTAATGTAATCAATCAGTTTTTGATTTTTTTCCAGCGCCAGGAAGGTGTAAGGGGCTGGGTGATAAGGGGCAAAGTTACGAATTTGCAGTGTCAGCAGCTGTAATTGGTCAATCAAATAGTTGGCTGATGTGGCATTGGCCACAAAGACATCGGCATTGCCATAGGCAACGGCCAGTAACCCTTGTAACTGGTTAGGATAGGCGACGATTTTATCTGCATGATAATTAAACAAAAATTCCGGTGAAAGCGGTTCGTTATTGACGATAGCCACTGTTTCCGGATGGGTGCGTTTGGTGGGATCCCAGTTCTTACTACGAACCTCAACATGCCGGTTAGTGAAGAAGGCATGGGAAGCAATAAGTCCTGGCTGAGCGGGCATTGGAGTGCCTGCCATTAAATCGACCTGACCATTTTCCAGTGCATTCAGTACTAAGCCGTAATCGCAATAACCAATCATCTGGAAAGAGAGTTGGCTGGCGTCACTGATGATTTTTAGATAATCCGCGACAATACCTTCGATGGAAGTATCATCGCGGTTAACAACAAACGGGGTATTGGCATCAATAACCACGCCCACTTTTACCGTACGCCGGCTTGATTGGCGGGCATCAGTCGCTGGAGGGAGTAATAAGTCTTCACTGTAACTGTTTGCAATACTGTGTATGGTCAACGGCTGACCGGTATCACACCCCTGACGACTCGTCATCAGGGCAGCATGAAGTTGCCCGCTCAGTAACACCAGGCAACACAGTAAAATGCGTAAAGGAAACCAACGACGTAGAGATAATACAGTACGCGGTAAATCAGACCTGGCTGAACTAGACCAAATTATGGGTATGCGCATAATCTGCCAGTTCAATTACAGAACTCAGTCCTAATTTAGTCAGGATGCGCGTTTTATAGGTACTGACAGTTTTGTTGCTGATAAACATCTCGTCGGCAATCTGTTTATTTGACAAACCATTGACCAGATAACGTAAAACATTAATTTCTCGCTCTGACAACAAACGAGCCCGATTGACGGGATCATGGCTTGAAGGCTGCCCGGCTAATTGGGTCAAGGTTTCAGATGGAAAGAAAGAATACCCGCGTAATACGTTCTGTGCGGCAAATAGAATTTCGCTAATATCTTTATTTTTACTAATGAAACCGTTGGCTCCAGCCTGTAATGCTCGCACAGCAAAAACTTGCTCATTCTTAGCTGACAAAAATAACGATTTACCGGTAAAACCACGTTGTTGCAGTTTTTTCAGCAATGAAAAACCATCAAAGTTTGGCAGTTCAATATCGATAATAACCAGGTCAACCGTATTATTTTTTAATGTTTCCAGGGCCTCACTGCCATCAACTGATTCGTAAATAGTTGAAAATTCGTTGCTTTGTGAAAGCAATGCACGAATGGCAACACGAATTGCCGGGTGGTCATCAACTATCATCACTGATTTAGTCATGTTATCTCCGTAAACCGTTATATCTTGGGATTCGCAGAGTTAATTCACTGCTCCTCGCTCGCACCGATCGACTTCAAATGATTACCCAAGACGAGATAAACAAGAACCGCTACTGCCGATGCCCAAAGTAATAATTATGTAAGGTACTATTTCGGTGATTTTAATCTCTAATTATAGATTATCAAGAAAAGATTCTTACTGATCGCCTTTGTTGCGTAGTCCAATTCATCCTATAGACATTCTTCTGTTTAGAGAATTGATTATAAACGAATTAGGATTTTTTTTATTGAAATGCAATTGTTTGACTCAGTAAAAAACACAGGAATAGTAAAGTTATCACTCTAAATGTAAATATATAAGACTTTTCGATGCCTTATGTAGGAAAGTTCCAGGGCACATTGCTGAATTTATTCCAGCATAAATATCAGAGAGATAGTCTCTGATTTGATAATGCTTCGTCAAAATGGGGAAAAAATGAATTAATGATGCTTTAAGGATCTTGCTATCACGGTAAAAGTGACAGCAAACGTGGTAGCAAAACAAAGCAAAAAACCCGCTTAGTTGCCTAAGCGGGTTTCTCTAATATGGCTCCTCTGACTGGGATCGCCTTTGCCAATAAGTGGCTAATAAACAAGCTAAACCTGAATTCCCTTTCTGTCAAGACCACCAGAATGACCACCAAACGAAGCTGGTTATATAAAACTGATTTGAGCGGTCTCGTGCATTTGGTGATCGTTACTATGGTAATATCTACAAGGCAGTTTGCTTTGTGTCAGAAGCAAACGTTGCTAAGTTCGCACTGCATTAATTAGATAGGATCAGGTCAAACCTTCTTCCGATGGTTTTAGAAAGCGGCGCTGTACTTGCTCAAAATAAAGTAGCGGTGAGTACGATTTTTAATGCTCACGCACGTTCTTTTAGATAAAGTAATTTTGTCGTTAAAAAATATATTTATTTGCAACCTGAAAGCTAATTTTTAGATAAACAGATGTCAGCCAGATTTAGCAATACTTCAGCTAACTTATTGGGCTAAGCGCTTTAAGCATCTTGAAAAAGTTATCCCTAGCCATGTTCCTGATATCCAAATGCCCCCTTGTTTCATTTGCTTGAGGAAAACTGTATGGGCGAGTTCGTAGCAGAATATTCGGATGTACTTCGAAGTTGGCAAGATCATTGTTTTAAATTCAATATTGCCGTCCCACAGACAAACACACCAGGGCTTCGAAAGCCTCAGTTAGCTGCTATTTATGCGACTTTAGGGCATTTGGTGATAGATCCTTCTACACCTGCAACGGTCGTTATGCCAACTGGTACTGGCAAAACCGATACCATGCTAGCACTACTCATCTCTGGAAAAATGGAAAGGACCCTGATTCTTGTTCCATCAGATGCCCTCAGAAGTCAATTAGTAGGCAAATGTTCAAACCTTAAAACACTACGCAGTGTAGGAGCGGTATCCGACGTTGCACTGAATCCTGTCGTTGCCGCAATCAGTTCTGGAATGTCTGAAAAAGAAGTTCTAATGCTTTCTGAAGCAAATGTTATTGTTGCAACTCCGCAAGCACTACGATTATTCGACGGGGAAGCAGTTAAAGCCCTAGGGGGGATGTGTAGTCACCTATTTATTGACGAAGCTCATCACGTTCCGGCGAACAGTTGGGATCGAGTCAAAAATATATTTAAAGGTAAACCGTGTATCCAGTTTACAGCAACGCCATTTCGGGAAGATGGTTTAGCTTTAGAGGGTAAAATTATATATAACTATCCTCTAAAGGATGCACAAGACGATGGTTATTTCAAAAATATCGAATTCCATCCAGTGCGGGAATATAATTTAGACCTCTCAGATCAAGCTATTGCGGATAAAGCCGTAGAACTTCTAAGGAAAGATATTGATGCTGGTTACAATCATCTAATGTTAGTTCGGGCAAAATCACAAAAACGTGCAGAATCTCTTTTTGAAATTTACAGCTCGTATACAGACCTGAGCTCAATCTTGATGCACAGTAAAGTGCCTAATCAGACGAAAGTTTTTGAAGAAATCGTTCAGAAAAAATATCGAATTATTGTCTGTGTAGATATGCTGGGAGAAGGTTTTGATTTGCCCGAACTTAAGATCGCGGCAATTCATGACCAACATAAAAGCCCTGCGGTAACGCTACAGTTTATTGGCCGACTAACAAGAGTAGATGACACTCTTGGAGATGCCAAGTTCGTAGCTAATATTGCTAACCAAAAAACTGATCACCAGATGTCAGATCTCTACAAAGAAAGCGCCGACTGGGGAAAAGTAATCCGTGACGTAAGTCAGGAAAAGGTCAGTTTCGAAATTGAAAAAGAAGTTTTTAATGAGCAGTTCTCTGATGACACAGAGTCGGATTCTATCTTTGGTCTGAACCCAAATCCAAAAGTCAGTGCAATGGCTTATCACTTGTCGCCGAAAAATTGGCAGCCTGCAAAAGCTCGAAACTTCAATGGCCGCAGAGAAAATTTGAAGCATATTTCAATTAATGATGATGCTGATACAATCATAATGGTAACAAGACGCGAGACATTAGTGGGATGGGCGCAAACTGAGGCTATCGTTGACACCAATTGGGTCTTGTATCTGGCGTTTTATAACGAACCTGAGAACACGCTTTTCGTTCATACTTCAGGAGATGATACACAAGCGACCCAGTTCCTGAAATTGATTGCTAAAGATGCTGTCCGTATCAATGGTGAACCTACCTTCCGTTCGCTTCACAATATCAAATTGATGAAATTGCAAAACGTAGGTTTATCTCGAGCCCGAAAGGACCTCCGATTTACAATGCATGTTGGGCACGACATCAATCAAGTTATTAGTGACATCGAAAAAGGTAACGCGAAGAAATCCAATATATTTGCGACTGGATTCGAGTTGGGTGAGCGCACTACAGTAGGATGCTCGCACAAAGGTAAAATTTGGGAAATGAATTCATCACCCATCAACTATTGGATTAAATGGTGTAAACGTATCTCAACAAAACTCAATGACCAATCAATCGACCCAGGTGATGTTTTGAAGAACGTCATGCGAGCAGAGAAAATTGAGAATAAATGGCCTGCAGGTCTGTTTTACTGTGACTGGCCCGAAACAATCGCAATTGAAAATGAGCAAAAAATCTCACTCATTTTTCAAGGCGAGAGGTACAATCTACTTGATATTGTACTGGGTAGACCAAGCAACAATGATGACCTAACCCTGAGAATCCCTGTACTCACAGTTGATAACGACGGATTAGAGCAGCACCTTACAAACATCTATATCAAGCTCTTAGCAGATGGTTACAAAACTCACTGTCCCGATCTGAAAATTGTTTTCTCACAGGAAATGCCACTGGATGAATATCTGGATGGTGAAGCTCTTGTGCTGCTAAGCGTTGATGGGGCAATGCTCCACGGAAATTATCGTTACTTTTCACCCAACGGTGTGAATGTAAAACTACCCAAAGCTTTGCTCGAAACATGGGACTGGGGAACAACAAAAATTTATCAGGAGTCAATGCGCGCAGAAAAGCGTTTAGATAGCGTACAGGGATTCACCTACCAAAAAATTGCTGATGACTTCGGAATTGTCTTCAATGACGATGGTGCAGGTGAAATCGCTGATCTCGTTGCAATTCGCGTAAATAAAGACAGGATCTACATTAGTTTATTCCATTGTAAATACTGTCCTTTGACTGATGGAGCCGCTATACCGGGTGCCCGCTTGAGCGATGTTTACGAGGTGTGCGGCCAGGCCTCCAGGTCAGTAAAGTGGCTATATACTGGTGAAAAATTTTTTGACCGTCTGCTTGAACGCTACCAAAAATCTCTTTCAATAGGTTTCGACAGAATACTTAAAGGAACACCACTGCAACTTGAAATATTACGCAATAAGTGCCATGACCATGAGCTTGTATTCAATTTTGTCATAGTCCAGCCTGCTGTCTCAGCTAAGAAACTATCTGAAGAACAGTTGACTGTTTTAGGTACAAGCTATTCATACATTAAAAGCATTTCCGGCTCGGATATAAAGGTCATCATTAGTCCTTAAAATTAAATTTATTGAAAATAATGTGTGTGATTCATAAGCATTGCAATCGAGACGAGTGATTGTCGCCACCAGACCCAGCCGCCTAGCCCGAAACTCAGCATTTCGTGGTTCGGCGGAGCTAACTGGCTTTGCTAGTTAGTGGTATTGGGCTGACGACCCGGTTTACCGGGGAGCCGGAGGGCGCCATGTGGATTTTTTAAGAGATAATTGGTATCAATATGGTTAATGAAGGACGAAGATAATTGCTGACAAGATAATGTCTTTTAAGTGCTGTGAGTTCAACCGATGGATGCAACACACTTATTGAACCGCTCTGCGGGTGATTCATAGTCTAGCGTTTTTCTCGGCCTTTCATTTAGCTGTCTGGCAACACTGTTAAGTCTTTGCTGGCTGTGAACCGATAAGTCAGTTCCTTTTGGAAAATATTGTCTGAGCAACCTGTTCGTATTTTCATTTGAGCCTCGTTGCCAGGGAGATTGAGGATCACAGAAATAAATCTGAATGTCTGTCGCTACAGTAAACCGAGTGTGGCTGGTCATTTCAGCACCTCGATCCCATGTTAGTGTTTTATAAAGCTCAACAGGCAATTCCCGGGCGTGTTTGATGAGTGCAGATATAACAGTTATGGTTTTGTTGTCCCTGATTTTGGCCAGCATAACAAAGCGGGAATGGCGTTCAACGAGGGTGACGATATAGTAGTTTTTCGAGCCCTGGATCAGGTTACCTTCCCAGTGACCTGGTATGGCTCTATCTGCGGCTTCAGGTGGCCTTTCGCTGATAGGTATCGCATTCGGGATTGACCCTAATCCTTTCCCTTTAAGTGATGACGTTCTGGATCTACGCACTGCTCTTCCGCTTCTGAGGCATTGCTGCAGTTCTTTTTTTAATGCTCCCCGAGTTTGTATAAAAAGCGTTTTATAAATCGTTTCGTGTGACACATGCATTTCCTGATTATCCGGATAACAGCGTTTCAGCCAACCGGCGATTTGTTCCGGCGACCAGTCCTGATGCATCTTCTCTGCAATGATTTTACACAATGTGGGGCTTTCAATTAGCTTGCAAGGTTTTGGTCTCAGAGCACTTTCCCACGCAGCAGTATCCGCTTTTGCTGCACGGTATTGTTTTGCACCTCCGTGCCTCTTGATCTCGCGGCTAATCGTTGAAGGGGCTCTTGATAATTTGTCTGCGATGTCCCTGATGCTACGTTTTGCTACCAGTCCTCTGGATATCTCCTCTCTTTCATCAAGCGAAAGCGCTAACCGGTGCCGCTTACGTACAGGAGGACGATACCCACCAGTCTGGTGGATAGTGGGCATGATAGAAGAATGATATCTGTCGAACATTCTGGCGATATCATGCAGGGAATCACCTTGCTTATACCTGTCCCAGATAATCGCTTTCTGTTCTGGCGTGTAGTTAATTCGCGTTCTTCGTTTCATGGCAGCGCCCCCCTTTGATTAAGGATAGCGTTGCATCGACCCGTTGAACTCACAGTGAGAAGCGGAAGCTCGCAGTTACTCTTACAGCCGATATAGGCGTTACTAACAAAGCTGTATGTCTATAAACGGGGGAGCAAGTTTTTACTGCTTAAAAAACAGGCTTGGTGTGAGATATTTTCCTTTTCCCAAGCGGACCTCATTCTCCTGGATTTGATGGTCAATAACATCAATGTGCTTCTGATCCGTCGATGGGGCTGTTCATTACATACTATTCTTGATATCTGGATGCACTTGTTGATTTTTTGAGGCCAACTTATGGCTACGGGGAGAAGGCAGAAAATCCGGGGAATTAATAGGTTATCACAGAGGTTTTGCCAATGAGTGACACGACAGAGAGTGTGAAGGGAAGATCATCAGGAGCGAACCCAAAAGAATGCGACCTGATAATGAAAGGTGGAATAACCAGCGGAGTCGTCTATCCCTTGGCAATTGTCGAAATTGCTAAGGCTTTTAGATTGCGCTCTATCGGTGGGACCAGTGCGGGAGCGATCGCTGCTGCCGGGGCTGCAGCTGCAGAAGCTGGCCGACAACGACGGAATAACAAACTGCTGAACGAAGACAGCCTGTGTCGTGATTTTGCGCTGCTTGGAGAGCTGCCCGGTTATCTTGCCTCAAAGGGGCCTGCCGGCACGCCTTCCGGGTTGCAGGGAATGTTTTGTGCTCATCCCCAACTGGCAAGGTTGTTCGGACGACTCACGGCGGCGTTCAGCATTGAAAAAGTGGGAGCTAGATGGGTTAAAATTATCTGCAGCTTACTGGCTGAGTCAATTTACCCCTTGCTCATTGGTATGATCGTCTGGATGCTGCCGATGCTATATACCCTAGGACATGACCTGACGTTCGCCAGTAGCGTCTGGAGCATGATCGGAGGTTTGCTGAGCGGAATGATCCTGAGCATGGTGGTTCTGGCTGCGCGAATCATCTGTGTTCTTCGCGGGAATGGCTTTGGCTTATGTAGTGGTATGCCACCGCTTGGTGACACCAAAGAGGTTGCTGCACAATGTCTGACGGTCTGGCTGGCGCATTATCTGGATAAATTAAGTGGTCAGGCTGATACGAAAGGCATTACGGTGAAGAAGCCGTTGACATTTGGTGACCTGAAAGCTCTGGGTATTGACCTGCAGATGATGACAACCTGCGTATCGCAGGGCCGTCCCTACCGGTTACCTTTCCGGGATGAAGAAGCAATACGCGAAAACAACCAGTTCTTTTTCAGGGAACAAGAATTTCGCGAGCTATTTCCTGAATATGTGGTCGACTGGATGGTCTCCAATCAGCGTCCAGTCAGTACTGTGCGGGGAGCCAGGCCGGAGGATGAATTCTGCCGTTTGCCTGAACCTGACAATCTGCCGGTGGTCGTGGCCGCAAGAATGAGCCTGAGCTTTCCGATCCTGCTTAGTGCTATTCCGCTCTATGCCAAAGATTATCAGCAAACAGCAGGAGAGCTTGAGCGATGCTGGTTTTCTGATGGTGGCCTGACCGCGAATTTCCCGATCCACTTTTTTGATGCGCCGTTACCTGAGCGACCCACCTTTGGTCTTAACCTTGGGGAGGTACAGGATCCCCGTGCTGACAGGGTGTATTTCCCTAGCAGCAATCGCTCATCTTTGCAGTACAACTGGAACCGCTTCGAAAGCTCCTCCGCACTGGGTTCACTGACCGGTTTTGCAGGGGCCATTTTTAATACCATGCAGGGATGGAACTATGAGACTCAGGCGCGTCTGCCCGGATACCGTGACAGGATCGCGGTAATCAGACTGACTGCACAGGAGGGAGGGCTAAACCTGGCAATGCCATCAAGCCGGATCCTGGCGCTTGCAGAGTATGGAAGAGAGGCTGGTATCGGTTTTGTACGTCGTTTCGGTGACTGCAGTTATTTGCCGGATGTGCTGCCAGAGAACAAGATGAACTGGGAAAATCACCAGATCATTCGCCTGCGTTCGCTGATAGCCGCCATCAGCGAAATGCTTCTTGACCTTAAAAAGGGTGATGATGCTTTACGCGCAAACCCGGAACAATGTTACGAGCGCTTTTTTTCGATGAAAACCGAAAGCTACTGTTTTCAGGATATTGGTAGTGTACATATTGCCGGGCAACCCTGGACGTCTCAGGCCGTTCTGGCAAAGCATATGCTTGAAGTGTTGTTAGCTCTTGCGGCAGAAATTGAAGTGGCTATATCGTCATCAAGCAGCGCTTCGGTCAATCCTGGATATAAATCCCCTAAACCTCCTCCGGAGATGAAACTGAGAACGCGGATTTAATGTCCTGGTGAGTAACAAGATGGAATAACCCCCTCGCCCTTATTCATGGGAGGGCGGGGAGTGTCATGAAATGAATTGCCATCGATTCGGCGCCATCTGTTAAGTTCGAACAAAGGGAGGGGGGAAACTATGGTTCTTGAGGTCTCTCGGGGTCATATTCAGGTAAAAATTGGAGATAGAACGGTGACCCTTCAAGGTGATATGTCATTTCCAGGTAACGATAAAATTGGCTTTGTGCTGTACAGGGGAGCTTTGAGGTTTTGGGATACGCCTAATCAAAGTCAGGTTATGACTGTTGATGATGTCGATATGATTGTTGCTGATATTCAGGCCGATTTTTCCAGGGGAGGGCATACCTTAGAAGTTGAACCTTAGTAT
Source organism: Yersinia sp. 22-579 (assembly GCF_030433455.1). NCBI lineage: Bacteria > Pseudomonadati > Pseudomonadota > Gammaproteobacteria > Enterobacterales > Yersiniaceae > Yersinia > Yersinia sp. 22-579. The sequence continues at coordinate 456 of NZ_JAUJTZ010000026.1, read as the reverse complement.
GTGCAAAAGGTTCTGGAGGGGCGTTTGACACTGGATTTGATACTACTAACCTTCGGAGTAAGTTACAGAGATCCTTCCTTGATGCCGCGCATCCTCAGAACCAATGACCGGCCCCCAGTACTCGATATAACCCTGTCCAGCGTCAGCAAAACACCGCCACCGGCTGCGCGGACAACTGCATAATTGCAATTGCAGGCACAATCCGGCATCGATGCGTAGCCTTGCTCGCAGAACTGCTGGCAAACCTCCCGCGTTCTTCATTTCGGCGTCGGCCAAGGGTATTCAGTCAATCAGCGGTGAGACTGTCACCTCTCATACTGAATGCGAGATATTTAACCGGCAGCTATGAGCGAAGTATAGTCATTCGCACCCTGAGAATTGAATAGACCCTAGTTCCCTAGACGGTTCTGTGCCTCATGAACCAGGCACTTTCATAAACTGCAGGGGGCTGATCCT
>NZ_JAUJTZ010000025.1:0-48282 GCF_030433455.1 Yersinia sp. 22-579 | reverse complement strand
GTTCCCGGTCAGTGGAGGCGCATTATAGGGAGTTCCTGACAGCCTGCAACCCCTAATTTCAAAAAACTTTTCAACCGCTGATTCTTTAGTCAAAACGCCGTTAAATTGGCAGTTTTTCCAGCGATGGAAAGCCATAACCCTGCAAAACGGGCAATAAAGCGTCAGTATCCGCATTCAGTGTCATGCAATACGCGATATTTTCTTCATCGGAAGAAATCACATTTTCTTGAGAAGAGATAAGCCAGGCAGTACGGCGAGCAATTGCAGCGCCGGAATCGACCATTCGGGTGCCTTCTGGCAACACTTGCGCTAACTCTTCAGTTAATAGAGGGAAATGGGTGCAACCTAAAACGATGGTATCTGGCGGTTCACGCATGGCGAGCCACGGATGAAGGATTTTCTTTAATGCTTCCTTCGGAACAACACCACCATGTAACTTGGTTTCCGCCAGCTCCACCAGCTCAGATGATCCCAGTAACTCAATTTTGCAGTCTGTCGCAAAGCGCTCGATCAAATCCTGGGTATAAGAAGCATGAACTGTGCCACGAGTGGCCAGCAGGCCGACAACACCATTACGTGTGAGCCGTACCGCAGGTTTGATGGCCGGAACCACCCCCACAACCGGGAAGGTAAAACGTTCACGTAAAGCAGGAAGGGAGACAGTACTGGCCGTGTTGCAGGCGATAACCACGATAGCTAGCGGGTGGCGCTGTTGAACTGCGGTGACAATTTCCAGTACGCGCTCAACAATAAATTCGCCTGACTTCTCCCCATAAGGGAACGCGACGTTGTCGAAAGCATATATATAGTGGAGATCCGGCAGTAATTGTCGAATCTCCTGATAGACAGACAGCCCGCCAACACCTGAGTCAAAAATCAGCGCTGTCGGGCGAGGAGCAGTATCAGCCTTAGAAGTTATAGCTTCCGGTGAGGTAATACTCTCGTCCAGCGGTTTTATAGCCATAAGCCGTTTCGTATTCTTTATCAAACAGGTTGGCAATTCTACCACGAACTGTTAGATGAGAAGTAACCGGATAGCCCGCTGAAACGTCTACTGTGCTGTAACTCGACAATTCACGTTGAGTCGAGCTATATGCTGAGGTGCTATTGTCATAACGTTTACCGTAATACTGATAAGAGACATCCATATCAAGGTTAAACATCGTCCAATCTAACTGATACTTCGCCTGTTGCTTAGAACGGCGAGCTAATACCTCATTATTCATATCATTACGCGGGTCGATGTATTGCAGTGTGACTCCGTGTGTAAATATGCCGGTAGTGAGATTACCCGTCCATTCCACACCTTTTATGGTCGCGGAATTGACATTGTAGTAATGCCCTTTGAATGTTGAATTATCAAAAGAGTAATCAATCAGGTTTTCAATTTTGTTGTGATAAGCGGACAAACGCCAGTCAAGTGGCCCGGTCACTCCTTCCAAACCCGCTTCCCATTGGCGAGACTCTTCCGGCTTAAGGTCACTGTTGGATATGATGTCAAAGCGCTGCGAACCATATTGCTGACCCAGAGATGGAGCCAGGAAGCCGGTGCCATAAGAGACGGTCACACGATAGTCAGGAACGAACTCCCAGCCTGCCGCGGTTTGCCATGTTTCATGCCAGCCAAATTGCTCATCCTTATCGCCACGGCCAGCAGCTTCTAATGTCACATTGCCGATTTTCTGCTGTCCGCTAAGGTATAAACCGGTGTTATCCCGCTTATAAGTATCAGAGATGGTCTGACTAGATGAGGTTAAACGCTGTTGCTGCCAGTCAAGGCCTGCGCTCAATGTTCCACTTTCAAAGCTATAAGTGTTGCCCCATTGCACGTTCCGCTGATCCATATTATCCAGCGTGGTAGCCACACCATAGCGGCCATATTGGCTACTAAAGTTGTAGTCTTTATATTTTTGATAGCTGCCGATTAATTGTGAAGAGTAGGCGCCCGATGCATAACGCAGCCCCGCATCATAAGTATGGTTATAGAGCCGCTCTTTATCGCCACTGTATTCAGGGAGGTAAGGTATGCTGCCGACATCGTAATCCGTACTATTGGTATAACCATAACCTCTGACAAAACCAGATATCTCTTGGCTGAATTGATGCTCCAATCCTGCCCAGAAGTTTTTATTGCGGAAACCATCGCGGTCGTTATCGATTGGGTTCGGTGAGTCAGGTTTGACGTTATATCCATTGCTGGTTTGATACCCGCCCGCTAACGTGGCCAAGGTATCGCCAAAGCGCTGGCGAACACTGCCATCATATTGCTGATAGCCTTTAGAGCCGATCCCGGCATTAATCTGCGCGCCTTCCTGGTCTGTCTGCGTAATCACGTTAATGACGCCACCAATTGCACCAGAACCATAAACAGCAGAACGCGGCCCGCGGATATATTCAACTCGCTGCACTAAGGAAATAGGGATTTGATCGAGGTTAACGCTGTTAACAATACCGGTACGTGCCAGGGGAATGCCATCAACCAATATCAGGACATGGCGGGCTTCGGTGCCACGGATATACATAGAAGAGCCCTGACCTACCCCGCCGAATTGTGCAATATCTACCCCCGGCAAGCGGCGCATCACTTCATTAAGACTTTTCGCCTGCCAGCGGTCAATATCATCGCGCGTGACCACATCGGCAGGAGCCAATACGGTCGAAACGGGTTGTTTGAAACGGCTGGCGGTAACCACCATTTCATCTTTATTACCGGTTGCGGTGTTGCCTTGCGCCCATCCAGAGAATGCTGTCACAGAGAGAGCCGTGAGCAGCGTATATTGTTTTATTGTGATTGTATTTTTAGTGGTCATTAAAAAGCATCCAAACTCAAATAGCGGATGCCGCAGAGCCATGGCCGGTAGTACGCGACGACCACGAATATTGCGACGTATACCGGCAGGTTTTCGGGCTTGGGATCTCTGTTATCTGACTATGAATAAAACAGAGCGAGCGATGACTTCCCATCCTTACGGACAGTGTCTGGTTGAAACCTATCGCCGTGACTTCCCCTTACCGCTGCGCGTCAGCTCCGGATTTACACCGGATTCCCTTTTAACTCTTAGGTGTTTAAGTAACAGCTTGAGGCCGGACCGCAATGCTACGATCAAGTAAAATAGATGTCTAGACTTCCATTATTGTTACAGGGAATAAATACAACAAAACTGGACATCAGAGCCACTTTCCCTACAATCCGCAGCAATACTCCTCTTTTATTATGTCCAGACGAGAAGAAACATGACTCCTGACATCCTGCCGACTGACGGCTACGAGCACCAATTGGCGGAAAAATCTGCCCGTCTTCAGGCGATGATGTCGCCGTTTCAGGCACCCGCTGCGGAAATATTCCGTTCTCCAGCAGAACATTACCGCATGAGGGCCGAGTTCCGCGTTTGGCATGATGAAGATGACCTGTACCACATCATGTTTGACCAACAGACCAAGCAGCGAATTCGGGTTGAGCAATTCCCAGTGGCCAGTCTGTTAATTAATCGTTTGATGAGCGCACTGATGACGGCCATCAGAGCCGAGCCGATTTTGCGGCGCAAGCTGTTCCAGATTGATTATTTATCTACCCTAAGTGGCAAGCTGATCGCCTCTTTGCTGTATCACCGCCCATTAGATGAAGAGTGGCAGCAAAAAGCGCAGGAACTGCGAGATCAATTGCGTGAGCAAGGTTTTGACCTGCAACTGATTGGCCGAGCGTCAAAAACCAAAATCATGCTGGATCACGACTATATCGACGAAGTGTTGCCCGTCGCCGGGCGCGACATGATCTATCGTCAGGTTGAGAATAGTTTCACCCAACCTAATGCGGCGGTGAATATTCATATGTTGGAATGGGCGATTGATGTCACCCAACATGCCAGCGGCGATTTATTAGAGCTGTACTGCGGCAACGGTAATTTCTCACTGGCGTTGGCGCGTAATTTTGATCGGGTATTGGCAACTGAAATTGCCAAACCGTCAGTCGCAGCGGCGCAATACAACATCGCGGCCAATCATATCGATAATGTGCAAATTATCCGGATGTCAGCGGAGGAGTTTACCCAGGCCATGCAAGGTGTGCGTGAGTTTAACCGCCTGAAGGGTATTGATTTGAGTAGTTACAACTGCGAGACCATTTTTGTCGACCCACCGCGCAGTGGGCTGGATGATGAAACCGTCAAGTTGGTACAGGCCTACCCACGCATCCTTTATATCTCCTGTAATCCAGAAACCCTGTGTGCCAACCTTGAACAGTTGCGACACACACATAAAATCAGCCGATTAGCGCTATTTGATCAGTTCCCTTACACCCATCATATGGAATGTGGGGTTTTACTGGAAAAACGAGACTGACGAACAGCAGGAATCGAGACAAAAAAAGGGCAACGCGATATTGCCCTTTGAGCTTAATGACAAAGCTGTTGATAACTTAGTGAGTGAAGGGGTTACCGCACCTCGGGGCACTCCGGTCGCTTACGCGACTACGACCCCAACGGCACGATTCCCCTTCATTTGACTTTGTCAGCTGTCTGAAAGGGCAACGCGCTGTTGCCCTTTCTATTGGGTGCAATGAATGAACAGAAAAGCTATTGCGGCTGCTGGTTATCACTATCCGCGTCGGTATCAGCATTGATGTCTGTCTGCGCCGATTTGCGTGCTTTCAGTTTGAATAAGATCCAGAACACCAACACCACACTCAAAATCGAAGGAACAAAGTTAGAACCAATCGCCGGATGCTCAACCCGCACAATCGCGCTATACAATAAAATGCCAAGTAAGAAACACGCACCAGCCAGTACTGGCAGGCCATGCGGCATGGCAAAATTGAGATAGCGCTGATGCAAACAATAAACCGCCAGGATTAATGTCAGCAGAGGAAAAACTGAAAAAGGAACAAACCCGCTGAATAACGCGTTAAATGAACCGTTTATTGCCAAACCCGTAATCAAAGCCAACAGCAGGGTGCCGGTTTCACGGTGAGGTTGTTTTTCAGAATAAGCTTGTTGTTGAGAGCAAGATTGTTTTTCCGAGGAAGATTGTTTTTTAGAGCAAGATTGTTCCATTGTTTTCCTTACCTTATTAAGCGCGGGACACAGCGAGCTTTTCCTGCTCGCGCCGATACCAATAATAAGCACCCTTGGAGATCATCCGCAGTTGTAAAACCAGTCGTTCTTCTAACTGTCGCCGCTGTTCAGCATCTACGTCCAGTACTTCTGCACCCGCACTGAAGACAATTGTGACCATGGCCTCAGCTTGTGCTTCCGTGAAGCTGCGCGGCATATGATTTTCCAGCTCAAGATAATCGGCCAGCTCGGCAATAAAATGCTGAATTTCACGCGCAACCGCCGCACGGAAGGCCGCGGACGTCCCAGACCGCTCCCGCAACAATAAGCGGAATGCATTAGGGTTATTACCGATAAATTCCATGAATGTAGATACTGAGGTGCGGATAACACTGCCGCCCTTGGCAATCCGTTGACGAGCTTGCCGCATAAGTTGGCGCAACATCAGGCCGCTTTCGTCGACCATTGTCAGCCCAAGTTCATCTACATCACGGAAATGCCGATAAAAAGAAGTCGGTGCAATGCCTGCCTCACGGGAGACCTCCCGCAAACTCAGGCTGGCAAAACTCCGCTCAGCACTCAGTTGGCTGAACGCCGCTTCGATAAGGGAACGACGAGTCCGCTCTTTTTGTTGTGCTCTGACGCCCATAATCGTACCCAAGGGATATCCAATTTCTCAATCTAAGACATATAGTCAGCAATATACCAAACTTTATAGTAACAACCGTTATACAAACGTATCATCACCATACGGAATTGCCGCTTTACAGCACACATCACGGTGATTTACCCATTGTTTATTGGGTTATACTTAGGATGATGTTAATGTAGCGTTGTAATTTTGTATAATAATAGGTCTCTCCTACATGCAACAGCACTTCCATTTTGATGCCATTGTTATTGGCTCGGGTCCTGGCGGTGAAGGTGCCGCTATGGGGTTGGTCAAGCAAGGTGCCCGCGTTGCCGTGATTGAACGGTATAATAATGTGGGCGGGGGTTGCACCCATTGGGGCACCATCCCTTCCAAAGCTTTGCGCCACGCCGTTAGCCGTATTATCGAGTTCAACCAAAACCCACTTTACAGCGACAATGCCCGAACCATCAGTTCCTCTTTCTCTGATATTTTAAACCATGCGGATCGTGTTATTAACCAGCAGACCCGTATGCGCCAAGGCTTTTATGATCGCAATCACTGCCAAATGTTCTCCGGTGATGCCAGTTTTATTGATGCCAATACCATAAACGTGCGTTATGCCGATGGTACCAACGATACACTGCGAGCCGATAACATCGTGATTGCGACCGGTTCACGCCCCTATCGCCCAGCAAATGTTGATTTTACCCACGAACGCATTTACGACAGCGATACCATTTTACAACTCAGCCATGAGCCCCAACACGTCATTATCTATGGCGCTGGAGTTATTGGCTGTGAATACGCTTCAATTTTCCGTGGTCTAAGTGTCAAAGTTGATTTAATTAATACCCGCGACCGTCTGCTGGCGTTCCTCGATCAGGAAATGTCAGATGCCCTCTCTTATCACTTCTGGAATAACGGCGTGGTTATCCGCCATAACGAAGAATTTGAGCAGATTGAGGGAACCGTTGACGGAGTTATTGTCCATCTGAAATCAGGCAAAAAGGTCAAAGCGGATTGTTTGCTGTATGCCAATGGACGCACCGGTAATACCAGTGGCTTAGACTTGGAAAAGATTGGACTGGAAGCGGATAGCCGTGGCTTGTTGAAGGTCAACAGCATGTATCAGACAGCGCTTTCCCATGTATATGCGGTTGGGGATGTGATTGGCTACCCAAGTCTGGCCTCTGCGGCTTATGACCAAGGGCGAATTGCAGCACAAGCGATGATCAAAGGCGAAGCGAATACTCACCTGATCGAAGATATTCCAACCGGAATTTATACTATTCCGGAAATCAGTTCGGTGGGTAAAACAGAACAAGATCTGACGGCGATGAAAGTCCCTTACGAGGTGGGGCGCGCGCAATTTAAACATCTCGCACGGGCGCAAATCGTTGGCATGGATACCGGCAGTTTAAAAATCCTGTTCCATCGGGAAACCAAGCAGATCCTCGGTATTCATTGCTTTGGTGAACGTGCGGCTGAAATTATCCACATCGGGCAGGCCATCATGGAGCAAAAAGGAGAAGGCAATACTATCGAATACTTCGTTAATACTACCTTCAACTATCCAACTATGGCAGAAGCCTACCGAGTGGCAGCACTCAATGGATTAAACCGCCTGTTCTAGTTTTTGGGTGATAACATCTGAATTCATGCGCGGTTGCATGTGTTCACGTATTGCCTCGGCAAGTTGCTCATAGCGGCCACGCAATGGGGAGCCGGGGCGATACACTAACGCAATGGTGCGCTTTGGTACTGGCTTGTAGCATTCCAGATAACAAACACCATCACGCTTTCTTTCATTCGGTACCGCTAGTGATGGCAATAGTGTAATTCCACTACCTGCTGCAACCATATTGCGCAGAGTTTCCAAGCTGGTAGCACGGAAATGTGTGTCTTCATCAGCGCCCGCCTGGAAGCAAAAACCCATCGCCTGATCACGCAAACAGTGACCATCTTCCAGCATCAGTAATTTCTCACCCGCCAGCTCATGCATCTGCACTTTGTCACGATCGGCCCACGGGTGATCAGCATAAATCGCCAATTGCATCGGCTCATCAAAGAGCGGAACTTCAATAAAAGCTTCGGTCTCTTTAACCAGAGCCAGAATGGCACAATCGAGTTTACCGCTATCCAACTGCGCCAGAAGGTTTTGGGTTTGCGCTTCGTGCAGATACATTTCCAGTTTTGGGAATGTTTGATGCAACATAGGAATGATTTGCGGCAATAGATACGGCCCAACAGTAGGAATAAGCCCAATATGCAGTGGGCCAGACATACTCTCACCCTGCAAACTGGCCATCTCTTTGAGCACTTTCACTTCTCGCAATACTGTTCTGGCTTGTTCCACCAGCAATAACCCTGCCTGTGTAAACAGCACTTTACGACTGGTGCGCTCTAACAACATCACGCCCAGTTCATCTTCCAGTTTACGAATCTGGCCACTTAATGTGGGTTGACTGACATGACAAGAGTCGGCTGCGCGCCGGAAATGCCTGAACTCAGCCAGCGCCACTAGGTATTCTAAATCACGAATATTCATCGGTGCTCCGCTTTATGATAGCCATTAACGATAGATAAGATAGCAACCAGTGATTAGAACTATCAAGTGATAAAATGAATAATGTGTCCCAACGAAGAGATAACCAGAAAAATTTAAATATTTTATTTTCTAATTAAGGAGTTACAGATGTTTACTAGCCAAGAAGGTAAAAAAGTCCCACAAGTCACTTTCCATACCCGTCAGGGCGACCAGTGGGTTGATGTCACTACCGATGAGTTATTTAACAATAAAACCGTAATCGTATTTTCACTACCGGGTGCCTTTACCCCGACTTGTTCTTCCAGCCATCTGCCACGTTATAACGAACTGGCCGGTGTGTTTAAACAGCACGGTGTTGATAGCATTCTGTGTGTGTCGGTCAATGATACTTTCGTGATGAATGCCTGGAAAGCCGATCAAAATGCAGAAAATATCACTTTCATTCCTGATGGCAACGGCGAATTCACCAAAGGTATGAATATGCTGGTTGAGAAAGCGGATCTGGGCTTCGGGCCGCGTTCATGGCGTTATTCCATGCTGGTACGTAACGGCGTGGTTGAGAAAATGTTTGTCGAGCCAAACAAGCCGGGCGACCCGTTTGAAGTGTCTGACGCTGACACCATGCTGAAATATCTGGCCCCTGATTTTAAAGTGCAAGAATCGGTTTCTGTCTTTACCAAACCGGGCTGCCCATTCTGCGCCAAAGCCAAACAGATGCTGCAAGAGCGCGGTATTCAGTATGAAGAAATCGTACTGGGTAAAGATGCCACCACCGTCAGTCTGCGCGCTGTTACTGGCCGTGGGACAGTGCCACAAGTGTTTATCGGTGGCCGCCACATTGGTGGTAGTGATGATTTAGAGAATTACTTATCTGCTTAATAATATTAATAGAATGAAGATAATATGAAGTAGCTTGGTAGGCTTCGGCCTACCCTTTTTTCCTGTGATGGAGCAGACATGAAAACCTTAAACGTTGATGTCGCCGTGATTGGCGGTGGCACTGCCGGGCTTGGCGCTTATCGCGCTGCCAAACTGGCGACCCCCAATGTAGTCATGATTGAAGGTGGCGAATACGGTACCACCTGTGCCCGCGTCGGTTGCATGCCATCCAAACTGCTGATTGCGGCGGCTGAAGCTGTGCATCAGATTGAAAAAGCGCCCGGTTTTGGTATTCACCCACAAGGTGACATTCTGATTAATGGCCGTGAAGTCATGGACCGCGTAAAACGCGAGCGCGACCGCTTTGTGGGTTTTGTGTTGGAAGGTGTCGATAACATTCCGGCTAATGACAAAATTCAGGGCTATGCCCGTTTTATTGATGACAACACACTACAAGTTGATGATAACACTCGTATTATTTCGCAGCGCATTGTCATTGCCACTGGCTCTCGCCCGAGCTGGCCTGCCGCCTGGAATGAGCTGGGTGATCGACTTATCGTCAACGACGACGTATTCAACTGGGACGATTTACCCGAATCAGTCGCTGTTTTCGGCCCCGGCGTTATCGGGCTGGAACTTGGCCAGGCACTGCATCGACTTGGTGTTCAAGTCAAAATGTTCGGCGTGGGTGGCGGTGTCGGCCCGCTGACAGACAGTATTGTGCGCAATTACGCAGCAAAAACCTTGGGTGAAGAGTTCTATCTCAACCCAGATGTGAAAGTTGAAGTGATGCAGCGCGAAGGGGATAAAGTCTTTATCCGCTATCTGGATGAAGCCGGTTCACCACAAGAAATCATGGTGGATTATGTTTTAGCTGCCACAGGTCGCCGGCCGAATGTCGATAAACTCAGTTTGGAAAATACCTCACTGGTGCTTGACGATCGTGGTGTTCCGCCAGCTGACCGGCTGACAATGCAGACTAACGTGCCGCATATCTTTATTGCCGGTGATGCCAGCAACCAATTACCCTTACTGCATGAAGCCAGCGATCAGGCGCGTATCGCGGGAGTCAACGCCGGTGGGTTCCCAGAAGTGGTTCCGGGTTTGCGCCGCAGCCCAATCTCCGTGGTGTTCTCTGACCCACAAATCGCGATGGTAGGTTCTACGTTCCGCGAATTATCGCAAAAATTCAGTGCATGCGGTTGCTTTGAAATCGGCGAAGTCTCTTTTGAGAATCAAGGCCGCTCACGGGTCATGCTGAAAAACAAAGGTATCTTGCGAGTTTATGGCGAACAGGGAACAGGTCGTTTCCTGGGTGCTGAGATGATGGGGCCAAGTGCCGAGCATATTGCCCATCTATTGGCTTGGGCACATCAACAACAAATGACCATCAACCAGATGCTGGATATGCCGTTCTATCACCCCGTGATTGAAGAAGGTTTGCGTACAGCATTGCGTGATTTGCAGTCTAAATTGAAACTGGGTACTGATGAGGCCGAACGTTGTCTGCGCTGCCCAGGTGAATAACCTTTTCCAGCCGTTTAAACCGGGCGTTATGCCCGGTTTTTTATCCTTTATTTCGCGCAGCAACGTCAAATAATACCCCACTATTCACCGTCTTATATTTTTTAGATCAAAACCAACTGGCATAGTCAATGAAACCTGCCCATTTGATAATAACCCGACGGGTGGCTGGGGCAATGGTTGAGCGCGTTTAACTACTGCCAATGCCTCTTGATCTAAAGCAATAACTCCACTGCTTTTAACAAGTTTAGTAGATAACACATACCCCTCTTTATTAACCACAAAACGGATAATCACAGTTCCTTGCTGGCGCTGTTTTCGAGCTCGGGGTGGATAACGTTTAAACCCTGCCAGATGCCCTTGTAATCGGCTTTTCCAATTCATTTTACTTTGTTGATTATGCAACGAATGACTGTTCGCCGCAGCCGCGACCCGATGACTCTCCCCCGATAAAGGCGTACTGGTTACCACCGCTGGAGCTGAGGGGCTGCTTTGGTTTTCCGATATTTGTTCATTAATGGGCTGACGTGGTGCCATCACTTTCTGTTGTGGTCGTTTTGCTTTGTTTAGCTCTTTTAGCGGCTCATTTACTTCTCTTTCAACAATCAACGCAGCATTTGAATGCTCGGGTGCGGCCAAAATATGACTCACTTCTTCTGGCTGATGTTCCGACAGCTCCGTCACCGGTTCATTGATATTTTGAGTGATACCAACTACCGAATCTTGCTCCATATGTTGGGTAAACTCCGGCTCCGTCGATACCGCGATCATAATTGCCACAGGAGAGACCTCTGTGTATGCGGGGGGGGTAGTGGTATTACTCAATAGCCATATCAGATAAATATGAACACCGCTGGTTAATAAGGCACTTACCCAAAAGAAAATCACACTACCTTTACTCTGCCGTATACTCATAAATTAAGTCACTATATTCCTTTATTTTTAATGGATTAACTCCAATTAATCATTCTTCAGCAAAGGCAACATGCAGGCGATCGGTTAGCGGTTTAAACAGATAATTAAGTAGCGACCTTTCCCCTGTTCGGATAAAAATGTCGACTGACATACCCGGCCGAATTTCCAGCTCGGTTTGTGTGATATCAATGGTGACAGTTAAAGGATAGTAAGGCTCTAAAGTATGTGGGTTTTGTATACGATCGGCACCAACGTGTAATACCGAACCTTGTAACCGCGGGGTGCTACTTTGATTAAAAGCAGAGAAGTTCAGGTCTACTGGTAGCCCAACCATTACCTTATCAATTAATGACACCGGAAGCTGGGCCTCAGCTAAGAGTGGCTGCCCATTAGGAACCAGTTCCATTAATGTTTGCCCGGTACTGACCACACCGCCAACCGTGTGTTGAGCAAGGGCGATAACCGTGCCACTGACTGGCGCGTAAATTCGCGTATTATCTAATTCATATTCTGCAATCCCCAAGCGCTGCTCCAACTCTTGAGTACTTTGTTGCGCTTTAGCCAATTGCTCACGATTCTCACTTTTATACTGCTCGCGCCGTTGTAAGATATGTTGCTCTGTTTCGCCAATTTGCTTATGAAGCTCCAAAATCTCACTGGTATTCTTTTCTATATTTGCGCGCAATGAAATCGCCTGACGCTCCATCTCCAACAACTGACTTTGCGCAACGTGACCATTTTTTGCCAATAACTGTACTCCCTGTAGTTGCCGCTGGAATAAGTCAAATTGACGCTGGTTATGGCCGCGGGCCACTTGTAATCCATCTAGCCGGCTCTCGTGACGGGTAATTTGTGCTGATAGCCGGGCAATTTCGCTCAGTTGGGCCTGACGACGATGGAGAAATAGCTGCTGCTGCAACACAGTATTACGCTCAACTAAAGCTTGTGCTGGATACTGAAGCAATGCAGGAGGGAAGGTAATTGTCGGTAATTCATGTTGCTCTGCTGTGAGACGAGACTCTTGAGCGAGTGCACTCAAATACTGATTTTGTAAATTATCGCGATGGCTGAGTAGCGCAGTATCATCCAGAGTGATAAGTAATTGCCCTTGCGTGACGTCATCGCCCTCAGCAACATGCAATTGCTGGATACGTCCTCCTTGCAGCGGCTGCACTAACTTACGGTTTTCTGCCACAACGATATGCCCCATCACCGCAATACCTTTATCCAAAGGAGCCAGCCCCGCCCACAACAAAGAACCAATAAAACCACCGCAAACCAATAATGCCCCCAGGCCAAGATATCTCCCGCTGTTGGTTTGTAGTGGTGGATGCTGACTTAAATTCTTAGCCGAGGAATGGTCAGATTCAGGTAACATTAGTGATGACTCCATCCGTGGATATATAATTAATATGTGGATATCTAGTTAACATTATGATTTCTGTGACACAGCGTGGGCAGGGACGACAGCATATGACATACCGCCTCCCCACGACTTTTGGCTACCCGGTGTCTTAACTTTGGCGTTGATCACTGGCGTATCAGCCCCTTTCATCTGCTGTAAAACCGTTGCAGTACGATCAAACAACTCCATCCGTCCTTTATTGAGTAACAACAAGAAATCGCTACCTGATAACAGCTCTGGCTTATGGGTGATCATCACAATGGTGCAACCCTGCTGTTTGAGTTGGATGATGCTTGCCAATAAGGCTTTTTCGCCCTCATTATCCAAACTGGCATTGGGTTCATCCAATATAATAAGTCGCGGCACACCGTACATTGCCCGCGCCAGAGCAATACGCTGACGCTGGCCACCAGAGAGTTCCTGCCCTCCGTCACCAAGCTGAGTGTCATAGCCACATGACAGATGCAGGATTAAATCGTGTACCCCTGCCATTTGAGCTGCCACTATCACTTTTGCAGTATCAACCGTGCCAAAGCGTGCAATATTTTCTGCAATCGAACCGCGAAACAGTTGAATATCTTGCGGTAAGTAACCAATAAATTGTCCCAGGTGAGTTTTATCCCATTGAGAAATATTTGCGCTATCCAGCCGCACCGAGCCGCTAAAGGCCGGTTTACACGCCACCAACAGCTTTGCCAAAGTCGATTTACCGCTGCCTGATGCCCCTAAAACGCCCAAAACATCGCCTGCCTGCAATTCAAAGTCGAGGGAATATAAAATAGGAATATGTGTGCCCGGCTTACACACCGTCAGTTGTGTCACATTGAGCTTTCCAGTGGGTGCCGAGAGCGCCATACCAGTAGGTACAGGTGGGTGCTCAGCCAATAAATGGACGAGGCGCAAATAAGATAATCGTGCATGGCTCCATTGTTTCCAAACGGCAATCAATTGATCAATTGGCCCCAACACTCGTCCGATTAAAATAGAACCAGCAATCATGACACCAGCCGTAATTGCACCATCAATGACCAATAATGCACCCAGCCCTAACATCATTGATTGCAAAGCCTGACGACTGGATTTGGAAGCCGCAGTGACTTGGCTGCTTTTATCACTGGCCACATTTTGCTGATAAAGGAAACGTGAATGCTGCACTAACCAGCGTTTGCGTAATGCATCCAGCATCCCCATTGCTTCAATCGCATCCGCATTACGTAAGTTCGCATTCGCCTGTTGCGTTGCTTGTGAGGTGACAGTGGATGCTTCTTTCAATGGTTTTTTACACACCCACTGGTTAAGCCAAGCAAGAAAAATCAACACACAAGCCCCAGATGCGGCTAATACACCCAACCAGGGATGGAGTATAAAAATAACCAGTAAATAAAGCGGGAACCAGGGAGCATCAAAAAAAGCAAACAGGGCATTACCGGTCGCAAACTGGCGCAAAGAGGTGAGATCATTCAATGCTTGTGCCGCGGGCGTGGTATGCCCCATAAGTTGGGACGCAAAAGCAGCATTAAAAACTCGTTGATTAAGTTGCATATCAATACGGGTACCGAGCCGAATGACTATCGCACTACGAATCCACTCAAGTAAGCCAATAAATACAAATATTCCCAGAACCAAAATAGTGAGCATCAACAATGTCATGGTATTAGCTGATGCCAGAACCCGATCATAAACTTGCAACATATAAATCGCGGGGGCTAACATCAAAAGATTAATTACTGCTGTAAAAAGTCCTATCCCCCACAGGCTCTTCTTGTGACTGGCCAGAACGGAAAGAATTGTCAGCGAATCCGAAGAAAGGTCGATCGTTTTTTGTGACTTCATGGCATCCATTTCCATACTGAAAACATTTAATCGTAAAATTACTGGTGGCCAATTTTAATTTTTGCAAAAAAATTGCTTATCCGAATATATAAATTCATAGGAAAGTTAATTTCCATAATTATAACCACCACTGTAGTAAGTATAGGGTTGTATCGTGGTGGCATTATTTATCCAGCCAGATAATCACTCGCTAACACCTTTAATTAAGCAGCCAATAATATTTCATTGCTGTCATTTGTACCCAAGGTATCAATGACTGGTATATTAAACTGGTTGGCACTCGCCATATCTTTAAGTGGCGTATTGACATCAACACCTTGATTTTTTAATATTTCCAAGAGTATATCTGCATTGTCTTTTTTTAAATTAAATCCTATCTGATGAATGTCATTTTTTCGGTTTTCGGCGGTTATTTTAAAATCATCATACTCACCGATGATACTTAAATTATTAAGTATCAGTTGAGGCTCCACCAAATGTTTCTCAATTATAGCATTATCCCCCTCATTTTGGATAAGCCCTTCTTTACCTAGTTCCAAACTTTCCACTTTGCCGTAAATAGCCCTATGACATAAATTAAAGCTTATTTCCCCACTTAGAATTATTGTGGCTTTATCTCCTGAAGTATTCGTCACCGAGAATTGTTCGAACTGTCTGGTGATAGAGTCTTTAAGACCATGAAAACCTCCGAAATTAGAACCCTCTTCGGTGGGTATATTAAAATCAGCTATCCATTTGTGGGTATATGAATAGATAGTTTCATCTTTTATATTTTCGCTATATCTTATAGTTACTGTCATAATAATATCCTTTTAATTTATGACTGTGTATTTCATTATTTGATAGCGAGCCATTTACGCGGCTAACAATATTTCGCTACTATCAGCGGCTCCCACTGTATCAATAATGGGTATATCAACAACCACTTCAAATTGGCTGGCAATAGCTATATCTTTAAGTGGAGAATCTACATCAATACCCTGAGATTTTAGAATTTCCAACATTGGGGTAGCATTACCTCTCAACAAATTATACGTGCCGTGATCTATCCCCCCCTGGTAAGGATTAGCTGGCCCTGCATCAAATGCTTGCGATATTGAACACAGTGAAGGATAAAAATCATTTTCAATATTTAAACCGTCCAATTTCAGTTGTAGATGTTGAAGTTGTTTACCCGTATTCTCCGAATTAGGTATAAGTGACTCACCAAACTCTAATACTCGTATCTGTTTTTCCATAATAAGAGCATCGCCACCTTGATAAAGCCGATCACCACCAATAATCATTGCTGCATGACTCTCATAAAAGCTTTTAAATTCAACCTGAATAGTTTCATTATTATTATCGTCAATATGACTGGATAATGTACCATAAGGTTTAAACGAATCTGGTGTCTGTATCAAGTCACCATAAGCCGTAGTCCATTGGTAAATGGAATGAGAAATTGAGTATTCTGCTAATTGACTCTGATATTTAATAGTTATTGTCATAACAATATCCTTTTAATTTATGACTAATATATAGCCCAGCATTAGGCCAGAGAATAATTTAAGCAGCTAATAATATATCGCCCCCATCGGTTGTGCCCACTATTTCAATAATTGGTGTGTCAGTCGTAATCTCAAACTGGCTGGCAATGGCTAAATCTTTAAATGGTGTGTTGACATCTACACCTTGGGATTTGAGGATTTCCAATATGGGAGCATTGTTTCCCCTTAGCAGGCCGTATACACCAAGAACATTATTACTTGGATATACATCATTGATAAGCATCGAAAAAATCACTTCAAATATCGAAATATCAATGTCATCCGAAATAGCTAACCCACGGAACTCCAGTTGCACTTGTTGGAGTTGCAGTTGATTACATTGATAATCGTCTAAATCAGCATTTGGAATAGGGATTAAATAATTACCAAACTGTAAACCTTCACTCTCACCGGGAATTAAAGTAGGTTCCGTTGATATCTTGACTCCATTAGTTTCAAATACCATCGCCGCGTGCATTCCCTTAGATTCCATCACTATGGCAGTTTTACTTTGAGGGGAAGTGCTTTGAATTGCATATTTCACACCAACGGTGGGAGGATTTGGCCCAGCCGAGTAAAGATGATATTCATTTTCACTCGACTCCAACGCAATATCACCAAAGTCATAGGCCCACCAGTGAGTATAAGATGAAATAGTTTCGTTTTTAAATTCTTCCTGATATTTAATAGTGATTGTCATATAAATATCCTTTTATAAAATATGAACCACCGCCGCACCCAATATAGCAAAGTACGGCGATGGCGCACTTACACTTATTACATATATTACAAGTACACTAACATTTATCGCACAACAGCTAGATTCGACCAGAAAATCCTTTTCCGGAAGTCTTACTTAAGCAGCTAATAACATATCACTGCTTTCAACTACACCAACGGTATCAATCATTGGCATATCTGATGCCATAACTTCGAATTGGCTGGCGATTGCCATATCTTTCAGTTGGGTATCCACATCAATGCCTATGGTCTTCAATAGTGCTAACATTGGGTCTGGATTACCTTCCTGTAAGCCACGTACAGATTTATGCACTTCGCCTTCTCTAGCCTCACCCAAAGTGCTGGTAACATCCAGCCCACTCACTTTCAGTTGCGGTAGTTCGAAATGCCGACCAAGCCCACCTTCATTAGGGACAAACACCTCGCCCAGCTCTAAACTTTCCATTGTGCCGTAGAAAACATGTTGCTGGAAATTGTACACCAAAGCGCCTTCCAGAATCATCCCAGTATCTGCCTGATGAGAACTGCCCATAGAATACTGGTTACCAGCACCCATAGTTGCGTCAGCGAATTGACCATACACCTTGTCGGTGGCAGTAGTAATATTGCCGTTTTTTTCAGTCCAGTCTTTCATATAAGAAGAGATGGTAGATTCGGCCAGTTGGCTATTATATTTAATTGTTACAGTCATAATATATCCTTACTTTATTTAGTGTTAACAACCATTATTTAGAATTTAGGGTTAACAGTGATTTTGTAACTCGTCATGAGTTACAGAGAACAACAGGTAAAATGATTATTCACCTGAAGACTTTATTAAATATGTTATGTTCAATATTTATATTTAGTACTTATATTAAATAAATAAAACTAAAACCTATATTCAAATCCGCCCTGAATAGTTCGTCCTCGACTTGGTGAGGTAGCAAGAGAATCGCCATAACTAACTACATAAGCACGATCAGTAATATTATCTATTGAACTACGCAAGGTTAAATTATTCGTTAGCTCATAACTGGCATAAAGATCAAATACGGTATATTTCGGCCAGTCGGCAATGTGAGCCACGATACCATGACCATGTGAGTTTGTACTCTTTAATGGATCCAACGCCGCATAATCTTGGTGTCCTTTGTTATAACGAATAATGGTGCCGATATATAGCTTTTTATCAAAAATTCTTCCACCTAACGTTAAACTACCACGGTCACCGGGCAAATAAGCCGATGAACCAAATATATTACTCGCAGGCATACAGTTTATAATATTACTTCTTCTTTCATCCTCTATGAAATACACTCTCCTTTGACTATCCCTCTGAAATTTATGCACCCCCCCCAACCAGGCATGGCGTGAACAAAGACTATTTAAGCCAATCATTCGGGTATAATTAGCATTAATATAAAAAACACCAACATCATAACTTAATTGATATTCCAACCCGCGAAAGCGAGTTGATAATAAGTTATTAATATAGGCTGCCTTAGAAAAATCCGGCCACCCCATTTTTGGCGGCTGCTTAGCGAGTTCAAGATTGATATAATTGGCGACGCGAGTATCAAAGTATGCCACTTTAGCAACAAGGCGATCTTCATCAATAAACAGATTTTGTTGCTGAATATTAAAGCCCGCTTCCCACGCTTTCGAGCGCTCAGATGCTAAGAAAGGATTGGGTAAATTCCAAGCATGGCCGTTGGAGGTACCGCTGGCCAGTACCTCGGTGATCGCCGGCGGCCGCCAGGATTTACCGTAAGTGCCAAAAAATTCCAACCACTGTACACCCGGTTTGATACCCAAAGCCGCAGTCGGAGAAAATCGCTGTTCGCGACGATCGACATCCCACACCATTATTGAATGTCTGTTACTTGAACACCGATCCTTTTCTTCGTAAACCTGCTCAAGTATATTTGGTCTGTTTCGATCACAAGGATTTAGAGCGGTATATTCTGCAATATAAGACCTTGTTAGTAGCCAGGTACTGCCCTGTAAATGGAACTGATCGTAACGCAACCCCCCTTCCAACCGGAGCCAATCACTGTAATTGTAGTTAAGCTGGGCAAAAGTGCTGGTCATCGCACGCTTACCGGGCGGCGTTAGCCCATGTGCACTTTGACCTGCTGGGAGTAACCCCCCTAGATAGTTATTGGTAGTATTGCCTCGGGAGCGGTCACTAAACCACTCTAGGCCATAGTGGAGTGCTAATTGATGTTGATCGGCGGGGGTAAATAAACTGGTGTTTTGCAGTTGTAAACCATGAGTGGCTAGTTGAGTTTGGGTCCAGAATTTCCTGCGATTAACGCTGTCAGAATTGTGGGTATCGGTTTGATCATCGGTATCGACATAATAAATTTTTGCCGCCAGATTCAACCAGGGGATATGCTCCGGTTTGAGGCTATAATCCAGCCCGATATTACGGTTCTTTACATCACTGACACTACTGCTTACCCAACCATATTCTTCTACCGTTCCTACGCCTTTCGTGTTTCTAAGGGTTGTGAACATTCCTGCATTGGGGCTGTGTATTTGGGCTTGGAGATAGCTGAGCATCAGGCGCTGATCGGCAGATATATTCCAGCCCAATTTGGCTATTTGTGAATGAATCTTATAGTCAGTAAAAGAGACTTTTTTTTTCTTTATTAACTCATGCACCTCTATATTTTCCGTACCAAATCCTGCACCAAGACGAATAATACCAAGATTCCCCCGACGGCCAGGCCAATATTCTTTTAAATTACGTTCACTGACAGCCAATAATAGATCACCACGTTCATTTCCTAATGCTAGTACACTACTACCAATAAACTGAGTACCGTTAGTTCCGCTCATGGCGCGAACACGCCCGCCAATTCCCTTACCCGATGCCAAAAATTCTCTGGCATTAAGAGTATTAAAAGTCACAATACCGCCAATTGTTCCTACACTACCAATACCGTTAGTCGCTCCTCGTTCAATCACCACATTATCCAGTATTTCCGGATCGATATACATCACACCGTTGCGTTGCCCATGGCCGCTTTTCATAAAATTTTGCCGCATGCCATCAATATTCATATTGATGCGGCCATAATCCTGAATGCCACGAATATTCACTGAAAGTGCAGGGTCTTGTTGGCTAACGCTGGAATAGACACCGGAGGTTTGTTCCAATATATCCGCCGCATGGCGAGCTGGTCGACTATCGAGCTGTTCGCGAGAGATTTCACTAACAGAGTGGAGTTCATCGTAAACCCAGTCACCCTCATGGGCGTTACTGGTTCCCTCCACTTTTAACTCATCTAATACCAGATCATGTTCATGGGAGGTTTCGACGGCGGTTTCAGCATTCACTCTCTGCGAATAACCTTGTGTTGTTAATGCCAAAAATAGACCAAATGTGATTTTATTTATTGTTGTTCTGCGACCTCTAACTATATTATCCATTTATGAGATTTCATCCTTATTAGTATATAAATAATAAATCCATTAATTATTAGTCATTCACCTAATGGTTTTCACAATAAAACGTTGCCATAGGATTACCGCCAAATAATATAAAGTATCCGGTAATAGAAATGATGTTATTTGCCATGAAGTAAATAAGTTACGTCATCAAATAAATGGGGCATTAAATTTAAAAATAAAGTAGTTACTTTATTAGAGGATTCAATAATATTTTTCAGTAAGATCTACTGTTATTTCACCTAAGTAATATTCATTTAATTTTTTAATGCTAGTAGAGGTTTTACTATATCGCCATTATTTGATAATGATTATCATAATCATTTGTGGTTATAAACTCAACTGTCTATTAAGAATAAAATAGCAGGTTACTGATGGCATTGATTTAATAGAAGAAATAAATAATGAATAAATAGCGATAGCTGTTACGCGGATTAAAGTTTTTTAAATAAAACCAGTAACGAATAAAATATATTTAAGTATTTATAACGCAAAACGGGCCACATTAATTGTGGCCCGCTGCAACATTAACCAATACTCTGCGAATTAAAATAAACGCGCTTTAGCCTCGGCAATGGCCGATGCGACTTGTTGAGGTGAAACACCGCCTTTAGCAACACGCTTATCTAAACAAGATTGCAATGCCAGAATCGGATAAACATCATCGCCAATGACTGCACTGAATTTTTGCAAGTCACTTAGTGATAAAGCCTCTAATGCTTTCCCCTGACGAATAGCCTCAACCACCGCTTCACCAACAATATGGTGTGCCTCACGGAATGGCACACCTTTGGCGACCAGATAATCAGCTAACTCAGTCGCATTGGCATAACCTTGCTCAGCCGCTTCTTTGCAACGGGGGCGTTTCACCTGAATGCCATCCAGTACCAGCGCCGCCATATGCAAGCAGTCAAGCCAGGTATCGAGCGCATCAAACAGGCCTTCTTTGTCTTCTTGCATGTCTTTGTTATATGCCAGAGGCAGGCCTTTGAGCGTCATCATCATCCCAGTCAATGCACCCTGTACCCGGCCACATTTCCCACGGATTAATTCCAGCGCATCTGGATTTTTCTTTTGCGGCATCAAGGAAGAGCCAGACGTAACACGATCCGATAAATCAACGAAAGCAGCTTCACCGCTGTTGAAGAAAATCAAATCTTCAGCAAAACGGGACAAATGCACCATACCAATACTGGCATCAGACAGTAATTCCAACACATGGTCACGGTCAGAAACACTGTCCAGGCTATTACGAGTAGCCGAAGCAAAACCTAACCAACCCGCCAGTTGTTCGCGATCAATAGCGTAGGCCGTTCCAGCTAAAGCGCCACTGCCTAACGGGCTGACATCCAGGCGTTTCAAGGTATCTTGCAGGCGGCTTTCATCACGAGCCAGCATTTCAGCATAGGCCAGACACCAGTGTGCAAAGGTCACAGGTTGAGCACGCTGCAAATGGGTATAACCCGGCATCACGGCATCCTGATTGGCTTCGGCAGTGATAACCAGCGCTTGTTGCAATTGCTGCACGGCGGTTTTCAATTCGGTTATCTGCAATTTGCACCACAACTTCAGGTCAGTTGCCACCTGATCGTTACGGCTGCGCCCGGTATGCAGTTTTTTGCCTAAATCACCAACTTTATCGATCAGTTTGGTTTCTACCCAACTGTGAATATCTTCCGCATCACTGTTCAAAATAGCCTGTGGATCGGCCTGAACTTCCTCTAATAAAACGGAGAGCGCCTGCTCAAGTTGTTGCTGTTCTGCCGCCGTTAAAACGCCGACCGTGACCAGTGCTTTCGACCAGGCAACAGAACCGATAATATCCTGCTCTGCCAGTCGGTAATCAAACCGCAGGGAATCGTTAAATTGCTTAAAACGCTGATCTGCCGCCTGACTGAACCGTCCGCCCCACAATGCCATAATCTTTCTTCCTTAAGTTCTCCCCTTCGTCCTTGAAGCTACAGGGTTGTTAGCTGCGCTCGCTCACCCGAATCACTGACTCATGTCAGCTCATCGGGATGAGTTCACTTGCTGCCTACCTGTAATGCCAATGACTTTGGGTTATAAAAATTTATAATAAAATAAACAGTATTAAGCCAGAATACGTGTACCGATCGGCTCACCATTAAACAATGCGGGTAACTGATCCGCATGACGCCAACTGGCGATATCCACCGGACGGCCCAATGAGCGAGCCGCATCCAGCGCCGCATTCACTTTCACCACCATGCCGTCCGTGATGATGCCCTGCGCAATTAATTGCTCCGCTTTTTGTGCGGTCATTTCAGCAATGCGCTGGCCTTTGCCATCTAAAATCCCACTGACATCCGACAGCAAAATTAAATCGGCTCCCAATGTCGCGGCCAATGCAGTCGCTGCCTGATCGGCATTTACGTTCATCAGACTACCCTCTTTAGTAATACCAATAGAGCTGATGATAGGCATGTAATTTGCGGCCAGTAAGGTTTGTACTAAAGCCGGTGAGCCAGCTTCGGCTTTGCCCACATGGCCAAGTGTCGTATCCAGCGGGGTGACCGACACGGTATGACCATCACCCAAGCATAAGCCAACAGCATTGATGTCATGTTTAACCGCCCAGGCCAGCAATGTTTTGTTGGCGGTACCCGCTAATGCACCGGTAATAATGTCAATTTGATCTGCTGGCGTCACACGCAGGCCGTTTTTCTTCACCACCGGCAACGCAAGTTTTTTCATCAAATCATCAACCAAACAACCACCACCGTGCATAATCACCAGCGGGCGCTCATGCTTCTCACGATAGGTCACCAATGCAGTAAACAGGCGTTCCAGCGCTTCTTCGCTGTCGAGCAACACGCCACCTAATTTAATGACCAACGGGTTTATCATGTTTCGCCTCAATATAATTAGAAAAAATGTCAGTTCCGACTCGGTTACAACCTCTGCTGCTTAGCGTTTTATTGCTCACAACAGAGATTGGGTTTCCGCAAAGCCAAAACGTATATTCATGCATTGCACCGCCTGGGCCGCCGCGCCTTTCAGCAGGTTATCTTCTGTCGCGACAATAATTAAATGTTCACCCTGTACAGAGAAACCGATATCACAGAAAGGTAGACCCACCACCGCTTTTAGCGCCGGTACGCCTTGCTTATAGAGCCGAACCAGTGGCTTATCCTGATAGGCATTATGGTATGCCTCAGCGATATCTTGTGCTGTCACGCCCGCATTCAGACGGCAGGTAATGGTCGCCAAAATACCGCGAGCGAAATTCCCCAAGTGCGGGGTAAAAATCACTGGAGTACCAAGGTGGGCGACAATTTCCGGCTGATGACGATGATTAAACAAACCATAGGGTTGCAAACTCACTTCACAGAAACTGTTGCCAATGCTGGCTTTGCGCCCCGCGCCACTAACACCGCTGACGGCGTTAATCACGGGCCACTGCGCATCATTGAGCAAACCACCCTCTACCAGCGGTTTAAGTGCTAGCTGGGATGCGGTGGGATAACAACCTGGGACCGCGATCAATTGGGCCTGCTTAATTTGCTCAGCCTGCCATTCAGCTAATCCATAGACCACTTTATCCAACCAATCGGCATGTTGATGCTCAAAACCGTAATATTGACTATAAAACCCCGCATCCTGAACCCGGAATGCACCGGAGAGGTCGAATACCACACAACCTGCTGCCAGGAATTGTGGCGCTAAATCATGGCTGACCTCATGAGCGGTGGCGAGGAAGACAACATCCACACCTTTTGCCGCTTGAGCCACATCCAGCAAGGGTTGTAACGGAAGATCGATAATGCCTTTTAGCTGCGGATGCAGATCAGAAAGTAATTTCCCTGCATCTGTACTTTGCGCTGAAACCGTTAAACCGGTTATGTTCATATGTGGGTGACGATTCAGGTAAGCCGTAAGCTCAGCTCCGGCATAACCACTGGCACCAACAATTAGCGTATTCAACATGGGTTCAGTTCACCTTGCCCTTCGTGCTTTGGGGATAAAAATGTTATTCGGTATAAAGACATAAGTAGTCAAAACCGGCATTTGGGTTCTCAGCAAGGTTTTACTGTTCCCCCACGTGATTGAGCATTGACATTTTCGTAAATTTAAGGGTGTTTTTAGGTTCCCTTACGCTCAAGCTTAATGTATTTTTATTCATAATTAATGCATGAATATTGATACTACCCTAACCAAAGGCTGTCAACAGTGAAGATGAAATTACCTCCATTTATTGAGCTGTATCGGGCGCTAATCGCAACGCCATCGATCAGCGCAACCGATAGCGCCCTCGATCAAAGTAATGAGGCGTTAATCAACTTGTTGGCCGGATGGTTTGCTGATCTGGGTTTTCGCATCGAAATCCAGCCGGTACCGGATACACGCCACAAATTCAATCTGCTTGCCTCTATTGGTGAAAACTCTGTTGGCAAAAAAAGCAGCGGAGAGGGCAGCGGCGGGCTGCTCCTGGCAGGTCATACTGATACCGTACCTTACGATGAAGGCCGCTGGACTCGCGACCCTTTCACTCTGACCGAGCATGACAATAAATTGTATGGTCTGGGTACTGCCGACATGAAAGGCTTCTTTGCCTTTATTCTTGATGCGGTGCGTGATATCGATGCCAGTACATTGAGTAAGCCGCTCTATATTCTCGCCACCGCCGATGAAGAGACAACCATGGCGGGCGCACGCTATTTTGCCGCTTCCACCCAATTACGCCCTGACTTTGCCATTATCGGTGAGCCAACATCACTGCAACCGGTGCGCGCGCACAAAGGCCATATTTCCAATGCGATTCGTATTACCGGTCAGTCCGGCCATTCCAGTGATCCGGCGCGTGGCGTTAATGCTATTGATTTGATGCATGAATCTATTACCGAGCTAATGAAGCTGCGTACTACTTTGCAAGAGCGTTATAACAACCCGGCATTTGCTATCCCTTATCCGACAATGAATTTCGGCCATATTAATGGCGGTGATGCTGCGAACCGTATCTGTGCTTGCTGTGAATTACATATGGATATCCGCCCGTTGCCGGGGCTGACATTAAGTGATCTGGATGAATTGATGGCTGAAGCACTGGCCCCCGTCAGTGCCCGCTGGCCGGGTCGCTTGAGTATTGACCAGCTGCATCCACCGATTCCGGGCTATGAATGTCCGACAGATCATCATATGGTCGGGATTATCGAGGAATTACTGGGTGAGCGCACGGCAGTGGTGAACTACTGCACCGAAGCCCCGTTTATTCAGCAAATTTGCCCGACATTGGTGCTAGGGCCCGGCTCCATCAATCAAGCCCATCAGCCGGACGAATTTATCGACATGGCCTTTATCGAACCCACTCGTGAGCTGATTGGTCAATTAGTCGATCATTTCTGCCAGCAATAGTTACCTCTTATGGGGTAGGTGATCAATTTTGCCCATTAGAAAGACTGATAACCTGCCTCTGGTAATTAAATTTCAGAAATATCCCCAAAAATGATGTTTTTTTGCTGAAAATAGTGTCAATTGGGGTATGGAATTGAACGTGGCGAGTGGATTTGTCCATCTCAGCTTCTTGGGTGAAATTAATTTACATACTCATCAAGTTACGAAGGGTACTAAAAGAAATCATATGAACGAACAATATTCCGCAATGCGAAGTAACGTCAGTATGCTCGGTACGCTACTCGGGGACACCATCAAGGAAGCGCTTGGTGAACACATCCTTGAAAAAGTAGAAACCATCCGTAAATTATCTAAATCTTCGCGTGCCGGTAATGAAGCGAGCCGTCAGGAGCTACTGACGACACTGCAAAATTTATCCAACGACGAACTGCTTCCGGTCGCCCGTGCTTTTAGCCAATTCCTCAATCTGACGAATACGGCAGAGCAATATCACAGCATTTCGCCGCATGGTGAAGCCGCAAGTAACCCGGAAGCCCTGGCCCAACTGTTCACCCGCTTAAAAGACAAAAAGCTGAGTGAGCAAGACATGCGCAGCGCGGTTGATGAGCTATCCATTGAGCTGGTGCTAACGGCTCACCCAACTGAAATTACCCGCCGTACCTTGATTCATAAACTGGTTGAAGTGAATACCTGCCTGAGCCAGTTGGATCACAATGATTTAGCCGATTACGAACGCAACAAGATCATGCGTCGTTTGCGGCAGTTAGTCGCACAATCATGGCATACCGACGAAATTCGTAAAATCCGCCCTTCCCCGGTTGATGAAGCCAAATGGGGCTTTGCGGTGGTTGAAAACAGCTTATGGGAAGGTGTGCCAGCTTTCCTGCGTGAATTTAACGAGCAGTTGCAAAACTCCCTCGATTACCGCTTGCCGGTAGAAGCGGTGCCGATCCGCTTCACTTCATGGATGGGTGGCGACCGTGACGGTAACCCAAATGTTACCGCTGAAATTACCCGCCATGTGCTATTACTGAGCCGCTGGAAAGCGACCGATTTATTCCTGCGCGATATTCAGGTATTGGTGTCAGAGCTTTCCATGTCGGAATGTACGCCGGAACTGCGTGAATTGGCGGGCGGCGAAGAGGTGCTCGAACCTTATCGTGAACTGATGAAACGCGTGCGTACTCAGTTGACCAATACTCAGGCTTATCTGGAAGCACGTCTGAAGGGCGAGCGCGTATTGCCACCAACAGATTTGCTGGTCAGCAATGACCAACTATGGGATCCGCTATACGCTTGTTATCAATCCCTGAAAGCTTGTGGCATGGAAATCATCGCCAACGGCCAGTTACTCGATACCTTGCGCCGTGTGCGCTGCTTTGGTGTGCCATTGGTGCGTATCGATGTGCGTCAGGAAAGCACCCGTCATACCGATGCTATTGCTGAACTGACCCGCTATCTGGGCCTCGGTGATTATGAAAGCTGGTCTGAAGCGGACAAACAAGCCTTCCTGATCCGCGAACTGAATTCCAAACGTCCACTGGTTCCGCTGAAATGGGAACCCAGTGCCGATACCCAAGAAGTGTTGGAAACCTGCCGGGTGATTGCCGAAGCGCCGCAAGGTTCTATCGCCGCTTATGTGATTTCCATGGCGAAAGTGCCATCGGATGTGCTGGCGGTGCATTTGCTGCTGAAAGAAGCCGGCTGCCCATTCACTCTGCCAGTCGCGCCATTGTTCGAAACACTCGATGACCTGAACAATGCGGACGACGTGATGACCCAGTTACTGAATATCGACTGGTATCGCGGCCTGATCCAAGGCAAGCAGATGGTGATGATTGGCTATTCTGACTCAGCGAAAGACGCCGGTGTGATGGCCGCGTCCTGGGCGCAATATCGGGCGCAAGATGCATTAATCAAAACCTGCGAGAAAGCCGGTATCTCCCTGACACTGTTCCATGGTCGCGGCGGTTCTATCGGCCGCGGTGGTGCACCCGCCCATGCCGCGCTGCTTTCTCAGCCTCCGGGCAGCCTGAAAGGCGGCTTACGTGTCACTGAACAAGGCGAGATGATTCGCTTTAAGTTTGGTCTGCCGGAAGTCACCATCAGCAGTCTGGCCCTGTATGCCAGTGCGGTGCTGGAAGCCAATTTGTTACCGCCGCCGGAACCGAAGAAAGAGTGGAATGAGGTGATGGATATTCTGTCTGATGCCTCTTGTGAGATGTATCGCGGCTATGTGCGTGAAAATCCACAGTTCGTGCCTTACTTCCGCGCCGCCACCCCTGAACTGGAATTGGGCAAGCTGCCATTGGGTTCGCGCCCAGCCAAACGCCGCCCGAATGGCGGGGTGGAAAGCCTGCGTGCTATTCCGTGGATCTTCGCCTGGACACAAAACCGCCTGATGTTACCGGCCTGGCTGGGTGCCGGTGCCGGTTTACAGAAAGCCATCGATGCCGGTAAGAAAGAAGTATTAGCCACCATGTGTCGTGACTGGCCGTTCTTCTCAACCCGCATTGGTATGCTGGAAATGGTGTTTGCCAAAGCCGATTTGTGGCTGGCCGAATATTATGACCAACGTCTGGTGGATAAGTCATTGTGGCCATTAGGACAGCAATTACGCGACCAACTGGCATCTGATATTAAAGTGGTGCTGGCCATTGCCAACGATGATCACTTGATGGCTGATTTGCCGTGGATTGCCGAGTCGATTGCGCTGCGTAACGTCTATACCGACCCATTAAACGTGTTGCAAGCCGAACTGTTGCACCGTTCACGCCAACAAGAACACCCTGATGCCCGCGTTGAGCAAGCATTGATGGTGACCATCGCTGGGGTGGCAGCAGGGATGCGTAATACCGGTTAGTCATTGATTTTATGGGGAAGAGATTCCCCTTTTTATCTTTTGGCTGTTGGTAATGAGATGTTCGGTTGATATTGACGGGTACTCCAGTTCGGTTGTTATGAACTAACTCAGACCGAATCAGGTTTCGGTTGATATTCGTTCAGTGACCACTTAATCCCCGTCGCCTCAACCGAGCAGGAGATGAATCACGGCGGTCCGTCAGCGGAATGATGAAGAAGGGAACCCACGAAGTAGGCAGGCGATACGTGCGAAGCGCGGGATTGCACAAGGGGCCATGCTTATGGCTCCTTTGACGGTTGGTTCATCAGAGGCTAAGAAAACTCGGAGCTTTAACAACCGAATCGGATCACCAATCACCAATCACCAATCACCAAAATAAATCACAATAAAAAGGGGCCACCGCCCCTTTAAAAAATTACGGCCTCACCCCCAGCGTATGGCAAATGGCATAACTCAATTCTGCCCGATTTAAGGTGTAGAAATGGAAATCCTTCACCCCTTCGCGGCTAAGAATCTTCACCATATCCATCGCTACTGATGCACCGACCATTTTGCGCGTCTCAGGGTCGTTATCCAGCCCTTCAAATATAGTGGTCATCCAATTAGGTACCCGCACATTGGTCATGGTGGCGAAGCGCTGGAGCTGTTTAAAGTTAGATACTGGCAAGATACCCGGCACAATCTCAACATCAATACCCGTCGCTACACAGCGGTCACGAAAACGCAGGTAACTTTCAACATCAAAGAAAAACTGAGTGATAGCGCGGTTGGCACCGGCATCAATCTTGCGTTTCAGGTTAATCAGGTCAGCTTGCGCGCTTTTGGCTTCAGGGTGCACTTCTGGATAAGCGGCAACTGAGATATCAAAATCACCGACATCTTTCAATAAACCGACCAAATCAGAAGCATACATTTCTGGCTTGCCACTGTCGGGCGGTAAATCGCCGCGCAGCGCCACGATATGGCGAATACCGCTATTCCAGTAATCAGTGGCTATTTCACGTAACTGAGTAGGAGAAGCATCAACACAGGTCAGATGTGGAGCCGCTTCAAGGCCGGTGCGCTCTTTAATTCCTTTGATGATGCTATGAGTACGATCGCGTTCACCGGAGTTAGCACCATAAGTCACTGAGACAAATTTTGGTTTCAGAGTGCTCAGTCGGTCAATCGAGCTCCACAGGGTATCTTCCATCTCGCTGGTACGCGGCGGGAAAAACTCAAAAGAAACATTAATCTGGCCTTGCAGCTCTGCCAAACTTTGATTCAGCGCTTCCCGCTGGTTTGCGTGGAAAAAACTCATACCCTGTTACCCCATTGCCTATTGTCATCATTTTGACGACTTATGTTATCTGTCATTTTATAAGCGTCTATACGTTTAGACGTCTAAATAGAAAATGACCGAAGTTGGCTAAAGAGTCAACTTTTAAATAAGTTTAGAACGATGATTAATATTCACACTCAATGCGCGGAAAATTCATGCAGCAAGAAATATGGTGATTTCGCCTCCCCTGCGATAGGCAGAGAAGGCGAATAAGTGCAGATTACAACAGCTGGGACAGGCGGTTTAAATCAGACTGAATAGCACCGGCAGTAACATCGCGCCCTGCCCCTGGGCCACGAATAACCAACGGGTTATCGCGATACCAACGGCTCTCGATGGCAAAAACGTTATCGCATGGCAGCAACGAAGCTAACGGATGATCAGCACGTACTGCTTCAACGCCCACTCGCGCCTTACCATTGGCATCAAAGCGCGCGACGTACCGGAGCACCAGACCCATTTCATTGGCTGCTTCTAAGCGCTGAATCATTTGCTGATTCAATGCTTCGCCATTCTCAAAAAATTGATCTACGGAACCAACATCGGCACCCGCAGGGACTAGCGACTCCACCCGCACCTGATTCGGTTCAATGTCGTAACCGGCTTCACGAGCTAAAATCACCAGCTTGCGCATCACGTCTTGCCCGGAGAGATCGACACGCGGATCCGGTTCGGTCAAGCCCTGTTGCCAGGCTTGATCCACCAGCTCGGTAAAGGGCACCGTGCCGTCAAATTGCAAGAACAGCCAGGACAGAGTGCCAGAGAAAATACCGCTGATCGCCAGAATACTGTCGCCGCTATCGCGCAAATCGCGCACGGTATGGTTGACCGGTAACCCCGCGCCCACCGTGGCGTTATACAACCAGTGGCGGCCAGTTTTAGCAAAAGCATCACGGATTTGGCGGTAATTATTGCTGCTGGAGGCTCCGGCTAATTTATTGGCGCTGATAACGTGGAAACCATAGCTGGCGAAATCCAGATACTGCTCAGCAAGTGACTCACTGGCGGTCACATCCAACACCACCAAATCATCAAATGGGTGCGCGCGCATCCACAAGAACAAGGATTCTTCATCCTGCTCTTTAGCTTCATCATCGTAAAATGCCAGCGTCCGGCTAGCGTCCAGCCCGTCATAACTTAACAAACTACGGCGGCTATCTACCACACCGGCTAGCACGAACTCAAAACCACTGCGAGCTGAGATATTCTTCTGCTCACGGGCAAATAGCTCCAACCAGCGAGCACCAATATTGCCTTTACCAAACAGCATCAAACCGATGCGCTTCTCTGCACGGAACAGTGATTGGTGTAAGCCCTGAATCAAGTGCTCAGTCGGCCCGAGACGCAGCACCGCAACCATACTGATGCCATCTTCCGCCTGCCAAATAAACTCGACGGGCTGATCTTTCAGTTGTTGATAGAAACGGTGGCTATGCAATGGGTTCTTGCTGACCCCAGCGCCGACCAAAGCGACCAGAGCCAACCCCTCGCGCAGAGATAATTTCCCTGGCAGCGTGGCATCCTCCAGCACTCTTAATGCGCTGTTAACCACTTCGGAGGTATAGCAAAGTTGCAATAGATTACGATCAGGATGAATACCGGTAGCCAGCGGCTTGATTTGCGCGCGTTTGAGCAGTAAATCGATCTCTTTCTGTGCCAGCGAGAAATCATGGTGGCCGGCAATCTGTAATTCGATCAGGCAGACATCATCGTGACTGGTGACAATTTTGGCACCTGACCCGGAAGCCAGCACCCGCTCAATACGGGTTGAGCCCTGTTCTGGCTGATAGCTACAACGCAGTTGTAAATCAATATCGCTGCCGGAAACCGGCTGTAGGGTACGGGTATGCAGTACCGGAGCTGCCAACCGAGCCAGTTCACTGGCTTCATCCAGCCGCAGTAAAGGTAACAAACAAGCATCTTTCACTTTGCGCGGGTCAGCACTGTATACCCCCGCCACATCACTCCAGATGGTGACCCGTTCGACCCCTGCCAGCGCCCCAACCTGAGTGGCCGAGTAGTCACTGCCGTTACGCCCCAACAACACAGTTTCACCGGCGTTATTGCGCGAAATAAACCCCGTCACTACCAGACGTTGGTGTGGGTGTTGTGCCATTAATTGCTGCAACAACGGATATGAACGGCCTTCGTCGATTTGTGGCTGTGCCGCACGTTCAGCACGCAGGAAACTGCGAGCATCGAGCCAGTCGGCATCCATATCGAGTTTGTTCAACACCGCAGACATCAAGCGGGCCGACCAAATCTCACCATGACCAACCACTTCGGCATAGATTGCATCGTCGACTTTGTTGTCCAACAGGCCAGCCAGGCGTTCCAAATCATGAATAAATTCACTAATTAACGGCTCGGCCATTTCTGGCGACAATAAACCACTAATCAAGTCATGTTGGTAACGACGCAGGTTTTGCTGCACCTGATGAGCAGAAAGACGATCAGTTTGACTCAGCTTCAACCAGCTAATCAGCTGGTTTGTGGTGCTACCCGCCGCAGACACCACCATAAGGTCGCCGGGATGACTGTAGTTAGCCATAATATTGGCCACCCGCAGGTAACACTTCACATCCGCAAGACTACTACCACCAAATTTATGCAGTTGACGGCCGGTCACCGCCGCTGCTACCGCTGTTGCATTCATACTTACCTCGGTCTCGCCAACTGGAAAGCATTTTCCAAATCGGCAATCAAATCTTCGCTGTCTTCGATACCCACGGAAATTCGCAATAAACTATCAGTAATACCGGCGGCCGTGCGCGCTTCTGGCGCCATACCGGCATGGGTCATGGTCGCGGCGTGGGAAATCAGGCTTTCAACGCCCCCCAAAGACTCTGCCAGGGTAAATAATTCAAGGGCAGAGAGGAAACGACGCAATACCTGCTCATCACCATCAAGCTCAAAACTGAGCATCGCACCAAAACCTGACTGCTGACGGCGAGCAATTTCGTGGCCGGGATGTTGTGGCAGAGAAGGATGATACAGCTTTTTCACTAAAGGCTGTTGCTCTAAATAGCGGACAATTTCATCTGCGTTTCGCTGCTGTTGAGCCATACGCGGTGACAGCGTGCGTAACCCACGTAATAACAAGTAGCTGTCAAATGCCGCACCGGTCACGCCGATATTATTCGCCCACCATGCCAGCTCGACAGCCAACTCAGGATCTTTGGCAATGACCGCACCCGCCACCACATCAGAATGACCGTTCAGATATTTGGTACAGGAATGCACCACCAGATCCGCCCCCAAAGCCAGCGGCTGCTGTAGCGCCGGGCTAAGGAAGGTGTTATCACAAACCGTTAATGCGCCGACGGCATGAGCGGCTTTGCAGATAGCGGCAATATCCACCACTCGCAACAGCGGGTTACTCGGGGTTTCAATCAAAACCAACTTGGGTTTTTCAGCCAATGCCTGACTCAATGCCACGTCATCGCCCTGGTCAACAAACAGAACCCGATAGGCACCGCGTTTGCTTAAGCTATCGAACAGACGATAACTACCTCCGTAACAGTCATGCGGAGCAACCAGCAGATCGCCGGGTTTAAGGAAGGTGGTGCAGACCAAATGAATCGCCGACATCCCACTGCTGGTCATTACCGCACCTGCGCCCCCTTCCAGCTCAGCCAATGCCCGCTGCACCACATCACGCGTCGGGTTACCGCGACGAGAATAGTCATGGGCGCGTGGCTGATTAAAATCGATAAAATTATAGGTACTGGAGAGGTGAATCGGGGGGACAACGCAGCCGTATTGCTCGTCATCGTTCAACCCGCTACGCACTGCTATGGTTGCCTGTTTACGCGTCATATGGATTTCCACCAACCGGATATCGAGAAAATGTTACGCCAGAGTAGACGCACAAATTACGGACGTCAATACATCTGGACATCTAAACTTCTTTGCGTATAGATTGAGCAATGGGATAATAACCGCTAAAATTATAAAGGTTTTAGATATCCTTATGATGTCAGTCAGGTTTCAGTGGTGCCTTGTTTAACCACGAATTTGTTTAACCACAAAGATGGCATAGAAAGGTAATAGCTATCAATAAATAGCAAAAAAGGTTATTTCAGTGACATTAGTCTAGTAAAATCGACATTTATTTAGTGAGAACAGCGAAGATCGGGCATAATTGGCCGGTTTTCAGAACTTGGTATTTTTCCGACAAATTTAAGGTGTCCCATGGCTGAGTGGAACGGCGAGTATGTCAGCCCTTACGCTGAACACGGTAAGAAAAGCGAGCAGGTCAAAAAAATTACGGTATCCATTCCGCTGAAGGTTTTAAAAATCCTCACCGATGAACGGACTCGCCGTCAGGTGAACAACCTGCGCCATGCCACCAACAGTGAGTTGTTGTGTGAGGCTTTTTTGCATGCATTTACCGGCCAGCCGCTACCGAATGACGAAGATCTGCGCAAAGAACGCAGTGATGAAATCCCGGAAGCCGCGAAGATTTTAATGCGTGAATTGGGTGTTGATCCCGATACCTGGGAATATTGATTTCCAGCTACCGTCCGGTTCAATCTGGACCTGATAGTAGAAATGAAAAAAGGCCCCTGGAGGCCTTTTTTTCGTCTGACGGGCAATAATTACTTCTTAGCACCCGGCACGCTGAAACGCTTGTTAAAGCGGTCAACACGGCCACCGGTCGCAACATCACGCTGCTTACCAGTGTAGAACGGGTGGCATTCGCCGCACACGTCCAGATTCAGGTCATGACCAACAGTAGAGTTGATCTTGATAACGTTACCGCAAGAGCAAGAAGCAGTAACTAAATCGTATTTAGGGTGGATACCTTTTTTCATGGAAAACCTCTATATTTAGGCCGTGTCGCTATCCAGCCCTACTCCGCCAGACACCACACGATTGATAAATAAGAATTTATCGTTAACGAATAGTTGATTGCTAACGAACAATCGCTGATAAAATAAACAACGGTTGTTAGCAGAATTTGATATCGAATTATACCAAAGGCGGCGAATAATACAGAATTTGACCAAGCCGCGCAATCGAATCCGCACATTGTGAGGTACGCAGTGTAAACTGTTCAATCTTTATTTATACCATTTTATTTCGCAGGATAAGAATGTATGCCCGTTGTTCAAGTGGCGTTACCCGTTCCGCTGGCTCGTACCTTTGACTACCGCCTTGACAGTGCCACGGCCTGCCCGGTAGTGGGTGCTCGCGTCAGTGTGCCATTTGGTAAACGTAATGCCATTGGAATTGTAGTGGGTATCAGCGAGACCAGTACATTTCCCCTTGAACAACTCAAAGCTATTGATGCGGTGCTGGACGGTGACAGCTTATTCCCACCCAGCCTGTGGCGCATTCTTTGTTGGGCAACCGAGTACTATCATTATCCGATAGGCGAAGTGCTGTTCCACGCGTTGCCCATTTTATTGCGCCAGGGGAAGCCCGCACAATCCGCCCCCTTGTGGCAATGGTTTGCCACCGAACAGGGCCGTGCCACGCCGCCAGAAAGCTTAAAACGCGCGCCGAAGCAACAACAAGCCCTTGCGGCGTTATTACAAAAACCGGTTTATCGCCATCAAGTTAATGAAATGGCATTAACGGAAAGTGCGCTGCAAGCATTGCGTAGCAAAGGGCTAATTGACCTGCGGGCACAAGAAGTAGCAACCACTGACTGGCGCAACGGTTTTTCCGTGTTGGGCGAACGTTTGCGGCTCAATACCGAGCAAGCCACCGCCGTCGGGGCGATTCGCAGTGAAGATACTCAGTTTGCCGCCTGGTTGCTGGCCGGGGTGACTGGCTCGGGTAAAACCGAAGTTTATCTCAGTGTGCTGGAAAATATTCTGGCGCAGGGCCGTCAGGCGCTGGTTTTGGTTCCTGAAATTGGCCTAACACCGCAAACTATCGCCCGTTTTCGCGAGCGCTTCAATGCGCCAGTTGAAGTGCTCCATTCCGGTTTAAACGACAGCGAGCGCTTATCCGTCTGGCTACGAGCGCGTAACGGCGAAGCCGCTATTGTCATAGGGACTCGCTCCGCGCTGTTCACGCCATTCTCCCGTCTCGGCGTCATCATTATTGATGAAGAGCATGATAGCTCCTATAAACAGCAAGAAGGCTGGCGTTACCATGCCCGCGATTTAGCGGTATTCCGTGCGCGCGAAGAAGGTATTCCCATCGTGATGGGGACGGCAACCCCCGCGCTGGAAACCTTACATAATGTGCAAATGGGTAAATATCGCCAGTTAACGCTATCGAAACGAGCAGGTAATGCCAAACCGGCAGTGCAGCACTTGTTAGATCTCAAAGGGTTACCGCTCAAAGTCGGCCTTTCTCAACCGCTACTAAAACGTATGAAGGCCCATTTGCAGGCCGATAATCAGGTGATTCTGTTCCTCAACCGCCGGGGTTATGCACCAGCACTGCTGTGCCATGAGTGTGGCTGGATAGCAGAATGTCAGCGCTGTGACCACTATTACACCCTGCACCAGAACTACCGCCAATTGCGCTGCCACCACTGCGACAGCCAGCGCCCAGTGCCACAACAATGCCCTAAATGTGGCTCAACACATCTGGTGTCAGTCGGCGTCGGTACCGAACAGTTGGAAAATGAGCTGGCTCCTCTGTTCCCAGACACGCCGATCACCCGAATTGACCGCGATACCACCAGCCGCAAAGGCTCGCTGGAACAGCATCTGGCTGATGTACATCAAGGAGGAGCGCGGATATTGATTGGCACCCAAATGCTGGCAAAAGGTCATCACTTCCCCGATGTGACTCTGGTGGCATTGCTGGATGTCGACGGTGCATTATTCTCGGCAGATTTCCGTTCGGCAGAACGCTTTGCGCAGCTCTACACGCAAGTATCAGGCCGTGCTGGCCGAGCAGGTAAGCAAGGCGAGGTCATCTTACAAACCCATCACCCTGAGCATCCACTGCTGCAAATCCTGCTGCAACAGGGCTACGATGCCTTTGCCAAACAAGCACTGGCCGAGCGCAAAAGCGTATTTTTACCGCCTTATACCAGCCATATCATCGTGCGCAGCGAAGACCACGATAACCAGCAATCGGCACTGTTTTTGCAACAATTACGTAATTTACTGGAAGCCAGCCCGCTGAAAGATGATGCATTATGGATTATGGGACCGGTTCCGGCATTACAGGCGAAACGAGGTGGGCGCTTCCGCTGGCAATTATTGTTACAGCACCCCTCGCGGCAATTACTGCAACGACTGATTAAAACATCTCAGCCGCTGATCAATACTTTGCCGCAAGCGCGGAAAGTTAAGTGGACATTAGACGTTGATCCCATAGACAGCTAACGCCCTCTTTTTCGTTACTGTCACCATAATATTACCTGTCTCGCCCATGATTTTGTCGATACAGGTAACATCATAAAGCAATCGTTTACCCCGCTTTATGCGAGCCAGTGCGAAAAACCCCACTTCCGTCACACTTTTAATGCAAATTAGGTAACAAATTGCCCTCACTATCTGTATAGAATGACGGAAAGCCTGCATTAAGCATGAGTGCTGGCTCGGAGCCAGAGCAAGGAGAAAGGCGTTGGAACATAAGAAAGAATTCACCATGGCCACCATGAAAGACGTTGCCGAAATGGCAGGTGTTTCAACTGCGACGGTATCGCGCGCATTGATGAACCCTGAAAAGGTTTCAACCGTGACTCGGCAAAAAGTGGAGCAAGCTGTTCTGGCTGTCGGTTACTCTCCTCACGCTTTATCCCGCAATATTAAACGTAACGAGTCGCGCACTATTCTGGTTATCGTGCCAGATATCAGCGACCCCTTTTTTGCTGACATCATCCAGGGCATTGAACATGCCGCAGCCCAACAAGGCTATCTGATCTTAATTGGTGATTGTGCACAACAAACCCAGCAAGAGCGGACTTTCGTTAACCTGATCATCACCAAACAAATTGATGGTATGTTGCTGCTAGGCTCCAACCTGCCGTTTGATGCCAGCAAGGAAGAACAACGCAATTTACCGCCGATGGTGATGGCAAATGAGTTTGCCCCAGAACTGGAACTGCCCACCGTACATATCGATAACCTGACCGCCGCCTATGAAGCCGTTAATTATCTGCATGAATTAGGCCACAAGCGCATTGCCTGTGTTGCCGGGCCGGAGCATTTCCCCCTATGCCAATACCGGTTACAGGGTTATATCCAGGCGCTCCGCCGTAATGGTATTGCGGTCGACAGTGACTATATTATCCGCGGTGATTTTAGTTATGAAGCTGGGGCCGAAACCTTTGCCACTCTAATGGGTCTACCTCACCCCCCTACAGCAATATTTTGTCACAATGATGTCATGGCGATAGGGGCGATGTGGCAGGCCAAGAGAATGGGGCTGCGCGTCCCGCAAGATATCTCGGTAGTCGGCTTCGATGACCTGAAACTGTCACAGTATTGTGATCCCCCCTTGACCACCGTGGCACAACCGCGTTATCAAATTGGTCAGCAAGCCATGTTACTATTACTTGAGCAGTTACAAGGGCATTCAGTACAAAGTGGCTCCCGCCTGTTAGACACCGAATTGATCGTCAGGGAAAGTACTGCTGCGCCTAAACGCTAGGCAAATATTCAGGGGTTCAGTAACATGACGGACTTATTCCATCATCACGACGCAGCGAAACGATAGTGGCACAAAGAGATTATGTAAGCCGAGGGCGCTCAGGAGCGCGGCGCAAAAGCACCAGCCGAAAAAAACGCAGTGCTCCAGCAGTATCCAAAACCGTGATGGCACTGGCCGTCGCGCTATTAGTGGTATTTGTTGGTGGACTTTATTTCATCACCCACAACAAACCGGGTGAGCTTCCGTTACTACCTAGTCATGACCCGCGTACCGGCAATGGCTTGCCGCCGAAACCGGAAGAGCGTTGGCGTTATATTAAGGAGTTGGAAAATCGCCAGATTGGCGTGCCAACACCAACAGAACCGTCTGCTGGTGGTGAAGTTAATTCCCAGACACAGCTGACCAATGAGCAGCGCCAATTGCTTGAGCAGATGCAGGCAGATATGCGCCAGCAACCGACGCAGCTTTCAGAAGTGCCGTATAATCAAGGGATGCCGGTGCCACGCTCAGCAGTGACCATCAAACCACCGGTCACCAATATGCAGCAGCAGCCCTTAACGCAGCCACGTCAGACGACAACGCAGCCAATACCTGCTCCACAGGTACAAGTGCAGCCGCAGGTCACGACACCGCCGCGTACGCAGCAACCTACTGCGCCGGTAACACAGGCAGCAACACCGCCGAAGCCGGAAAAAGAGAAAGAAAAAGCACAACGCTGGATGGTGCAATGTGGCTCATTCAAAGCCGTTGATCAGGCTGAATCTATTCGCGCGCAATTGGCATTCGAAGGTATCGAAAGCCGCATTACCGCAGGCGGTGGCTGGAATCGCGTGGTACTCGGCCCTTACAGCACCAAGGCTGCTGCCGATAAAGCCTTACAGCGTTTGAAAGGCGCAGGTCAATCAGGATGCATTCCCCTCGCTGTTGGGGGTTGAAAAGTCATAATCCTCCCCCATTTATAATCTCAATATACCCCATACTGTTTTTCTGAATTCAGTATGGGGACTCATTCAGTCTGCAACGAGGGTCCGCTCGTGACAACAATTGTAAGTGTACGCCGTAATGGTCATGTCGTTATCGGTGGTGATGGCCAGGTCACTCTGGGCAATACCGTAATGAAGGGCAACGCTAAAAAAGTACGCCGCCTTTATAACAATAAAGTCATTGCTGGTTTTGCTGGCGGTACGGCTGATGCCTTTACCCTGTTTGAACTATTTGAGCGCAAACTGGAGATGCACCAGGGCCACCTGACTAAAGCTGCCGTTGAGTTAGCCAAAGATTGGCGCACCGATCGCATGCTACGCAAACTTGAGGCATTGTTGGCTGTCGCGGACGAAACTGCATCACTCATTATCACCGGTAACGGCGATGTGGTTCAGCCAGAAGATGACCTGATTGCTATCGGCTCAGGCGGGCCTTATGCCCAGTCTGCTGCGCGCGCGCTGCTAGAAAATACCGAATTGGGTGCACGAGATATCGTTGAGAAATCTCTGAGCATTGCGGGGGATATTTGTATCTATACCAACCGCTTCCAAACCATTGAAGAATTAACGTACTAAGTATTATTAACATACCAGGCGTTATTAACATACAGAGCGTAAGGATAGAGTGACATGTCTGAAATGACCCCACGCGAAATCGTCAGCGAACTTGATAGCTACATTATCGGCCAGGATAAAGCTAAACGTGCAGTAGCTATTGCCCTGCGTAACCGCTGGCGTCGGATGCAGCTTAACGAAGAGCTGCGCCACGAAGTTACCCCTAAAAACATTCTGATGATCGGCCCAACCGGTGTGGGTAAAACTGAAATTGCCCGCCGTCTGGCAAAACTGGCCAATGCACCGTTCATCAAAGTAGAAGCGACCAAGTTCACCGAAGTTGGCTATGTTGGTAAAGAAGTGGACTCTATTATCCGCGATCTGACCGATGCAGCAGTAAAAATGGTTCGTCATCAATCCATTGAAAAAATGCGTTACCGGGCAGAAGAGCTGGCCGAAGAACGCATTCTGGATGTGTTAATCCCGCCGGCCAAGAATAACTGGGGCCAGCCGGAAGAGACCCAAGAGCCATCCCCGACACGTCAAGCTTTCCGCAAGAAACTGCGTGAAGGTCAGTTGGATGACAAAGAGATTGAAATCGATCTGGCGGCTGCACCGGTCGGTGTCGAAATCATGGCTCCTCCTGGCATGGAAGAGATGACTAACCAATTGCAATCCATGTTCCAGAATATTGCGGGGCAGAAACAAAAGCCGCGCAAAATCAAAATCAAAGAAGCATTTAAACTGCTAATTGAAGAAGAAGCGGCGAAACTGGTTAATCCAGAGGAGCTGAAACAGCAGGCGATTGATGCGGTCGAGCAGCACGGGATCGTATTTATCGACGAAATCGATAAAATCTGTAAACGCGGCCAGACGTCAGGCCCGGATGTGTCTCGCGAAGGGGTACAGCGTGACTTGCTGCCATTGGTAGAAGGTTGCACCGTATCAACCAAACACGGCATGGTGAAAACTGACCATATCCTGTTTATTGCCTCCGGCGCATTCCAGGTCTCCAGTCCGTCAGACCTTATCCCTGAATTGCAAGGTCGTTTGCCAATTCGGGTAGAATTACAGGCCCTGACAACAGATGATTTTGAGCGCATTCTGACCGAACCGAGTGCTTCGCTAACTGAGCAGTATAAAGCACTGATGGCAACTGAAGGGGTGACTGTCGAGTTTACCCGTGAAGGTATCCGCAAAATCGCTGAAGCAGCATGGCAGGTTAACGAGCGTACTGAGAACATCGGTGCCCGCCGTTTGCATACTGTGCTGGAACGTCTAATGGAGGATATCTCTTATGACGCTAGCGAGAGC
Source organism: Yersinia sp. 22-579 (assembly GCF_030433455.1). Taxonomy (NCBI): domain Bacteria; kingdom Pseudomonadati; phylum Pseudomonadota; class Gammaproteobacteria; order Enterobacterales; family Yersiniaceae; genus Yersinia; species Yersinia sp. 22-579. The sequence continues at coordinate 6,808 of NZ_JAUJTZ010000025.1, read as the reverse complement.
AATGGTCAATCCATAACTATTGATGCGGCATATGTCGGTAAGCACCTGGATGAGTTGGTTGCAGATGAAGATCTGAGTCGTTTTATCCTATAATTCGCTTTATAAGCCTTTGCTGGATAAAATGGTTCGCCAAATTAAGAGTGGGAGGCAGCGCCTCCCACTCTTATTTTTATCGTATGATCGTTTTGAAGTTTTTAACTCGCCGATATGGGCGGACCAGACTCCTATACAATGAAGCAGAACATGAGCCAATCAACTAATACCCGCTTAACCAGCACCAGCCAGACCCAGGCTTGGCTGGAAAGCCTGCGGCCAAGAACATTGCCACTGGCCTTTGCCTCTATCGTTACCGGTTCAGCGCTAGCTGTCTGGCTCGATAGTTTCAAGCCAGCAGTCGCATTACTCGCCTTATTAACCGCCGGCCTGCTGCAAATTTTGTCCAATCTCGCCAATGATTATGGCGATGCCATCAAGGGCAGTGATACCGAAGAACGTATCGGGCCATTGCGCGGTATGCAAAAAGGGATAATTACGCGTCACCAGATGAAAGTCGCGCTAATCATCACTGTGAGTCTGACCGTTATCTCAGGTATCGCACTCATTGCCGTGGCTTGTGAAAAACCCAGCGACGTTTTAGGCTTTTTACTGCTCGGGCTGATGGCGATTGTGGCTGCAATTACCTACACCGTGGGTAGCAAACCCTATGGCTATATGGGGTTAGGTGATATCTCGGTATTAGTATTCTTCGGCTGGCTGAGTGTCGCCGGAACTTACTATCTTCAAGCTGGCCACTTTGACAGTATCGTCATGCTACCGGCTACCGCCTGTGGTTTATTGGCAACAGCCGTTTTGAATATTAATAATTTGCGCGATATCGAAAATGACAAAGCAAATGGCAAAAACACACTGGCGGTGCGTTTAGGCCCGGTCGTCGCACGTTATTACCATGCCCTGCTAATTGTCGCGGCTATCTTCTGCCTGACATTATTCAACATTCTTTATCTGCATAGCTGGGCGGGTTGGATCTTTGTTCTGGCCATTCCCTTGCTAGCCAGACACGCGCTGTTTGTACTGCGTGAGCCAACCACCGCTGGCATGCGCCCAATGCTCGAACATATGGTCAAAGCCGCGCTACTGACCAATATCCTGTTTGCTATTGGTCTGGTGCTGAGTTAATCCCGCCTCTTTTTTCTCCGGGTTGTGGTCGATAAAATCCGCCCGGAGAAATTTAACAATTGATGATTTTGCCAACAGCTGCCAGAAAGGGATATACTTAGCATCCCAGCCGCAACCAGACGTTAATCCTATGAAATATGATACTTCCGATCTCTGTGATATCTATCATGAAGAGGTAAATGTGGTAGAACCACTGTTCTCCAATTTTGGCGGACGTACTTCATTTGGTGGCAAGATAACCACTGTAAAATGTTTCGAAGATAACGGCTTGTTGTTTGACCTACTCGAAGAAAATGGTCTTGGCCGTGTGTTAGTTGTTGATGGCGGTGGCTCAGTGCGCCGTGCATTAATCAATGCTGAACTTGCTGATTTAGCATTGAAAAACGAGTGGGAAGGCATCGTTGTTTACGGCGCTGTTCGTCAGGTTGATGAGCTGGCCGAATTGGATATTGGTATCCAGGCGATGGCCGCGATTCCAGTCGGTGCTGCAGATGAGGGTATTGGTGAAAGCGATATCCGCGTTAATTTTGGTGGGGTGACATTCTTCTCCGGTGACCACTTGTATGCAGACAACACCGGGATCATCTTGTCAGAAGAACCTTTAGATATTGAATAGTATCTAGCTGATTTATCGATTATGCCCTAAATAATTCGAGTTGCAGGAAGGCGGCAATTGAGTAAATCCCGATGAGCCTATTTATTTTAAGGTCAACAGGCAGTCAATGATTCGGGTGACAAATCGGTCGGGAACCGATTTGAACGCTGCTTGCAGCGGCCTCGTAGAGGCGAGGCCCATGGACGGGCCGAGTAACGAGAGCAGTCAACGCACATGCAGCTTGAAGTATGACGGGGATAGATAGGGCGATGTTGATATCGCCCTATTTGCACTTCAAACTCAAAGTGGCTATGTAGCTAGCGGCTTTCAACCACGCGTTGGTGATGCTTTAAGCCAACTGGCACTTAGACTTCTTCCATCTTTCCCAACAGTGCCCGCAGACGATCCTGCCACACATGCTGTTCTTGTTTCAGTTGCTCATTTTCGCGCACTAACGCTTCACGGCCACCAGCCGCTTCCTGAACTTCTTGGGACAGGGTGTTATTTTTCTCTTTCAGCTCTTCAATTTCCATCTGTAACAACGTGATGGTATCAATCGCCTGCTGAACTTTAACTTCCAATTTCTCAAATACTTCAAATGACATTCTTCGGTCCCCTTATGAGTCGCAAGGCGTACATATCTTGATCGCAGTCGCCATTTTTAACTTCAGTTGCCGCATAAATAAACTGAAGCAACCATCGACAAATGAAACTGCTGTGAATACTTATTTATCGCGCTATATATCCATCAAACGAGTGCAGCAAGCACTCTATTTTAGACGTCCCATCGCCCAGGCGACGCCACTTGATAAAAACGATGGTCATGTAAAGCGCCGCCCTTGTAAAGCGCCGCCCCTGTAAAGCGATTGTATGTAGCCAATCCCCCCCTGTCTAGCGCCATGCCGGTACAAACCACACTCTGTTGCAATTTCATGTCAAGAACCATCAGTAAAAACTGAAAAACCTCTATGACCAATCCTGTAAAGTGATACATGCCCTTAACAACTGAAGAGAAAAATACTGGTCTGATCACACTTTCAAAGTCCCTTAACAGCCGTGAATAACGCGAAATCGCTCATTTTTATGACGTACTACACACATTTTGATTTCGCTATTTCTCGTTTGTGCTCGTTAACGATAAATTTACATCACCCCTTTTATTATTCGAAGGGTAAAAATAAGAAATACCCTATAAATCTCTGTCTCTAGGACATCTACTATGAGCCAAACCGCTAGTTCGACCTTGAAGGGCCAATGTATCGCGGAGTTTCTCGGTACTGCTCTACTCATCTTTTTTGGTGTGGGCTGTGTCGCTGCATTAAAGTTGGCTGGGGCCAGTTTTGGGCAGTGGGAAATTAGTATCATTTGGGGCCTGGGTGTTGCCATGGCCATCTATTTAACCGCAGCCATTTCAGGCGCTCATCTTAATCCGGCAGTCACCATTGCATTGTGGTTATTTGCCTGTTTCGATCGCCGCAAAGTGATTCCCTACATTTTGGCGCAAATTGCCGGTGCATTTTGTGCCGCGGCCTTAGTGTTCGGCCTCTACTACAATCTTTTTATCGATTTTGAACAGACGCATCAGATAGCACGCGGCAGTGTTGAGAGTCTGAATCTGGCCGGTATTTTCTCGACTTATCCAAATCCACACATTTCTGTTTTCCAGGCATTCCTGGTTGAAACTGTTATTACCGCAATTTTGATGTGTCTGATCCTGGCGCTGACTGATGATGGCAACGGTATTCCGCGCGGCCCATTGGCGCCTCTGCTGATTGGTATTTTGATTGCCGTTATCGGCGGTTCAATGGGGCCATTGACTGGGTTCGCCTTAAACCCGGCACGTGACTTTGGTCCAAAGCTATTCGCTTACTTTGCTGGCTGGGGCGAGGTTGCCTTTACTGGCGGACGTGACATTCCTTACTTCCTGGTACCCATCTTTGGGCCTATTGTTGGCGCATTGGTAGGTGCATTTGGTTATCGCGCCCTGATTGGTCGCCATTTGCCATGCGATGTCTGTGTCGCTGACGATGAAGAAACCACGGTTACGACCACAGAACGCAAAGCGTAAATAATAGATACTGGAAGAATATACCCACCGTAATTGAAATTGTGGGTATAAACGGCAACTTAAAAGTAGGCTAATTATGACAACTGAAAATACTACTCAAAAGAAATACATTGTCGCGCTTGACCAAGGAACCACCAGTTCCAGAGCAGTGGTGTTGGATCACGATGCCAATATCGTGAGTATCTCTCAGCGCGAATTTGAGCAAATCTATCCAAAAGCAGGATGGGTTGAGCATGACCCAATGGAAATCTGGGCTACCCAAAGCTCGACATTGGTCGAAGTGCTAGCCAAAGCCGGTATCAGTTCTGATGAAATTGCTGGCATCGGTATCACCAACCAACGTGAAACCACCATTGTTTGGGACAAAACAACAGGTAAGCCGGTGTATAACGCCATCGTGTGGCAATGCCGCCGTACTGCCGATATCTGCGAAAAACTGAAAAAAGAAGGGCTGGAAGAGTACATCCGCCACAACACCGGGCTGGTCGTCGACCCTTACTTCTCCGGCACCAAGGTGAAATGGATCCTTGATAACGTAGAAGGCGCGCGTGACCGTGCTGAGCGCGGTGAGTTGCTGTTTGGTACTGTTGACACTTGGCTAGTGTGGAACATGACCCAAGGCCGCGTACACGTAACGGATTACACCAACGCATCACGTACCATGATGTTTAATATCCGCACCAAAGAGTGGGATGAACGTATGCTGAAAGCGCTGAATATCCCGCGCTCAATGCTACCTGAAGTTCGCCCATCCTCAGAAGTTTACGGCCAGACCAACATTGGTGGTAAAGGCGGGACTCGTATTCCTATCGCCGGGATTGCCGGTGACCAGCAAGCCGCGCTGTTCGGCCAGCTTTGTGTCCAACCGGGAATGGCAAAAAACACCTACGGTACCGGCTGCTTCCTGCTGATGAACACCGGCACAGAAGCGGTGCAATCCAATCATGGCCTGCTGACCACCATCGCCTGCGGCCCACGCGGTGAAGTTAACTATGCACTGGAAGGAGCGGTGTTTATTGGCGGTGCATCCATCCAATGGTTGCGTGATGAGTTGAAACTTATCAGCGATGCCGATGACTCTGAATACTTCGCCACCAAAGTGAAAGACAGCAACGGCGTGTATGTGGTGCCTGCCTTCACCGGTCTCGGTGCTCCTTATTGGGACCCGTATGCGCGTGGTGCTATCTTCGGCCTGACACGTGGTGTTAACAGCAACCATATTATCCGTGCAACACTCGAGTCTATTGCTTATCAGACTCGTGATGTACTGGATGCCATGCAAGCAGATTCTGGTGAACGCCTGAAATCGCTACGTGTTGATGGTGGCGCAGTTGCCAACAACTTCCTGATGCAGTTCCAGGCCGACATTCTGGGCACGCGTGTTGAGCGCCCAGAGGTACGTGAGAGCACAGCACTGGGTGCCGCATTCCTGGCAGGTCTGGCAACCGGCTTCTGGAATGATTTGGACGAAGTGAAAAGTAAAGCCACCATTGAGCGTGAGTTCCGCCCAGGGATTGAAACTACCGAACGTGATGTCCGCTACCGTGGCTGGAAGAAAGCCGTGGCCCGCGCCCAAGCATGGGAAGAGCACGAAGAGTAACGGTCCGCCGGCTTTAAGCTAAAAATGTTTTATGCAATCGACGCCCCATCACTCCCCCGATGGGGCGTTTTTATGGTGAAAAAAAACACCACATCAAAAGACACGCTTGCGGCTTCACGTCACAAAGGTGGTAGAATTCCGGCTTCCATTCTTCTATACCACCTCAATTAACAGGTTAATGATGAAACGTGAATTAGCCATCGAGTTTTCCCGTGTCACCGAAGCTGCTGCACTGGCAGGTTATAAATGGCTGGGTCGGGGCGATAAAAATGCTGCCGACGGTGCTGCTGTAAAGGCCATGCGTATTATGCTAAATCAGGTCAATATTGATGGGCAGATTGTTATTGGCGAAGGTGAAATTGATGAAGCTCCGATGCTGTATATCGGCGAAAATGTCGGTACTGGCCAAGGCGATGCGGTTGATATCGCGGTAGATCCCATTGAAGGCACCCGTATGACTGCCATGGGTCAGGCTAATGCACTGGCGGTGCTGGCGGTGGGAGATAAAGGCACATTTTTACATGCGCCGGATATGTATATGGAAAAGCTGGTGGTTGGCCCCGGAGCGAAAGGCGCTATCGACCTTAATCTGCCGCTGGAACTCAACTTACGCAATGTAGCTATCAAGCTGAATAAACCACTGACTGATTTAACGGTTATTACGCTCGCTAAACCGCGCCATGACGGCATCATCTCCGAAATGCAGCAACTGGGTGTCAAAGTGTTCGCTATCCCCGATGGCGATGTTGCGGCTTCCATTCTAACCTGCATGCCAGAAAGTGAAGTGGATGTGATGTACTGCATCGGCGGAGCACCTGAAGGCGTGATTTCTGCTGCGGTCATCCGCGCCCTGGACGGTGATATGCAAGGCCGCTTGCTACCTCGTCATCAAGTAAAAGGTGATAACGAAGACAACCGTCGCATTGGTGAAGAGGAACTGGTGCGCTGCAAATCAATGGGTATTGAGGCAGGTAAAGTGCTGTTACTGGGTGATATGGCCCGTAATGATAATGTGATTTTCTCTGCCACCGGCATTACCAAAGGTGACCTGCTGGAAGGCATTTATCGCAAAGGGAACATGGCAACCACCGAGACACTGCTGATTCGCGGTAAATCCCGTACAATCCGCCGTATCCGTTCCACCCATTTCCTTGATCGTAAAGACCCGGCACTGCATGAGTTCTTGCTGTAATTCGTCTCACGAATTCTTTAGCAAAAAATTAAAATGGTGGCGGCTGATAAAGTTAAACGAAGGGGTAGCATGCCGTTGGGGTCGTAGCGACGCCAGTCGCCGGAGCGCCCCTTATATCTTGATCTCTTTCCTCACAGGATCGATGATCCCCGACTGATCATCGGGATGTCATGGGTG
>NZ_JAUJTZ010000024.1:0-49457 GCF_030433455.1 Yersinia sp. 22-579 | reverse complement strand
CCGTGCCGAGTATATGGAAAAACTGCGCAACTCGGATGTCTACAAAGACGAAATGAAGAAAAACGGCACCGGCAGCGTCCTACAACAAAGCGTTCAGGCCGCAACCGCCGCCATACAGGGCCTGGCCGGTGGTGTAAGTGCCGGAATCTCTGACTGTTCTTCCAGCCATATTATTTAATCTATCTTTAGAAAGCAGCGATATAAGTGCGATAAGCTCAGCAATTGTTGGTATATTGGCGTGGACACCTTATTTTCTTTTATCGAAACGTATCCCTATTGTCTTTCATAAATAAATCACTTCATAAGTAATAATAGGAATCGCCCAGGAAAAAAACTTTAACTGGGCTGATAATATATTGATAAACCAAAAAAAATGAGAAACAAAACTAAGTATAGCAACCCAATACCAAAGCAACCCTCCCTCCCCTTTACTGACCTCAATCATAGTCTGACTATCCTTTAATGTGATAAAAAGTGTAAAATAGATGAATATCGATACAGTAATCTGTAATTTGTCACTTTTTTATATTTATTAATTTTAATTTCAAGAGGTTAGCGAGATGGGTTTACCAAACTGTCCAAAATGCAATTCTGAGTATACATGGCAGGAAGGGGAAAAACTGAATTGCCCAGAATGTGGTAATGAGTGGTCAGAAAATGGCGATTCTGCAACTACCGATGAAGGTCTGGTAGTACGTGATGCCAATGGCAATTTGCTGGCCGACGGTGACGCGGTGACCGTTATTAAGGATCTGAAAGTAAAAGGTAGCTCTTCAACCCTGAAAATTGGGACTAAAGTGAAAAGCATCCGCCTGGTTGAAGGTGACCACAACATCGATTGCAAAATTGATGGCTTTGGCCCGATGAAACTAAAATCTGAGTTTGTGAAGAAAAGCTGATTGCTCGGTTCCCCTTGCTCACCAGCGTGCCACGGCGCAAGGGGATTATTTATAGCTGCATCCCCTCTCCTACCCTTAGCCATAAAAATATCCCACCACTCCCTCTGGTCGCTCAGAAATCACTGCCATTGTGATTTTCCTCCTCTATCTTTCCATCCACTACTCTGTCGAAAAACTCATTTAGATATATCTTTTTTCATCCCCCTCTTGCTAATTTCGATATATCGATCTAGATTAGATATATCGAAACGTTTTCGATATATCTAAAGGAGATTTATTATGTTTGGTTTTTCAAAACGTGGTCATCGTTGTGGTGACAGAATGCATCGCGGCGGTCGCCATCATATGGCAGCTGAAGCAATCGAAGCTGCAAGAGGCGGCAGACGTGGGCGTGGTGAAAAAATGCATCGCTTGTTTGAACATGGCGATTTGCGGGTTGTTCTGTTGGCGCTACTTGATAAAAAGCCCAGCCATGGTTATGAACTGATTAAAGCTATCGAAGAGGCATCTTCAGGCTTATATGTACCTAGCCCAGGTGTTATCTATCCAACACTGACATTGCTAGAAGAACAGGATTTTGTTACTCCAGTAGCCACTGGTAATGGCCGTAAAAGCTACCAAATTACCGATGCCGGTAAAGCTGAATTACAACAAAATCAACAGATGGTTGATGCTATTTTTGCACGATTGGCACAAGTAAATCGCCGCCCTGAAGGCAATATGGCTGAAGGTATTTCTGATGCAATGCACCGCTTACGCCATATTCTACGTAGCAGCATGATGCGTTCGGATGTCACACCAGAGCAGGTTGAGCATATTAATACAGCATTACTGACCGCAGTAGAAGCCATTGAAAAAGCGTTAGAACCCAAGACGGCAGAGACTAATGAACCGGAGAAAAGCTAATGTCGGGATATCGTTATCGAATCACCATTGAGCCATTGACGGACCGCAAAGGCGAGCCTCTGGATAAAGCGCCAGTGACATTCGAAGCCGAGAATCATGATGAGATCCTCGGCATCATCGAACGGCTACAGACGCGTGAAGATCTGGATTTTGGTAAAGAAAAAACAGCAGCATTTGCACTAGGTCTGAAACTGTTTTCAGAAACTATGATGGAGAATCGCAAGCATCCTATATTTGCCCCATTGCGAACTGCATTTATGGATTTTATGACTAACTTGAAAAAAGGATCGACACGCGATCGTGGCGAGTGAAACATCATAAATTTAAAATAAAAATACCGCGGTATCCACATACTATTCATCGCCGGGAACATCAGCCATAGCCACCATTCCCGGCGAGTTATTTAACTCAAATCAGCACCATTACTGGCAATGACTTTTTTATACCAATAGAAAGATTTCTTTTTCTTGCGCGCTAAAGAACCCTTGCCCAAATCGTCACGGTCAACATAAACAAATCCATAGCGTTTGCTCATTTCTCCAGTCGAGGCAGAAACTAAATCGATACATCCCCATGAGGTATATCCAATGACCGGAATGCCATCGTCGATAGCTTCCGCCATAGCTTTAATATGTTCACGTAGATAACTAATACGGTAATCGTCTTCAATTTCACCCTGCGGATTAATTTCATCCTTAGCACCTAATCCATTTTCAACCAGGAATAGTGGCTTCTGGTAACGGTCATACATCATATTCATGGTGATGCGTAAACCTAAAGGATCAATGCCCCAACCCCATTCACTGGCTTGAATATGTGGGTTTTTCAAAGATTTCACAATATTAGCTGCGCTGCTGTTATGGTCATTCATATCCGCCGAAGCACAACGCGAAGCGTAATAACTGAAGGAGACGAAATCCACCGTATGTTTAAGAATATCGTCATCACCCACTTGGGTGGCAATTGAAATTCCCTTCTCGCGGAAAAGGCGTTTGGTATAAGCGGGGTAAGCCCCACGGGCCTGCACATCAATAAAAAATAGATTTTCCCTATCTTTTTCCAGCGCGGCCCAAACATCTTCGGGTTTACAGGTTCGCGGGTAAAAATTCCCTCCCGCCAGCATACAACCTACCTGATTCTCAGGGTTGACCTCATGAGCAATTTTAGTCGCTAATGCGCTGGCGAGCAGTTCATGATGAGCAGCTTGGTATTTTACCTGTTCCTGATTTTCATTCGGCTCAAAGACCAAACCAGCACCTGAAAATGGGCTATGAAGCAGGATATTAATTTCGTTAAATGTGAGCCAATATTTCACCAAACCATCGAAGGCCTCAAAACATGTTCGGGCATAACGCGTAAAAAACTCAACCATTTTTCGGTTACGCCACGAGCCATATTCTGTGACCAGATGCATGGGTACATCAAAGTGACACAGTGTTACCAGCGGCTCAATATTGTGCTTCTTACATTCATTAAAGAGGTCGCGATAAAATGCAATGCCCTCAGCATTAGGTGTCAATTCATCACCATTAGGATAAATCCGGCTCCATGCAATTGATGTACGGAATACGGTAAACCCCATTTCTGCCATTAACGCGATATCCTCTTTATAATGATGATAAAAATCAATGGCCTGATGACTGGGGTAAAACTCATCATCTCTTAAGGTAAAACGCTTTTCCTGCCCTAATTTCACTGCCAAACGGTGTTCCCCATGAGGGATCATATCCACCGTTGTCAGCCCTTTTCCACCCTCAAAACAAGCACCTTCGGCCTGGTTTGCGGCTAATGCGCCGCCCCATAAAAAACCGTCGGGAAATGTTGATACTGACATTCAATACCTCTTTATTTAGTTAATTTTCACTGCACTGTGTGAAACAGTTGAAGCAGGAGAATCGGCACGGCTATCCGCACTATCTTCGACCGGGATATCTTCAAATCCCAGTAAGAGTGTTGTGACGAAAGAAATGACTATTGCCAGAATCATGACGCCAAACACCCATACAATGCTCATTGGATTGGCCGGATCGAAGAACTGAACACTGGTAAATAACCCTGGTGAGGCCATGGAATGACTGGCTAACCCACCGATTCCCGCCACGGCACCACAGATAAACCCACTGATAAGGCTGGCGATTAACGGGCGTTTGAGTCGCAATGCCACCCCATAAAGTGCCGGTTCAGAGATACCCGCTACAATCGCGGAAGCCGCAGCAGCCAACGCCGTTTGACGTAATTCAGGGTTTTTGGTGCGCCAGGCAACCGCCAGAGATGAACCGCCCAATGAAAGGTTGGCACCAATTTCTGATGGCATCACCATGCCCTCTTTTCCCGTTTCGGCAATGGTCTGGATGATGGTTGGCGTAAAGACACGGTGCATACCCGTCATAACCAATAATGGCCAAAGTGCCCCCATAATTGCCACGGATAGCCAGCCCAGATAATCATGAACGGTATATACCAAAGAGGAAATGCCGCTGCCAATCCAGATTCCCAGTGGCCCAATAAACATGATGGCAATAGGGGCAGAAATCAGCACGATCAGCATCGGTTTAAGGAAGTTTTTCGTCACCGCCGGTGTAATACGGTCAACCCAGCGCTCAATATAAGACAGCAGCCAGGTCATACAGAGTGCCGGGATCACCGTATAGGTGTACTTCACTGCCGTAACGGATACACCCATAAATTCAACATGTTGGCCTTGTGCAGCTTTTGCCATTAAATCAATAAACGCCGGATGAACCAACACCCCGGCAATGGCGATAGCCAGCGACATATTGGTTTTAAATTTTATCGCCGCAGATGCCGCCACCATGACTGGCAGGAAGAAGAAAGCGCCGTCGCCAATCACATTAAGGATAATGAGAGTTGATGAGCCTTTCTCAAAAATGCCGGTCATATCCAGTATCATCGCCAGCAGTTTTACCATCGAACCACCGATGATGGCGGGGATCAACGGTGACATGGTGCCAATCAATGCATCCAGTATCCCTGCTCCAATCCGCTTTAAGGTGATTTTGTTTTTCTGGGGTAATGCGTTTGCCGGTAATGCACCTTCAGGCAACAATTTGAGCACTTCAGCAAAGGCATAACTCACATTATTTCCAATAATAACCTGACACTGGTTTTCACTGTGTACCACGCCCAACACACCAGTGATGGCTTTTAATTTTGCCAAATCGACCACAGTCTTATCATTGAGTACAAAGCGTAAGCGTGTCATACAGTGGGTCACGGCCCCAATATTATTGGCCCCACCAATGGCATCGACTATCTGTTGCGATACTGCGGCATAATTTTTTGACATGAGTAACAACTCCCCGTAATGGCGCGCACTGAGCTAAGTGTCCCTTCTGCACTGAGGGGATCCCCTCATCGCCACGAACTCACAATTAGCCATCAAATTCATATAGTTATAAATTATTCACTGGCCGGAAAGATCTTATCTATGAACATTCTCAGATAAATAGGTAACCGGTTCCACATGAGAGTCTTAAAATATGAGGTAGAATTCAATAGATCGCTTTATTCAATTTTCATTATGTGATGATGATCGACATCGAGAGGGAATTTATTCTGCCCGGCAACCTGCTTCTCGGCGGCGGTAACGTGTAGAATAGTAATAATTTTCAACGTGTCAGGAAGAGCCTATGTCTACAATGCAAGAAGTGGCAAAGAAAGCCGGTGTTTCAAAAGCCACGGTTTCGCGTGTTTTGTCGGGCAAAGGCTATGTCAGTGATGCAACTAAAGAAAGTGTCTTTAAAGCTATTGAAGAGACGGGATATCGGCCAAATTTACTGGCGAGAAATCTGGCGACCAATAAATCTGAATGCATCGGATTGGTGGTCACCAATACCCTGTATAACGGCAGCTACTTTAATGAAATCCTGTCTCAAGCGGCGCAAAAATTAGAAAAAAATGGTCGTCAGTTAGTTCTGGTTGATGGGAAACACAGTGCTGAAGAGGAACAAGAGGCTATTCAGTTCCTGCTAGACTTACGCTGTGATGCAATAATAATTTATCCTCGGTTTTTAACTGTTGATGCCATGGATCTTATTATTGATCAATATAAGCAACCGATTATGGTGGTTAACAGAAAGCTGCGTAAAAATCATAGTCATTGTATTTTCTGCGATCATAAAGGTTCCAGCTATAATGCGACTAAATATCTTATTGATCAGGGCCATCGCGATATTGCCTTTATTACCGGCTCACTTGATTCACCCACCGCGATTGAGCGACTTTCTGGCTATAAGACAGCATTAGCAGCATTTTCGCTGCCCGTTCAGGACAAACTTATTGCGCAAGGTAGATGGACGCCTGCAAGTGGTGCCACTGCAGTTGAGTCTTTATTAGCCAGCCAGTTACCTTTTAGCGCAATTATCGCCAGTAACGATGATATGGCCATTGGGGCGATGAAAAAATTAAACGAAGCCGGATTAAAAGTCCCAGAAGATGTTTCCATCATCGGGTTTGATAATATTCCTATTGCGCCTTTCCTGCTACCGCCATTATCCAGTATCAAAGATCCTGTCAGTGGCATGATAAATGAAGTTATTAACCGGTTAATATCCATGCTAGATGGCGGCTATCTATCAAATGAAAATATATTTCAATCTGAATTGTTCATCAGAGATTCAGTCGGTAAAGGGCCTTTCTTTGCAGAAAATAAGGTCAAATAGCCTTATCTTTTATAATTTCGATATTAAAAAAGGAGCCAAGGCTCCTTTCAGATAGAACAACACAGGTTATTTAGCTCGAACACCTTCGACGGACAGAATCAATTCAACTTCCTGTGATGCCGGGCCTAAATCAGTAGTGATATTAAAGTCTTTCAGCTTAATATTACCATTAGCTTCAAAACCGGCACGATAGCCACCCCACGGGTCATTACCCTGGCCAGTCAGCTTACTTTCCAAGGTCACTGGCTTAGTCACACCATTTAATGTCAGGTTACCAACTACAGTATAACCTTCAGCATTTTTCTTCACTTCAGTCGACGCAAATGTCGCTTGTGGGAATTTACTGACGTTCAGGAATTCTTTGCTGCGCAAATGTTTATCACGTTCAGCATGATTGGTATCAACACTGTTAGTGTTAATCACCACATTCACTTTATCAGCTGCTGGATTCTTTTCATCAAAAGTGAAAGAACCATCAAAATCATTAAAACTGCCATATAACCAGCTATAGCCTAAGTGTTTAATCCGGAATTCGATAAAGGCGTGTTGACCTTCTTTATCAATTTTATATTCGGCGGCTACGGCACTACCAGCGGTAAACATCAGTGCGCCTACAGTCAGGCCCAATAGGGTCTTATTAAACATACTTAATTCTCCATAATACAGTTGGTTAATCGGTGCTACGTCCCAGCATCCGTTTAAGGGTAATATCACCATCAATAAAATGGTGTTTAATTGCGGCCAGCCCATGTAATAGTGAAAGCACCACTACGGCCCAAGCCAGATAAAGATGCACAGTACCCGCGGTATCAGCCTGATCAGGTAAACTTGTTAATGTTGCAGGAACAGCAAACCAACCAAATACAGAGATCGGTTGCCCATCAGCCGTTGAGATCAAATAACCGCTGAACATAATACAAAATAAAACAATATATAAAAACAGATGTGCCAATACTGCACTAATGCGAGTGAACCGGCTATAAGTGGATAAAGGCTTTGGTGGCGGAGAAATAAATCGCCAAATAACCCGAAATAACATCACAGCAAAAAGTATACAACCGATGCTTTTATGTATTTCAGGTGCCTGATGATACCAGCCATCATAGTAGCCTAAAGTCACCATCCATAAACCCAAAGCAAACAGTGCATATACTATCAATGCCACCAGCCAGTGGATACTAATAGTGATACGGCCAAACTGTTCCCTGGTATTTTTCCAAAGCATAATGATTCCCTTTTGCTCAACTTATAGAACAATAGTCAAACATTATGAAACATAAAATCAACTCTTATTTGATATAAGATATATTTCCGCAACAGCAATCAGATATTTTGTAGAAGTTTATAATTTCTCGGTCAATATAACTGTCGGACTTTACTTAACCTGACATAACCTCCCTGCCGTCACAGTTCCCCCAGTGCCGACTATCATCCTTCATATTGAGATATTGACATTAGAGTAGCTCGAAGCCATATATTTACTGTTCACGATCAAAAGCTGATTCAAGGACATATTAACATGTACAAATTGCCGTATAAAAAAGCGCTGCTTACCTTGGTCTGTCTCAGTATATTTCCACTATTCGGTGCCAATGCCGATATAAAAATGCCCTCCGACTGGCATGGCAAAAAGATTGAAGGCCCGCCACAAGGTGCCAATGGCTGCGGTGAAGCACCAGATATATCGCGTATTACCCATAAATATTTGGATGTTCCTTACGCCTCAGTCTCCGATGCGCAAAAAATGGATATCTTCCTACCCGAACAATGGCAGCTAAAGTACCCCGTTATCATCAATGTACACGGTGGTGCATTCTTTGGTTGTGACAAAATGGATAATCAGCTTGTCCCGGCACTTTACGGGTTGGAAAAAGGGTATGCAGTGGTGAATATCAATTACCGACTCAGCCCAGAAGCTGCATGGCCAGCACAGATAAATGACGTAAAAGCAGCCATCAAATTCGTCCGCGCTAACGCTAAAAAATACAATTTCGACCCCGATAATATTGTTTTAATGGGCGGTTCGGCAGGCGGAAACCTGGTGGCATTAGCCGGAGTCTCAGCAGATGTGAAATCTTTAGAAGATCCGGCATTGGGCTACCCTGATGTTTCGACTAAAGTTCAGGCGGTTATTGCCTGGTATCCCCCAATTAATTTCCTGAAGATGGATGAGCAATGGAAGCAAATCGGTATCGATGGACAAAAACATTCAACAGCAAATTCTTTTGAATCTTTCCTGATGAGAAAACAAATCTCTCAGGTGCCACAAGATATTATGGATACCACGAATCCTGAAAAATATATTACCAAAGATGCACCGCCATTTTTGATTCAGCATGGTTATAAAGATTCAGTTATTCCACGACTGCAAAGCCAAGAGTTTGCCGATAAGTTGGCTCAAGCAATTGGGGGCGATAATGTGGAATACAACCTATTAATGGAATCTGATCATGCTGAAGATAAGTATTTCCATACACAGAACAATCTTGAGCGAAACTATGAGTTTCTGTCTCGTCATTTAAATCTTAAATAACAATAATTCTGAGGCTCTTATTGCAAATAAGAGTCTATTAAGAAATACCTTTTACGATTATCATTAATCGTTGATAAGAAGGAGATACTAATGAATTACACCATAAAAAAGTTTCAAGAGATAACGCGTATCTCTTCTCACAATCTACGGTATTTCGATAAAATTGGCCTATTAGTCCCCAAAAGGGATGCTAATGGATACAGATTATATTCACATGCTCAGATATCCCAAGCTCATATGATCGAAATCTTGCAAGAGGCCAGGATGCCTAATGCCGAGATCAAGGCAGTTTTATCAGATTACTCATCGTCTGAAAACATAGATAAAATAAAAAAGGCACATGCTGAACTGCTGGCGTACCAAGAAAAACTGGCTCAGGCAAGCCACTTTTTACAGAAGCATATCCAGTGCTTAGATGCCATATCAACGACCAAAGAAAATATAAACACCCCATTTATTGAAGATCGTGAAAAAGTTGAAGTCGGTATATTGCAACTTCAAACAAGTAATATTTTAGATTTCTTTAAAAAAATAGGTGATATGACCGAAGACTATTCGTGGTATCTAACATCCAATTATGGCTTTCTATTAAAAAGTAGTGACATTAAACCCGATAACTATCCACTTGCCACCCTATTTTGCGATCACCCAGCCATTATTCATCAATCACCTTATACCCTGCGGGCGGGGAAGTTTGTCAGTATGTGTTGTGCCGGAAGTCTTGAGAACAACGTGAATGTGATGAAATTAAAGCAATATGCCCTGGATTGCGGTTACCGACTCACTAGCGATATTATTATCGAGAATATCAGCGGCCCGGTAATAGAAAAGAAAAAGAGTGATTTTCTCATCAAAATAATGGTGGCTATTCAGTCAGATAAATAGCCACCACTCTTACATAAGTGATTGTTTGCTGAAATGACTGTTACTGAGGCGACTGTTGCAGTGTCCAGTTCAATACCTGTGAGGCCAACTGATTGCTCGCCAAGCCAAAAGCATCTACCACTTCATTCATCTGTGCGCCCTTAATCGGTTGCCGAACTTCAAAATGTCGCGTCGCCATAATTCTACGATCTGAAATCCGCACCAGTCGGGCATCAAAACGGATCAGCACTTCACTGTTACCCGCTTGATATACCCCCTGAAATGCCGATAAGTCGCCGCTCAGCTCAACATCAGCCTGCAGGCTATCATCGTCACTGCTGACCGCAGGAATACGGCCATCAGTGCGGAACTCCTGAATCAGGCGATTACGCACTAAAATAGGGGCCGGATCAGTCCAGCGCGAATTTTTGTAGACCGCTATTTCCTGCCCTTCTGGCTGCACAGCAATACGCGAGCTGTTGATAAACTGATTGGTAGCCGGTTGTGATACTCGCAACGACCAATTTACTGCCTCCGCGCGCGGAGCATTGGCTGCGGGCGGCACGGGTAGTAAGTAAACCTGCGATACCGGGGCACTGGGTAAAATGGTACAAGCTGACAGTAACATCGCCAGTCCGGATAACATCAACAGCCGCGCACCATGACCGGTAGAGTGTATTATCTTCAGAGATATCATCGAGGCGTAAACTCCTGTGTTCTTTCACGGCCACGCAGCAGAGCCGCTGGGTTTTCTTCCAAACGGGAAACCGCCGCACGCAATGTGGCTAATGTTCTGCGCAACTCATCAACAGCAGGCCCCAATTCATTCATTCCTTGCATGCCATTATTGAGAGAAGTTTGATTTTCACTGACCAATTTATTGAGAATGATGCTGGTATTTTGTAACGATGCCATAGTCTTGGCAGCATCATTAACCAGTTGCTTACCCTGCCCGTCCATCAATCCATTGGCGTTGCGCAGCAAGCGATTGGTTTGTGCCAGTGTCTCATTAGCTTGTTTGCTGGCCTGCGCCAACTGCTGCAACATGGTGCGAATATCCTGACGTTGATCGGCGACAGTTTGGGTGACCAGTGCGAGATTATCCAGTGTGGTGATGAGCCGCTGCTGATTATCAGGTGCCAATAGCTGGTTTAAGCGCATCAGCACTTCATTGGCGTTACTCATGAAATTCTCGCCATTGGCCAGCAATTGGCTCATCGGTGACGGAGTGGCGATAATAATAGGAATTTCGCCATCTTTACCCTCTAATAACGGGCTTGACGGGGTGCTGCTGCTAAATTGAATATTTGAGGTGCCGGTAATACCAGCAACCGTCAGACGGGCTTGGGTATCCTGGCGGATAGGTGTCGAAGCAGAGACGCGAATACGTGCCCAAACCTTATTAGGGTTCTCACTGTCCAAACGCAGTTGAGTCACTTCGCCAACCCGAATACCACTGTACTGCACGATACTCCCTTGAGACAGACCACTCACCGGTTCATTAAAAACAATATCGTAGAGCTTGAACTGGCGATTAGAGCCGGCGTTTGTCAGCCATAGGCAGAATAACAGCGCGGCACTGACCACAATGAGAGTGAACAAACCAATGACAACATGGTGAGCACGGGTTTCCATTTACAACCTCTCTTCGCTATTAATTGCTGCCGCTGCCTGATAAGCAGCCCGGCCACGAGGGCCATGAAAATACGCCTGAATCCAGTCATCATCAGTTGCAGCCACTTTATCTAATGTATCTACCACCAGCACTTTCTTTTGTGACAGCACGGCCACACGATCACACAAGGTATAGAGTGTATCCAGATCGTGTGTCACCAGAAATACGGTAAGATTCAGTGCATCACGCAAGGTGCGGATTAAACTATCAAACGCCGCCGCACCAATAGGATCAAGACCCGCAGTCGGCTCATCGAGAAACAAAATATCCGGGTCTAATGCCAACGCGCGCGCCAAAGCAACACGTTTGACCATCCCGCCCGACAGTGAAGCCGGATATTTACTGCCCGCTCCTGGCGGTAACCCCGCGAGCGCTAATTTAACCTGCGCTAACCGCTCTGCCTCGCCACGGGGTAAACCCGCATTTTCGATTAATGGCAAGGCCACGTTTTCCGTCACCGTCAGAGAACTAAATAATGCGCCTCGTTGAAACAATACACCAAATCGGCGTTCAACTTGGGAACGCGCCTGGCCCGATAGTGTCATTAAATCCTGACCAAACACATGAATCTGCCCAGCCGTCGGGCGACGTAATCCCACGATACTGCGCAGTAGCACTGACTTACCCGTACCCGATCCCCCCACCACACCGAGCACTTCACCGCGCTGCACATCAAGATTAAGATCCTGATGCACGCACTGTTTGCCAAAACAATTTACCAGATTGCGAATTTGAATGATTGGCTCTTGTGTCATTTGGCTCACCATCCCATTTCCATGAAAAATAGTGCTGCGACGGCATCAAGCAAGATCACCACGAAGATTGAATGCACCACACTGGTGGTGGTGTGTACCCCGACAGACTCAGCACTGCCGGTGACTTTGAACCCTTCCAGACAACCAATGATGGCAATCAGGAAAGCGAAAATCGGCGCTTTGCTTATCCCCACCAGAAAATGCTGTAATCCATTGCTGTTTTGCATGATTGATAAAAACATGGTGGGCGAAATATCGAGGGCTAAAGCACAGACCACCATCCCACCGAAAATGCCGCAAACCATACCGATAAAGGTCAACATTGGTAATGAGATTAACAACGCCAATACCCGTGGCAGCACCAATAATTCAACCGGATTTAACCCCAGAGTTTGGATGGCATCGATTTCCTCATTGGCTTTCATCAGGCCGATTTCAGCGGTAAAGGCACTGGCAGTGCGCCCCGCCATCAAAATAGCAGTCAGCAGCACAGCAAATTCACGTAGGAAAGAAAACACCACCAAATCGACAGTAAAAATACCCGCACCAAAAGTGGTTAATACTGTCGCGCCGAGAAAGGCAATGACCGCTCCCACCAGAAACGTCAGTAGCATAATAATAGGAACAGCATTGAGGCCGATTTGCTGAATATTGGCAATCAAGGAGGTCATTCGCCAGCGCGAGGGGCGGAAAATCGTGCTGAATAGCGCTTCAAGAGTCAGGCCGACAAAACCCAGTAACGATTTGATGTCTTGCCATAAATTGTCCACCGACCGGCCGGTGTTCGCCAATAATTCAAGCCAAAATGAAGGTGATTTCTCTGACGACTCGGAGGCTAAATCAGGTAAAACACGGCTAACGGTTTCCAGTAAAATGCGGCGCTCTTCGGGCAGTTTAGGCGCAAGTTCGCGCAGATGATTGATGCGCTCTTCACCCAGAAGCAGGGCTAACAGCGTCGCACCAGCGGTATCTAAAGCCCCCAATTGCGTAAGATCAAAGACCACTGACTGGGGCTGGCTGGCACGAAATTGCGTGACGACCGGTTCCAAAACGCGGTAATGCGCCAGCACCCAATCTCCTTTGATAGAGACCCGGACAGGTTGAGTTGAACTGTCGATATCAAGTTGTGCTGCGAACGGCCGCGCGGTCATAGAGAAAGCCTTACTCTTTATGGGAATACGGTTTTGACATCATTTATCAATCAAAAACCAAATCGCTACCGTAAATAGGTATATCACACACTTAACTAAGAGCAATGGCTAATGAATAAAGAGAGTTAGCAGACTCTAAACCGTTAATAAACAGTTTAATAAAAAAAGAAGTTGTGGATGGGTATCAGGGGCCAGTTGGCCCCCTCGGTCAATGTGCAAATTGCCGTATTTTTTTCCCCGGCATCGCAAACCACACTACGGTCGCCAGCAGGATCAACAAACCGCTGGCGGTACCTAATACTAAGCTGTGCGAGGCTGAAAAAGCGAGTTTGGCGCTATTGAGCAGCGCGTCATATCCACCAAGATTATTTACTACCTGAATGGTTTCGCTAATAGAAGCACTGGCCTGTTCCGTTAAGCTGGCGGGCAAATCCTCCGGTAATACAATCGAGGATGTATAGGCCCGCGATAGCATCAAACCAAAGATTGCCACCCCCAAACCTGCGCCTAACTCATAAGCCATACCTTCGACGGCTCCCGCCGCACCGGCTTTTTCTGGTGGAGCGGCGCTCATGATTGCCGCCGTGGAGGCCAGCAGTGAAGCTTCAATACTGAAACCGAGTAATATCATCCATCCCCACGCCAGATATACCTGCGTGGCAAAATCTGTCCAGGCCAACCCGAGAAAACTCAATGAACTGAAGGCGATACCGGCACTGGCGACAGTACGTAATCCCAGTCTGGCTACTAACCATCCCGATAGCGGCCCGCTCACTCCGCTGGCAATCATTAATGGCAGCAGAAATATGCCCGCTTCAAGTGGACTTTTACCCAACACAAACTGCAATTCTTGCGTCAGGAGTAATTCAAACCCCACCAGCGTTATCATCGCCGTCATTGCCATTGTTATGCCAACGGCAATAACTCGCTGACTTATCAGACGAAAATCGATCATCGGGGCAGAGGTAGACAATTGATGGCGCACAAAAGCAAATAGCATCACACCACCAAACAAAGCCGTCAGCGACGTCGTCACCGGGTCGCCATTGCCGCGCAGCCCGGTTTTGGCAGCATAGACCAACATCAGGATGGCAGTGATCAACACCAATGCCGGAGCCAATTTCCATGTCTGTTCAGTGCGCATCGGCTGAGTAGGAATAACCACCAATGTGGCAATAACCACCGCGATAATAATAGGAATATTGATTAAGAACACCGATCCCCAATAGAAGTATTCCATTAATAACCCACCGACCAACGGCCCCATCGCCGCGCCCATGGTGCCAATAGCTACCCAAATTCCTAATGCTAAAGCCCGCTCGCGTTCATCAGTAAAAATATGGCGCACTGCGGATAAAGTGGCGGGCAGAATCATCGCCGCGCCAATCGCCAGACAGGCACGCGCAGCAATCAACGCGGCAACCGACGGTGCCAAAGCAGCCCCAAGTGATGCCATACCAAACAGTACCGACCCCAATAAAGCCAGACGTTTAAAACCGATGCGATCGCCCAGTGCCCCCATAGGGAGCAATAAACAGGCCATAACCAACGAGTAAATATCGATGATCCACAGTAACTCGCTGCCAGTAGCAGACAAGGCGATCCCCAGCCGTGGGGCAGCCACATGAAGTACGGTTGCATCAATAGAAACAGGGAGATACATCAGAATAATAACGTAGAAAATCATCCACTTTTTAGACATACAAAACGCTCGGATTAGGCATAAATTAGTGTTGAACACCTGTTCAATTTCGCAATAATAGCGGAAAGTTGAACTAACGTCCAATTCATCACATAATGATGAAAATATTAATGCGTCAGATAAAGGAGTCTCTTTGGCCTATTTGAATCGTGAAGAGCGACATGACACCATTTTGCGCGCTGCGATGCGTGTCGCCATAACCGAGGGGATGAACGCGACCACCGTGCGCCGTGTTGCCAGTGAGGCGGGAGTGGCTGTTGGGCAAGTACATCATCACTTCACGTCGGTTTCACGACTGCGAGCCGATGCTTTTCTATTATTAGTGAAGCAATCTTTAGCGGCTTTCGCGATAAACAGCCAAAACTTACCGGCCCACGAGCGGGTGCTTCTTGTTCTGGGTTATCCACAAGATGAAGCGGGTAAACGAGAAACGCGTTTATGGAATGAAGTCTCGGTCATGGCCGAACGCGATGACTTGATTAAAGCCGCCTGCGCTACCTCAATGTCGGATTGGCATCAGGCCACCGTCGAGGTGATTGATGCCGGAATAGACAATAATGAATTCCGTTCAGATATAAGCGCCAGTGATATCGCATGGCGCTTGATTGGGCTGGTCTGTGGTCTGGATGGATTGACACAATTAACCGAATTAGGTTTTTCGGAAACAGAAATACTGCGCCATCTGACCGCCACGATGAAAGCCGAATTACTAAAAAAACCTTAAGCTAACACCAGCCTTAGTTTGTATCTCACTCGGAATTTTACCGGAGATACAGGCTATAATGGCTATTTGACCCACCTATTCCCAAAATCATTGGCGTTGTGGCAAGCATCTGAAAACTGCTGCAACATCAAGGAAGAACGGGATTTTTGAGAGCCTACTATGACTCAACAATCTACTGTCGCCGATGTTATCTATTACAACGGCATCATTTACACGGCAGATGCCAATAACCGGGTGTGCAGCACCATAGCACTGGGCCAGGGCTATATTCTGGCGACGGGCAATGATGAGCTTATCCCGCAGTTTTCCGGCCCGAAAACCCAACTTATCGATCTGGCTGGTAAGTTTATGATGCCCGGCCTTATTGACAGCCATATGCACCCGTTTTGGGGTGGCAAACAGCTGATCGGTTGTAATCTCAATTATGCCGCGCTGAGTGTTGAGCAGACGTTGGATATTATCCAAAAGCATCTCGATAGTGACCCCTTTAAAGGCGAAAATGACTGGCTGACCGTCCGCGCCTGGCAGCGCCAAGCCATGACACCGGTAGGTGCAGATATGAGCCGTGCCGCCCTCGACTCACTTAATACTCGTCGCCCGGTGGCGTTGTTCTCGAATGACTGCCACACGCTGGCGGCCAATAGTCGCGCGCTTGAGTTGCTGGGGATTGATGAAAATACGCCGGTCCCACCCGATGGCAAAATTGCTCGCGACGCGAACGGCAAACTTACCGGCATTTTGGAAGATGCACCGGCCATGCGCGCCTTTGATAGCATCCCTTCCGCCACGCCAGAAAAGAATGTGCAAATTGCCGCTCATGTGCAGCAAGTCTTAAATGCTCAGGGCGTCACTACGGTGATGGATACCCGTGTATTTGCCGAACAATTAGTGGCTTTCCGCCAATTATATGAGCGCAATGAGCTGACTTTACGCATTCTGGGTGCCAAAGAAGTGACACCAGACAGCCTGCAAGGGCCGGAAGATGCGGCACGCGTGGTGCAAGAAGTGGTGGAATTTGGTCGCCTGTGGGGAAATGAAGAGTGGACACCCGCGCCGGGGTTTGCTGTTGAACACTTGAAACTGTTTATCGACGGTGTATTACAGCCGCCGACCATGACTGCCGCCCTGCTCGAACCTTATCGTGCCAACCACGGCACGGCAGAAAACCCAGATTGGCAGCCAACTAAACACTATGGCGACCTCTATTTTACCGCGCCAGTCGTCAATGCGGTGATTCTGGAATGCGCCCGTGCTGGCCTTCATCCACACACTCACACCGTGGGTGATGGTGCCATCGAAATGGTGCTGGATGCGGTGGAACAGATGCGAGCAGCCTTCCCTGGCAAAGATATCCGGCCGGGGCTGGCGCACAATGAGCTGGTGGCTGCTCATCAATATGATCGCTTTGCCAAACTGGGGGCGACTGCCGTGCTCTCTTTCCAGTGGGGCGGTTTGCCGGGTGTATTGATTGATGAAGAGCGTGAAATGCTGGGTGAAGTCCGTTTCCAACATATGGAACCCGCGGCGCGTTTCCTCGATGCAGGGGCACGTATTGCTTATGGGAGTGACTGGCCGATTGACCGTTTGGATGAATGGTACAACCTGCAAGTGGGGATGACCCGCCGCGCATGGCATCTTGACGGCAGCCCCGCTGGCCCGCGGCTGGATAATGATCGTGACCTGACGCTGATTGAAACATTACGCTCCGCGACTATTGACGCGGCGCATATGATTGCCAAAGAGCAGTATATTGGCTCACTGGAAGCGGGTAAATTTGCCGACATTATCATTTTGAAAAATAACCTGTTTGAGCAGTCGCCAGAGACAATTTATCAAACTCAGGTGGAATCTACATTGATTGGCGGTAAAGTGGTTTATCAGGCCGGATAAACCGGTGTTTATACCCACCCGAGCAACTGATGTAACTCAGTGATTCGGGTGGTAAATATGCCGAAATCAACGGCAATTTACCTGGATGGCCCAAGTCATCAATCTGGCAAATAACGCGGCAATACCAAGTCGGAAAGGTATTGGCTTTCAAACCTTCCCCCCTTGTGTCAAAATCCGCTCCTTTCTATGTTAGATCTGCATAAAAATGCAGCTTAGCGGTGCTTGTACACACCAGGAGATGATACGGTAATGCCACAAAATATTCAGTTGCGCAGAGTGCTTAAAACCCCCGCGCTGGTCGCTTTCGGGCTCGCCTATATGGTGCCTTTGGGCGTATTTACCACCTACGGACAGGTAACTGTATTAAGTCAGGGGCATCTACCTATTGCCTATCTGGTCACCGTAGCTACCATTTTATTTACCGCCCTCAGTTATTGCCGGATGACTAACGCTATGCCGTTATCAGGTTCTGCCTATTCTTACGTTCAGCGTAGTTTTGGTGGAAAAACCGGTTTTCTGGTGGGTTGGGCGCAAATTTTGGATTACCTGTTCCTGCCAATCCTTAATTATTTAGTTTTAGGCATTTTCTTGCACGAGGCATTTCCGGCGATCCCCGCACCGGTATTTATTATTGCGTCTATTGTCAGTGTCAGCCTATTGAATATTCTCGGTGTGCGCCTGCTCACTTCGGTGAATTTCTCGCTGATAGCGGCGCAAATGGTCTTTATCGTATTATTTATTGCTCTTTCTTTCAGTCAGGCAGATTTAAGCCCGGCTGCGTTAATGAAGCCACTGCTGGTCAATGCCGGTGATATGTCTGGCTTATTATCTGGTGCCGCGGTGCTTTGTCTGGCATTCCTCGGTTTTGATGCCATCGCGACTATGGCAGAAGAAGCCCACGACGCAAAACGCACTCTGCCACGCGCTATTCTATTTACCGTGATAAGCGCCGGTGCCATCTTTATTGCTGTATCTTATGCCGCGCACTTGGCTTATCCAGACTGGAAATCATTAATCCCTTATCAGGACACCGCCAGCCTGATTATCTCCGAGCATGTCGGCGGTAAGTGGATGTATAACTTCTTTATGGCCACTTATCTGACGGGCGTTTATGCCTCGGCGATGACCGCACAGACCAGTGTGTCGCGTATCTTCTATGCCATGGGCCGTGAAGGGGTACTGCCACGCAAAGTGTTCTTCCATCTACATCGCAAGTTCCATACGCCGTGGCGCGCTATTTTGTTCGTGGCAACCATCTCGCTGCTGGCGCTGTTCCTTGATCTGAATTTAGTGGTGTCGATGATAAGCTTCGGTGCGCTCGGCGCGTTCACCTTTGTGAATTTGAGCGTTATAAAACACTTTATTTTCAATGAGAAACATCGTGGTATTTCAGCCATGTTTAAATATGGGCTGTTGCCAATGATGGGGTTTGTGATGTCGGTGTGGTTGTGGGTTCATCTTGAACAGCGCGCGCTGGAGGTAGGCCTGCTGTGGTTACTGGCAGGTTTTATTTACCTGCTGTGGCTAACGCGCGGTTGGCGTCAGTCTCCACCATCGGTTCATCCGGATGATATTTCTCATCTGCTGTGATTAGTATGAAGAGCCGCATAACGCGGCTCTTTTTTGTGATATCCGCTCAGCTATTAAAGGCCGCGACGCGCCCGACCGACCGCCTCACCCAACTGCCACACCGCCATCGCGTAATGGGTACTGTGGTTGTAACGGGTAATAGTGTAGAAGTTTGGCAAACCATACCAATATTGATAGCCGGTACCGACATCAAGGCGCAACAAGCTGGCTTCCTGATAGTCGCCCAGCGAGCCGGTCGGGCTTAGCCCTACGGCAGATAATGTCGAGATGGGGTATTTGGTCTTAAAGCCATTATCGAGATTCGGCGCTTGCCCGTTGGCAGGAATAGCCACCGCCGCCCCTTTGGTCCAGCCGTGGGCTTTGAAGTAATTCGCCACACTACCGATGGCATCCTCCGGATCCCACAAATTGATATGACCATTGCCGTTAAAATCAACAGCATAATCTTTAAATGACGATGGCATAAATTGACCATAACCCATAGCGCCGGCGTAAGAACCGCGCAGACTTAGCGGGTCATTGCCCTCAGCGCGCGCCATCAGCAAAAAGGTTTCCAGCTCACCAGAAAAATACTCGGCGCGGCGTGGATAAGCAAAGGAGAGTGTTGCCAGCGCATCAATGATACGAGTCTTACCCATCACTCTGCCCCAGCGTGTTTCAACACCAATGATGCCAACGATAATTTCTGGTGGAACCCCGTAAACCTCATAAGCACGTTGCAGGGCTTTTTCATGTTGATTCCAGAAATTCACCCCATTTTGCACGTTATCTGGCGTAATAAATTGGTTGCGGTAGCGGTTCCAGGCACCATTTGGCCCGGATGGACGGCCAGAGGTCGGCGCTTGCTTATCCATCAAGCGGATAACAAAATCCAGTTTTTTAGTTTGCGCTAATACATCATGCAGTTGCTGACGCTCAAAACCATGCTCACGCACCATTTTGTCAACAAAACGGGCGGTATCCGCATTATAGGCAAAATCACCGTCTGGCACGTGACCCACATGTTGTGGTTCAAGTAAAAAACCACTTTGTGTCAGGCTATCTGACGGCGTCGCAGCAACAGGAGGCGTCGGCTTGCTGCTACAGGCAGAAAGCAAAATGAGTGAGGGAAGAATGACAGCTAAGTGACGCATCGTATATCCATAAACCATGCTAAAAAGTAATAGCTATGTTAAGTCATTGCCTATAAGGAACAAACAGGAAAATGCAGGATTATACTGGGTTATTTACAATAGGAATCGTACAGTAGCCAGTGCCTGCGCCAGAGGAAAATAGACTAAACCCTTTGAAGAATAAGGAATTACAGCAACATCAACGAAACATTTAGTATCAAATAATACGAATGATTTTCACTATCATTGCTAATTTCTTTCTATACAATCGACATGTTTCTCCGTTGACTCACTCTCTCGTTTTCTTCTTTGACCTGTTAAAGGATGTCTTTATGAAGTTACGTTTATCCTCTCTTGGCCCTGTTGCTCTGTTAGCTTCCTCAATGATGCTGGCTTTTTCCGCCAATGCTGCATCCAATGACGAAGGTATTGTGGTGTATAACGCCCAACACGAAAATTTGGTGAAATCCTGGGTCGACGGCTTTACCAAAGATACCGGTATTAAGGTAACCCTGCGCAATGGCGGGGATAGCGAGTTAGGTAATCAGCTGGTTCAGGAAGGCAGCGCATCACCCGCCGACGTTTTTCTGACGGAAAACTCCCCGGCAATGGTGCTGGTCGATAATGCAAAATTGTTTGCCCCATTGGATGCAGCAACACAAGCTCAGGTGGCGAAAGAGTATCGCCCTGAACATGGCCGCTGGACCGGCATTGCTGCCCGCAGTACCGTTTTTGTCTATAATCCGGAAAAAATTAGCGCAGCCGAGTTACCTAAGTCGATCATGGACTTAGCTAAACCTGAGTGGAAAGGCCGTTGGGCTGCATCACCTTCTGGGGCTGATTTCCAGGCCATTGTTAGCGCCATGCTGGAACTGAAAGGCGAAAAAGCCACGTTGGAGTGGTTAAAGGCCATGAAAACCAACTTTACCGCTTATAAAGGTAATAGCACGGTGATGAAAGCGGTGAATGCTGGCCAAATTGATGGTGGTGTTATCTATCACTATTACCGCTTTGTTGATCAAGCCAAAACCGGTGAGAACAGCGGTAAAACTCAACTGCATTACTTCAAACATCAAGATCCAGGTGCCTTTGTGAGTATCTCTGGTGGTGGTGTATTGGCGTCGAGCAAGCATCCAAAAGAAGCACAGGAATTCGTGAAATGGATAACCGGCAAATCAGGTCAGGATATCTTGCGCACCAATAATGCTTTTGAATACGCTGTGGGTGTCGATGCTGCGTCTAACCCTAAATTGGTGCCGCTGAAAGATCTGGATGCGCCAAAAGTAGAACCGTCTAAACTAAACAGCAAGAAAGTGGTTGAGTTAATGACAGAAGCTGGCCTGCTGTAATACAGTCAACCTGCTGATAATATGTATTTTTAGCCCGTCGCGTCCCTGACCAGACGGGCATTAACACGCCGAGTGCCTTGACGATTATGGCCAATGTAAACCCCGATGTTATCCCGCTGCCACTGAGTCAGACAACTCAACGCCAATATAGCCGCCGCCCTGGTTCTGGAATTGTGGTTATTGCGGTAATGCTTTCTCTACTGTCCTTGCTGCCACTGGGGTTTGTGATTGGCATTGCCATTGATACCGGTTGGTCAACGGTCAAGGCGCTGGTTTTCCGCCCTCGCGTGGGGGAATTACTGCTTAACACCGCATTACTGGTGGCGTTCACTTTGCCGCTATGCGCCATTATTGGTGTGGCGTTGGCGTGGCTCACCGAACGCACCACGCTACCCGGCAGGCGAATTTGGTCACTGCTGGCTATTGCCCCACTGGCAGTGCCTGCTTTTGTGCAAAGTTACGCCTGGATAAGCCTGGTACCCTCAATGCACGGGCTTGGCGCGGGGGTATTTATCTCTGTCATTGCCTATTTCCCTTTTATTTATCTGCCCGCCTCAGCAGTATTGCGCCGCCTTGATCCCGGCCTGGAAGATGCAGCAGCGTCTTTAGGTAGCACGCCCAGCGCAGTATTTTTCCGCGTGGTACTACCACAATTAAAACTCGCTGTTTGGGGCGGTTCGATATTGATTGCACTGCATTTATTAGCAGAATATGGCCTGTACGCCATGATCCGTTTTGATACCTTTACCACGGCTATTTTTGATCAATTCCAATCCACTTTTAATGGCCCAGCGGCCAATATGTTAGCGGGTGTTCTGGCGTTATGTTGTCTGGGATTATTGTTAATCGAAGCCACCAGCCGCGGCTATAACCGCTATGCCCGAGTCGGTTCGGGTAGCGCGCGCAGACAAACTGCTTATTCAATGGGAACCGCCCTCACCCTGTGGTGTCTGCTGCTACCACTGGTGATGACCGCCCTCTCGCTCGGTGTACCTTTTATCACCCTCACCCGCTGGCTCTACATTGGCGGCATTGATGTATGGTTGAATGCTGAGCTGTTTCCAGCCTTGAAACAAACGCTGGCTCTGGCGCTGAGCGGTGCCGTAATTATCACTCTGTGCGCCATACCAATGGCCTGGTTATCCGTGCGCTATCCAGGCCGCTTACATCGGGTCATGGAGGGGTGTAACTATGTCACCAGTTCGCTGCCCGGTATTGTGGTCGCACTGGCACTGGTGACCATCACCATCCGCATTGCACGGCCGCTGTATCAAACTGAATTCACTCTTTTACTGGCCTATTTATTGATGTTTACGCCACGCGCCTTAATCAGTTTACGGGCCGGTATTGCGACTGCGCCGGTCGAGCTGGAAAACGTGGCACGCAGTTTGGGTAAAACGCCCACTCAGGCCATCTGGAGCACCACCATGCGGCTGGCGGCCCCCGGTGCGGCGGCGGGTGCGGCCTTGGTATTTCTAGCGATATCCAATGAATTGACTGCCACCTTATTATTAGCACCCAATGGTACCCGAACCCTGGCCACCGGATTCTGGGCATTAACCAGTGAAATAGATTATGTTGCTGCATCACCTTATGCCCTGCTTATGGTGGCACTCTCCCTGCCACTCACCTGGCTCCTTTATTCTCAATCTCAACGTACGGCAGGATTATGAGCACGCTTGAACTTCAAAAAATCGGTAAATCTTACCAATCGGTCAGGGTATTAGACGACATTGATTTACAGGTGACAGCGGGCAGCCGCACTGCGATTGTCGGGCCATCGGGTTCGGGTAAAACCACATTGCTGCGTATTATTGCCGGTTTCGAAACGCCGGATAGCGGCAAGGTGATTTTGCAAGGAAATCCGCTATTTGACCAATCAACTCACGTGCCAGCGCATAAACGCGGGATTGGGTTTGTCCCGCAAGATGGCGCACTGTTTCCACATTTTACCGTGGCGGGTAACATTGCTTATGGGCTAAAAGGCAGCAAGCAAGATAAAGCCCGACGGATTGATGAATTGATGGAAATGGTGGCACTAGACCGGCGATTAGCGCAACTTTGGCCTCATGAAATATCCGGTGGCCAGCAACAACGTGTCGCGCTCGCCAGAGCATTGGCGCAAAGCCCGGTATTGATGTTATTGGACGAACCCTTTTCAGCACTGGATACCGCTTTGCGTGCATCTACCCGCAAAGCGGTAGCTGAACTGCTGTCACAAGCCAATATCGCCTCCATATTAGTCACCCACGATCAAAGCGAAGCATTATCTTTTGCCGATCAGGTCGCGGTAATGCGCGCGGGCAAGCTGGCTCATGTGGGCGCGCCGCAAGAGCTTTATCTCAGGCCGATTGATGAGCCGACCGCAACATTCCTTGGTGAAACACTGATTCTTTCCTCGAATATTGCGGCCGGATGGGCCGACTGTGCGCTAGGCCGGGTAAAGGTTGACGATGCAACGCGCCAAGGGCAAGCACGCATTATGCTGCGCCCCGAGCAAGTGACTATCACACCACTGCCCTCCGCTCACCATTATCCGACTCACTGCTTGGCTAAGATTGTCAGTATTGATTTTGCCGGTTTTATTTCAACGCTCACGTTATCTATTATTGAGCACGACGAAATCGTCGCAATCAAAACCATCAGCCGCGAAGGTATCCATGTTGGCTTAATGGTTGATTTGACGATTATGGGTCAGGCCCATATTTTTGTTGAGTGACAGACAACACATTTCTATTAACACTGTCGACTAAAACATGGCAATAAGCACAAGTTATGCTCTGCACGCTCCGGTAGATTGGATTATGCTACTGAAATCATGAATATCGGAGCCGTACCAAATGGATGAAATCCACGTCATCATATTGACCATCGGGCTATTTGTACTCACATTTATTAATCCCGGCGCTAATTTACTTGTTGTGGTTCAAACCAGTCTCAGCTCTGGTAAGAATGCAGGTTTACTCACCGGGTTGGGTGTGGCCTTAGGGGATGCAATTTACTCAGGATTGGGGTTATTTGGTATGGCAGCGCTGATTGCTGAAGGGGGAGCTCTGTTCTCGGCAATTAAGATCGGCGGCGGTTTGTATCTGGTTTGGTATGCCTACAATATGGTGCGCCATCGTCAAGAACTGCACATGGGCATGGGTGCTGTCGCTACTTCATCAATTACGCCTTGGTATGTGTTCTTCCGCCGTGGGCTGTTAACTGATTTATCCAACCCACAAACTGTGCTGTTTTTTATCAGTATTTTCTCGGTAACCCTCACCCCGACCACACCAGCATGGGCCAAAATGGTCGCCTGGCTCGGCATTGTTGTGGCCTCAATCCTCTGGCGGTCATTGCTGAGTATGGCATTCTCCCGCCCGGCAGTACGCCGCGCGTATGGCAAGGTTCAGCACTTGTTAAGCGGTATTATCGGAGTCGCTGTCGGAGCCTTTGGGCTGCGCTTAATTTATGAAGGGATAACCCGCCGCTGATAGCAAAATATGGCTGTTATCAGCATCACATAGGCTTCGCTTGGAGTCTTTTTTGTTCCTGTCGCAATTGCCGATACTCCAGCACTGTCAATACGATAACCACCAAGTCAAGAATAGTGATTAAAATCAGCATAATAGAATGAGTAAAGGTATAACGATAAAGTTGATAGATAATAAATAAGCTAAAAATGACTATTGCTGCTGGGTAATACCCCAGTTTTTTGCGCCACAATCCAATAATGACCCATAACTTAACAATGCCATGAATTAATAAATAAAACGCGGCGAAATGCAGACTGCTGATGGAAAGGCTTTGCGCTGCATGCAGCAAATAATTGGCAATCACATCGCCACGATCTTCGATAAATTCAACTTGAGTAATGCGATGCAATATATTCAATAAAAGCTGGGGGGTAACAAAAAAAGTTAAAATACCCGCCACAATCTCCATGATAGCCAATATCGCTTTTAGCAACAGGCTAACTTCAAAAACAGCATGAATATTCTTCTCCCCGAAGAGGTTATTACGCTCAAAACGGTTTCTCATATTCAACATCGCACTCATTCCCTGCGTGATAAAGCTTTGAAGAGTATTGATATAGAATAGCAGTTTACGCGGTGCCGGTTAAAGCACCGCTATTGAAATACGCCAATATTAGCGTTTTAGTGTTTCGCCATTACTCTGAATGACATCCCGATACCAATAGAAACTTTTCTTACGGCGACGTTCCAGGGTGCCATGACCACTATCATCACGATCAACATAAATAAAACCGTAGCGCTTGGATAATTCAGCTTTCGAAGCACTCACCAGGTCAATCGGCCCCCAACTGGTGTATCCCATTACCTCTACGCCATCTTCAATAGCCTCGCTGACTTGGACTAAGTGGTCATTGAGGTAGTCGATGCGATAATCATCTTCAATATTTCCATTAGCATCCGGCTTATCTTTTGCTCCCAGCCCATTTTCAACAATAAACAGTGGCTTTTGATAACGATCCCACAATTCATTTAGCAGAATACGCAATCCATCGGGGTCTATCTGCCATCCCCACTCTGAACTGGCAAGATGTGGGTTTTGTACCATGCTCAGAATATTGCCTCTGGCCTGATGATTTAATTCCTCATCGGTAGTCACACAGCCACTCATGTAATAGCTGAAGGAAATAAAATCGACCGTTTCTTTTAGTGCCAGTTTGTCTTCTGCCGTAATCTCAAGACTAATACCATGCTGCTTAAAGTAACGGCCCATATAGGAGGGGTAATAGCCGCGCACCTGTACATCGCCAAAGAATAACCATTCACGATTCTGCTGTAGAGTTTCCAACACGTCAGCAGGTTTACAGGTTAACGGATACATCAAACCGCCTAACAACATATTACCGATACGGCCATCAGGAATAATTTGATGTAAAGCAGCAACTGCTTTGGCACTGGCAACCAATTGGTGATGAATCGCCTGATATATCTCACTTTTACTGCTTTCCCGCTCTAACCCAACACCGGTAAAAGGCGCATGCAGTGACATATTTATTTCGTTAAATGTCAGCCACAATTTGACCTTATGCTGATAACGCTGAAATACCGTGCGGGCATAATGTTCAAAGAAACCAATTGTTTTACGATTTCCCCAGCCGCCATAATTCTTCACCAGGCCATAAGGCATTTCATAATGAGATAGCGTCACCAGTGGCGTAATATTGTATTTCGCCATTTCATCAAATAAGCGATCATAGAATGCCAGGCCGGCTTCATTCGGCTGCTCCTCGTCGCCCTGCGGAAAAATACGCGTCCAGGCAATAGAAATACGCAGGCATTTAAAGCCCATCTCAGCAAATAGTGCAATATCTTGCGGGTAGCGGTGATAAAAATCGATAGCCACATCTTTGACATAACTGTCGCCATTCACGCGGGGAACGATATCACCGAAAATACCGTATGGCTGTAAATCAGAGGTTGATAGCCCTTTTCCATCAGTAAGATAAGCTCCTTCAACCTGATTAGCGGCAATAGCCCCGCCCCAAAGGAAGTTGTCTGGAAATGCATGTTTCATCTGTTTTCTCCTGAATCAGTATTAACGAATCACGGTTAATAACGGTGCTTGCTCTGTAATAGATGTCCCTTTGGCATACAGAACATCCTGATAATCTTCACTGTTGCTGATAATGATCGGCGTGGTCAGGTCATAACCAGAGTTAATAATCGCCGCGTAATCAAACTCCAATAGCAGGTCCCCAACATTAACTCGATCCCCCACACTGACATGCGCGGTAAAATATTGACCCTCGAGTTTGACGGTATCAATGCCGACGTGAATAAGAATTTCAGTACCAGCATCGGACTCAATACCTATTGCATGGTGAGTTTTAAATAACGAAGCCACTACACCATTAACCGGTGAAACAACCCGGCCTTGTTGCGGAATAATGGCGATTCCCGCCCCCAACAAGCCGCTGGCAAAAATAGTGTCGCCAACATGAGTTAATGCCTGTAATTCACCGCTGATTGGGCTAAATATCACTTCGCCAAGGCCACTATGGTCCTTGGCGATAGATGAGGTTTGCAGTGGTTTTTCAAGTTCTGGCGTTGTAATTTGGGCTGGCAAGCCAAAGAAGAAGGTGCCAATTGCGGCAAAAACCAATGCGGTCAGAGTGCCTATAATTGCGCCCCATACGCTGGCATCAATGCCGGTAGTTGGAATTATCTGGGCAAAAGAGAAAATACTGACCAGACCAAATGAATAAACATGAGTCTGGCTATACCCCACAATAACGCCGCCAATCGCCCCGCCGATACAACCGAATATAAACGGTTTTTTAGACGGCAACGTCACCCCATAAATAGCAGGTTCGGTGATACCAAATATACCGGCAGTAAATGCCGAACCAGCCAATACTTTCATTTTGGCATCACGGGTACGTAAAAAGACGCCGAGTGTCGCCCCCACCTGTCCCATCACAGCGGGTAATAGCAGTGGCAACATGGCGTCATAGCCCAATACACTCAAGTTATTAATCATCAATGGGACCAAGCCCCAATGCAGGCCAAAAATGACGCATATCTGCCATATTCCGGCTAATACACCACCAGCCACCGGCGGGGCTGCGGAATAAATAATTTGAAAACCTTCGGCTAATAAATGGCTCAGCCAGGTCGCTAGCGGGCCAATCAATAAGAATGTGGCAGGAACCGTAATCGCCAAACACAACAACGGGGTAAAAAAGTTTTTAATACTGCTGTGTAAAATGCGATTAAACCTTTTCTCTAACCAACAACTGACCCAGGCCGCTAATATGATAGGAATAACGGACGACGTGTAATTAATAAAAGTGACCGGAAGGCCAAGGAAATAGAGGGTCGCAGCGCCAGGTTGCCCAGTGGCATTAAATGCAGCCAGCATCAGAGGATGGACTAAAGCACCACCAATCGCCAAGGTAATAAACGGATTGCCACCAAATTTCTTACCCGCGGTATAACCTAGTACTAGTGGGAAGAAATAGAACAAAGAGTCGCTGGCAGCGAATAAAATCATATAGCTGCCGCTGGTAGTCTGTAACCAACCGCACACCACACTGAGTGCTAGAAAACCCTTAAGAATACCGGAGGCTGCCATGATCCCGAGTAAGGGAGTGAAAATGCCCGAAATAATATCAATACAGCGACTCAGTAAACCCTCTTTTTGTCGGCTCGGCTGGCGCTCATTTTCATCACCATCAGATAAACCCGCTTGCTGCAATAATTCCTGATAGACCTCGCTGACATGGTTGCCAATAACCACCTGAAATTGCCCGCCACTCTCCACCACCATAATGACGCCCGGATTTTGTTTCAGCATTTGTGCATCTGCTCGCGACGTGTCCTTGAGTTTAAAGCGCAAACGAGTAGCACAATGAATAACACTGTTAATATTGCTCTTCCCTCCCACTCCGGCGAGGATCTCGCTGGCGACCGCTGTGTATTGCATAATATGTTCCTTGGATAGCAGGATGATTTATATAAATAAATCACCTATTTTGGTCATTAAGTCCGGGCAAAAAAAAACCTGAATATGCTCTGCACCGCCATAAGCGATACCAACACATTCAGGTTTTGCCTGCCCTCAGCAGTCACAATCCTTTATTCTAAAATCTCTTTTGCTAATGACTTAATCGGGCAAGTTAGAGCATTCCCGACGAACCCGCTCAATATGAATAGTCAAAAACATCAGCTCTTCTTTACTCAAATCCTGCTGATACTGCAATTTAATATGTTGCTGAATTTTCCCGGCACAGCGATAAGCCGCAATATAATTCTCTTTTATCGTATCGTGTAAAGAATCATCATCACTAATGACATTATTGCGCCCCAACATGCGCTGCGCAAAAAATTTCAGATGCGTGACAAAGCGGTGATAGCTTAGCCCGTTCTCATCATATTCCAGCTTAAACTGATACTTTACGATATGCAGAATTTCCTGCATCACCTTGGTGACCTGCATGACTTCGGACATTTTGCTATTTAGCTGCGCATTCACCAAATGCAACGCAATAAATCCAGCCTCATCTTCACGCAATTGCACACCGAGCCGTTGTTCAATGATTTGCAATGCTTCACAGCCCAACCCAAACTCTTTGGGATACAGCCGACGAATCTCCCATAGCAATCCATTGGTGATATCTAAACCTTGCTTGTGGCGTTCAATTGCATAAAAGCAATGGTCCGTCAGTGAGATATAGAGATTATCTTGCAGCTTCCCCAACTTAGCCGCCGCCAAAGTGATTATTCGATCACAAGTAATCATCACTTCTAATGGGATACAACTCAGTAACTCACTTAATCGCGACACCCACTCATTATCTTTCAGTGCAAATACTTTTTCTATCAATGTGTTATCTAGCAATTCACCCGGATGTTTTTGAAAGCCAAGACCGCGGCCCATCATCACCTGCTCCTGCCCCTGCGGGTCAAGAACGATAACCACATTGTTATTAAGTATTTTAGCGATTTTCATGTGTTAGCCCTGAAAACAAAAAAACCCGACTCAGCAGCATTCATCAAGCCACTCAATCAGGTTTTGCCCGCCATTGACGGTAACAATCCAACTACCGCTAAATTAACATGTTACTACCCGACGACAAGCAGGTAGAGCTAAAAATCGTGATGCAGATCTCCTATTGCTTTCGCCCAAAAATGTCCTGCGCAAAGGGAATGTCGATGAATAACAATAAAAGACCGATTACTGCTTCACTGAGCCGCAGTGAATTTATTCAACCATCTGCCGCAGTCAACGAGGCTGCGGCAATTGCCGATTTTTGTGACAAACAGGCGCTACTCAGACAATATTGCTCTTGCCCGTACTCGCCAATATTCATCATTTATGCGAATACGCTAAATAAGTAACCCCGTATTGCTGATGCCAGTACAATGGCTGCATCTTGAAGTACCTTGTTGCCACAGGAGTTACACCGTGCACCATTACCCAGCCAGCCATACCTATGATGAAGCCAGCGGCGAATACCATATCCATTACCGCGACTTTCCAGAATCAGGTTCTGTGACTTACTCGGTCGATGACATAGAGTTAGAAGCACAAGATGGCATTAAAAATGGCATTGCCGCGCAAATAGAAGAACAGCGCCCTGTCCCCGCACCATCGGCAATGCAACCGGATGATATTGCTATCCACGTACCGATTCTGGTGCGCCTGAAAGCAGAATTGCACAATGCCATGCTCACCACTCAAACCCGCAAAGCCGATATGGCCCGTAAGTTAGGTTTGAATGCAGCTCAAATGGATCGTCTGCTGGATGTGTATTACGCTTCCAAGGTTGAAGCTCTGGAACAAGCTCTTTATTTACTGGGTTTTGAAGCTGATGTGGTAGTAAGAAAAGTCGGATAATTAAGCTCTCCCAATCGTTATCGCTTAAATTTAAGCCAAGAGAGTAACAAATTGTTATTAAGCGATAATTTAAAAAAACGTTAATAGCTTCACACTTCAATACATTGACTAACATTAATTACTGTTTCTGTATAAAAGTGTGATCTAATGCATAAAATTACAGTATTGAAAATCGCTCTCTATTGGGATTACATTAGCGCCATCGACTCGCAGACAGTGACTGAGTGACTCAGGCTGGCGAGGTGCTCCAAGGGGGAGTGGTTAAATGAAGTATTTCTTTATGGGTATCTCAATTATGTTGGTGGTTTGGGTTGGCACCTTCATGATGATGGTCGAATAGTATTCGACTGAGATATTCACTACCTGACATCGTATAAAGGGCGCATTTGCGCCCTTTATCATTTTAAACTCTATATCATTTACCCGGCATCATTCTGCGCAAAGTATCATCACGGCGAATATAGTGATGGTAAAGCGCCGCCAATGCATGAGCACCAATCACGAAATATCCTAAATTAGCAATTAATTCATGTGTTTGTTTTAGATAAGCCCGCGCTTCATCATTCGGCGTCACCCATTGCGGGACTTGCCAGCCGAGCAAAAACCAGGTTTTCCCACCATAGGCCTGCGCCAAAACACCCAAAATTGGTAACGATAAAAACATCAGATACAGGCACCAATGTAAAATATGTGCCCCTAATAGCTGCCAGTCAGGTAATTTTGGAGTGATAGGAGGAATTGTATTTTTGTGGCGCAACCAGAGTCGCACCAGCATAAGCAACCAAACAGAAATACCAAAATTGAAATGCAGGTTTTTTACCAGGGTTCGGTCTTCATCAGGCACCGTGTCACTGAGCAGCATGGCTGCATAGGTCAAAATGACCATCAATAACGTCAGCCAATGTAAGGTTATCTGGGGTAATGAATAGCGATTTCTCATAGCCGCACGCTCCACTTAAATAACGCAATTAAGACTAAGTATGGTGTTAAACAGATGAAGAGAACATTAAGGATGGGTAGATAAGCTGTTGAAGAGTGACTTTTATTCTGACTGAAGCCCTAAGCTACCAGCCAGAATAAGGTTATTTGACGCTAAGAATTGCTAACGGATTAAGCCGTTTCCCCAGATGCGGTTTTACCTGGCTTTAGCAAACCATCGACACGGAACATACTTTTAATCCCACGCACCGCCTGGCGGATCCGGTCCTGATTCTCAATCAGAGCAAAACGGACGTGGGTATCACCATAATCTCCGAAACCAATCCCCGGCGAGACGCAAACTTTCGCATCAGACAGCAGACGTTTAGCAAACTCTAATGATCCTAAATGCGCGTAAGGCTCGGGAATTTTAGCCCAGACGTACATTGATGCTTTTGGATTTTCAACCATCCAGCCCGCTTCGTGCAACCCACGAACCAAGGCATTGCGACGTTGGCGGTATTGTTCGGCGATATCACGCACACACTGCTGATCCCCTTCCAGCGCAGCAATAGCTGCCACCTGTAATGGAGTGAAAGTGCCGTAATCGTGGTAGCTCTTAATCCGCGCCAATGCATTGACCAACTCGGGGTTGCCGACCATAAAACCAATACGCCAACCCGCCATATTGTAGCTTTTAGATAAGGTAAAGAATTCAACTGCAATATCTTTTGCACCCGGTACTTGCATGATTGATGGGGCTTTCCAGCCATCATACACAATATCGGCATAAGCCAAATCATGCACCACCAGCACATCATATTGCTTCGCCAGCACCACAACGCGCTCGAAAAAGTCCAGCTCGACACATTGCGCCGTTGGATTAGACGGGAAACCGAGGATCATCATTTTCGGTTTTGGAATAGTTTCGCGGATGGCTCTTTCCAATTCACCAAAGAAATCAATACCTTCGGTCAGGGGAACCGAACGCACTTGTGCGCCCGCAATGACCGCACCGTAGATATGAATAGGATAACTGGGATTAGGCACCAGCACGGTATCACCGTGATCCAATGTCGCCAGCATCAAATGCGCCAGCCCCTCTTTCGAGCCGATGGTGACAATGGCTTCACTTTCAGGGTCAATATCTACCTGATAACGATCCGCATACCAGCGCGAAATCGCCCTGCGCAAGCGAGGTATCCCTCGAGAGGTTGAATAACCGTGAGTGTCCTCACGTTGTGCGACGCTACACATTTTCTCAACAATATGCGGCGGCGTCGGGCCATCCGGATTACCCATACTAAAATCAATGATGTCTTCACCACGGCGACGCGCGGCCATCTTCAACTCAGCAGTGATATTGAAAACATAAGGGGGAAGACGATCAATTCGGGTAAAACGACGTTTGGAAGGGGATTCAGCCATAATTTCCTCAAGGATACGTTAGCGCCCGGACCGTCCGAGCGACGCTGACCAGCAGTAAATGGTCTATTAATGAACATATCCCAGCGCTGATTAACTGTCGATAGGCTGATAACAAATATCCAACTCATCGGAGTTCAACGCGATAGCTCAAATTCACTATCCAACAGCCCCAATACCCAGTCATCACACCATTGCCCATCCAACTGGAAATTATCACGCAAGGTGCCTTCCAACTGAAAGCCGCAACTCTCCAACGTCCGCCGCGAAGCCGTGTTCCCTACGGTGACTGTGGCTTTCATTTTATGGAATTGGCATTGTTGAAAGCCAAATTCCAGCACTGCCATCAGTGATTCTTTCGCAAAACCCTTGCCGTGATAAGACGGCAATATGGCATATCCCACCTCAGCTTGTTGTAGCGGCAGCCACTCAGCTAAAAAACCGGTCAGCCCTATCGCCTGCCCACTTTCTCTTTCGCGGATAACCAAACATAACCAGTGACTGGAGGTTTTTTCCCACGGCATTAAACGCGATTCAAAGCGAGCGCGTATTTCGGCCATTCCCTGCGGATCAGCAATATAGCGCTGAACATCCGGGTCTTGATGCAATTGTAAAAACAGCGGCCAATCCTGCTCGACAAGACTGTCCAGCATCAAGCGGGGTGTTCTCAAAGAAATGGGCGAGCAACTAAACATGGGGATCACTGGCACTATTTTTCCCTCGATTTGAAGATGTTAGCCGTAAAAAGAGGAGAAAGATTAAAGAGGAAATTTTACGAAAACCTCATCCCTTTATTCTTCTCTATTTTACTTAAATAATGTTTACCTGAAGATAACAAAAAACAAACAAATGGTCAGCAAACGCAACCATGACTCTGGCCTCAACCTACAGCTATTGGAGAATCAACATTATGTCTTCATTACAAATAGACGATATTCCCTCAGCAATCAAAGCAGTGAAACAACAGTTACGTCAAGCGCTACCCAATTATCTGCAGGTCTTCCAAGAGGTAGAAGAGAATATCCGTCAACAAGTTAGCGAGATCCGCCGTAGTCTGGCTCAGGGTGAGAACCCGGTTCCACGTATTCATGCTGATGATATTATCAATGGCAAAGTCACTGACGAGAAAAAAACCCAAATAAAACAACGGGGTTGCTGCGCTATTCTCGGGGTATTCCCGACCGAGAAAGCCACAGCATGGAACCGCGAAATCGGTGATTATCTGGATCGTAATAATTTTGTCGAGCGCCTGAAAAATGCAGCGGAAGACAACTACTTCGGCACTCTGGCGGCCAGCAAGCCACAAATTTACGGCATTTACTGGTCAACTCCACAGGTTGAAGCTCGCCAGGACCAACGCATGAACGCAGTACAGGTTTTCTTAAATAACCTGTGGCAAACCGAAAGCAATGGGAAGCAATACTTTGACCCTAACCGAGTGGTAACTTATGCTGACCGCACCCGCCGCCGTCCGCCAAAATCCTCATCTCTTGGCTTATCGCCTCATGTGGATGGTGGTTCTATTGAACGCTGGCTGGATGAGAATTTCCGCCATGTTTACCGCCATGTATTTTCTGGTGAATGGCAGAAATACGATCCCTTTGCTGCTGAAGGTCGCCCGGAGGTGCGCGAATTTCCATCACCCGCAGTATGTTCCATGTTTCGGACATTCCAAGGCTGGACCGCGCTGACACCGCAACGCACCCATGCCGGGACGTTAAACGTGATTCCAATTGCCAATGCCATGGCCTATATTCTGCTGCGTGCTTTGCAAGATGATGTAGCTGACGATGACTTATGTGGCGCGGCACCGGGGCGCGCATTATCGGCCTCTGAGCAATGGCATCCTCTTTTAATCGAAGCCATTTCCCCTATTCCGGATCTGGAAGCTGGTGATACTGTATTTTGGCACTGCGATGTTATCCATTCGGTAGAAAACGAACATAATGGCGAGTTTGACAGCAATGTTATGTATATCGCTGCTGCCCCTTGGTGTGAAAAAAATGCCGCCTACTTACCACGCCAGTTAGCCAGCTTTATTGATGGCCGTTCTCCACCAGACTTTGCAGCCGATGATTTTGAAGTTGATTTTGTTGGCAGAGCCACAGTCGATAATTTAACCGCCATCGGCAAGCAGCAATTAGGAATAACAAAGTAATCTTCTTCCACCAGATACTCTGCCGGAGTTTATTGCTCCGGCAGACGCCATTCAATAGCACGGATAAAGTAGCAGTCTCCCCCCGTTTTCCTTATAGTGATTCGCTTATTCGTCCCAGGATTTGATGGTTTCTTACCGCCAACCCCCGGTTGTTACCAAGAGAAAACAGTGTGCACCAGATATTTGAAATGCTATTAGCGGTATTTGATCGTGCCGCATTGATGTTAATTTGCCTGTTCTTTCTGACCCGCACCCACCTATTTCGTCAGCTATTGCAAAAAGAGAAACACACGCC
This sequence comes from Yersinia sp. 22-579, assembly GCF_030433455.1. Lineage (NCBI taxonomy): Bacteria > Pseudomonadati > Pseudomonadota > Gammaproteobacteria > Enterobacterales > Yersiniaceae > Yersinia > Yersinia sp. 22-579. The sequence continues at coordinate 13,472 of NZ_JAUJTZ010000024.1, read as the reverse complement.
GCTAGAATTGGCTGCAGTCACTGCTATCTTCTCGTTATTTGCTATTTTCGGCACCTATTCCGGTATCAATGTTGAAGGCTCGCTGGTTAACGTACGGGTGATTGCCGTAATGTCCGGCGGTATTCTATTTGGCCCATGGGTGGGGATTATTACCGGGCTTATTGCTGGCTCTCATCGTTATTTAATTGATATTGATGGTATTACCTCGGTTCCTTGTCTTATAACCAGTATTATTGCGGGTCTGATGTCGGGCTATATCAACCTGAAAGTCAAAAAAGAGCGGCAATGGAGCATCGGTATTCTGGCCGGTATGATTTGTGAATCGCTGACCATGCTCTTGGTGGTTATATGGGCCAAACCGACGGCATTGGGCATCGATATTGTGTCTAAAATCGCCATTCCGATGATTTTAGGGGCAGTCTGTATCGGGCTGATTGTGCTATTAGTGCAGAGTGTCGAGGATGAAAAAGAGGTCATTGCTGCGCGACAGGCAAAGCTGGCACTGGATATTGCTAATAAAACCTTACCCTATTTTCGCAATATCAATGGCGAGTCATTGCGCAGTGTGTGTGAAATTATTCGCCATGATATCAAGGCCGATGCTGTCGCTATCACCGATACCCAACATATTTTGGCGTATGTCGGTGTCGGGGTAGAAACCTATAATATCGGCCATGAAATAATCAGTGACATTACCAAGGAAAGTATTCAGCGCGGTAAAATTACCATCCGCAATAATGATGAGGTCCACCGGACTCCCCAAATTCATTCGCTTATTATCATTCCCTTATGGGAAAAAGGAGAAGTGACGGGCTCGCTGAAAATCTATTATTGTCATGCCCATAAAATCACTTATTCACTCAAAGTAATGGCGGTAGGTTTGTCGCAAATTATCTCAACCCAAATTGAGGTTTCGCGTATTGAACAACTGCGCGAAATGGCAAATAAAGCGGAAATGCGGGCACTACAAAGTAAAATTAACCCACACTTTTTATTTAATGCCCTAAATGCCATTTCCTCATCAATTCGTATTAATCCAGATACCGCGCGTCAATTGATCATCAATCTATCGCGCTACCTGCGCTATAACCTTGAACTGAATGATGAACAAATTGATATCCGTAAAGAACTGCATCAAATTCAAGACTATATTGCCATCGAACAGGCGCGATTTGGCAGTAAGTTAACCGTCATTTATGATATTGATGATGATATTGCACTAAAAATCCCCAGCTTGTTGATCCAGCCGCTGGTAGAGAATGCTATCGTGCATGGTATTCAGCCGTACCGAGGTAAAGGTGTGGTGGTTATTGCGGTTAAAGACTGTGGCGATCAGATAAAAATCTCGGTGAAAGATACCGGTAATGGGATCAATCAGGAAACCATTGAACGCGTGGCAAATAACGAAATGCCCGGCAATAAAATCGGCTTACTGAATGTCCATCATCGAGTGAAATTACTCTATGGCGAGGGTTTACAGATACGCCGAATGGAACCGGGCACTGAGATTTCTTTTTATATCAGTAAAAATGGCGGCAAAGTCCATGCAGAACCCAGCATTTCAGCCGGAGATTAATCCGTGAAAGCAATTATTGTCGAAGATGAATTTCTGGCTCAGGAAGAATTAAGTTACCTGATCCAACAACACAGTAATATCACCATCGAAGCCACCTTTGAAGATGGATTGGACGTACTTAAATATCTGCAAAATCATCAGGTTGATGCCATTTTTCTCGACATTAACATTCCGTCGCTGGATGGCGTGTTACTGGCGCAAAATATCAGCAAATTTGCCCATAAACCTTATATTATCTTTATTACTGCTTATAAAGAGCATGCGGTAGAAGCCTTTGAAATTGAAGCTTTTGACTATATTTTAAAGCCTTACCACGAATCGCGTATTGTTACTATGCTGCAAAAACTGGAAGCCCTGTATAAACGTGATCGCCAAAATAAAGAACAAACCAACAGTCCCAGCCATCGCCCAACGCCCCATACCATCAATCTGATGAAAGATGAGCGCATCATCGTAACGGATATCAATGATATTTATTACGCAGCGGCGCAGGAAAAGGTCACGCTGGTTTATACTCGGCGCGAAGAATTTATCATGCCGATGAATATCACTGAATTTTGCAGCCGCCTACCTGAAGAGTACTTTTTCCGCTGCCACCGTTCTTATTGCGTGAATTTAGCCAAAATCCGCGAAATCGTGCCTTGGTTTAACAACACCTATATTCTGCGACTCAGTGATTTGGACTTTGAAGTCCCAGTGAGCCGCAGCAAGATAAAAGAATTCAGGCAACTGATGCGCCTTTAAATGCATTTCATTCCTCCCCGAATGCAGCTCATTCCCCTTTCGATCTATTGCTATTAGCCCGCCCGTATACTGGTTTTATTCGGCGGGCTGATAACACCGCAATACAAGATTTTCGGTGCTCCATCAGCGCGTAATTTTTAGGCTCCGACGCTATTGCTTACACCTATCCCGTCAGCAATAGCCCCCATTCGGGCCGTATGCATTGATGTTTAAGGAGTCCGGCATGAGCAGTAAACCGGTAAATCGTTGGCTAATTGTTATTGGTACCATCATCGTTCAGATGGGTTTAGGCACTATCTATACTTGGAGCTTATTCAATCAGCCGCTGGGGGAAAAATTCAGTTGGTCACTCGGGGCGGTTGCGACCACATTCTCTATCACCAGTTTCTCTCTGGCTATCGCCACCTTGTTTGCAGGCCGTCTGCAAGAACGCATTGGTATCCGTAAACTGACGTTAATTTCCGGCATCATCCTCGGTTTGGGTTTGATTGCCAGCTCTTTCGCCACCTCATTGGGGATGATTTATCTGCTGGCGGGGATTGTGGTTGGTTTTGCCGATGGCACCGCCTACATCACCACGCTGTCGAATCTGATTAAATGGTTCCCAGAGCGTAAGGGATTGATTTCAGGTATTTCTGTCGGGGCATTTGGTACCGGGAGTCTGTTATTCAAATACGTGAATGCCAGTTTGATCGCCAACCAGGGGGTCTCACTGGCTTTCTTCTATTGGGGCATTATTGTGATGGTTTTGGTCGGAGCGGGTTCTTTCCTGCTGCGGGAAAAAGCCGTCGCACCACAAACCGCTGCCCACCTGCCATCTGCACTTGCTGGCCGTGATTTCAGTGTCAAAGAGATGTTGGCAGTCAAAGAGTCTTACTTCCTGTTTATCATCTTCTTCACCGCATGTATGAGTGGTTTATATCTGATTGGTATCGTGAAGGATTTGGGCGTGCAGTTGGCGGGGATGGATTTGGCGACCGCAGCCAATACCGTGTCGGCCATCGCCATCTTTAACACTGCTGGACGTATTATTCTCGGAGCGCTATCCGATAAAGTGGGCCGCCTGCGAGTTATCAGCTTTACCCTGCTGGTGACCACTTTAGCCGTATCGGTGTTGAGTTTTGTCCCGCTGACTCATGCCCTGTTCTTCTTGTGTGTCGGTGCTATTGCTTTCTGTTTCGGTGGAAACATCACGGTGTTCCCGGCCATTGTGGGCGATTTCTTTGGCCTGAAAAACCATAGCAAAAACTATGGGGTTATCTATCAAGGGTTTGGTTTAGGCGCACTGGCAGGGTCATTTATTGCAGCACAGTTGGGCGGATATCACGCAACCTTTATCGTTATTGCAGTGATGTCAGTAGTTTCTCTGTTGTTAACCCTGGTTATCAAGCCACCGAAAGGGGCTGCTACCGAGGCAGAAAACACATCAACGGCTTCATCTGGGGTCACCGCCAGCAGCCACGCCTAATCATTATAAATTGTAAAAAAGCAGAGCATTGACTCTGCTTTTTCATTTTAATCCGGTGATCTATGCAGTTTTAAGGATGAAGAGTATGCCCTAACTTCTGACGTAAATAAGCCCCTGCGCCCAGCAAACCGGGTTGTTGGTGAGTGATCATATAGACCGGAATATCCTGTAAGAAATCTTTGAAACGCCCTTTATCTTCAAAAGCACCGCGGAAACCGGAAGCTTTAAAGAATTCCATAAAGCGCGGCACAATTCCGCCAGCGATATACACGCCGCCAAAGGTGCTGAGATTCAAGGCTAAATTGCCGCCAAAGCGCCCCATAATCACGCAAAATAGTGATAATGCACGGCGACAATCAGTGCAACTGTCTGCCAGAGCGCGTTCAGTCACATCTTTCGGTGCCAGATTTTCGGGCAGACGACCATCAGAAATCACAATGGCCCGGTATAAATTGACCAGCCCCGGCCCGGAAAGCACTCGCTCGGCGGAAACGTGGCCCAGTTCCTGACGCAATACCGCCAAAATCCGGTCTTCTTCTTCGCTATTGGGCGCAAAATCCACATGCCCACCTTCACCCGGCAAGCTTATCCAGCGGCTATCCACATTAACTAAATGTGCCACCCCTAACCCCGTCCCGGCACCGTATACCGCCACCGGTTTACCTGGCTGTGGCGATGTACCGCCAAATTGCAGCACATCCTGCTCAGACAACATGGGAATTGCCATTGATACCGCGGTGAAATCATTAATGATCTCTAAGTGCTTCAGCCCGAGGTTTTGCTGCATCGCCGCGATAGAAAACGCCCAAGTGTGATTGGTCATTGCCACCCAATCTCCGGTAATCGGGCAGGCGATAGCAATACAGGCATGCTCTACAGTGACCTTATGCTCTGATAAATATTGCTTAATGACAGCTTCCAGACTGTCGTAATCTAACCCTGAATATGTTTTTGCTTGTGATATTTCGCCCGTCGCCACAGCGCAAAGCGCCAAACGGGCATTAGTGCCGCCAACGTCACCCACCAGGGCATAGCTCGTCATCAGAAACTTCTCCGTTACAGATATTCTTAACTTCAACTATGCCCACTGTAAAATCAGGTTGGCGAAACAACAATCTCAATGCTGGAAACCGTTTCGCTTTGGGATAAAGATCACATAAAAACGTTTCAGCAGCGGTAAATTGCCACTGCTGAAACAAGAAATCACGGTTCGTGATGAACCAAATATTAGTTTGAACCGCGCCCTTTATCAGCGGCTGGCGTTAAGGTATCAGGCTGGCGTGAGCGGATAATTCGCGCCCGCAAACTGTCATAAGCCCAGTTATAGAACATGGTGTAAGGTAGGAAGAACAAGAAGAAACCGATCTCCAATATAAACGCCTGTAACAGTGAAATCCCCAATGCGAAAGCCGCAATCGGTAAACCAATCAAAATAAACCCGCCTTCAAAACCTAACGCATGGAATACTCGCACACGCAGGGTTTTCACTACCCGGCTCACCGGCCAGAAGTAGTCGAACAGGCTGTTGTAAATAATGTTCCATAGCATCGCCACAGAAGAGAGAAGAATGGCCAATGTTCCCATTTGTAATACGGAACGATCGAGTAACCATGCCCCGACTGGCGCACAAATTGCGACGGCAATCACTTCAAAGCCAATGGCATGGATAATCCGCTCAAATATAGTTTTGCGCTGAACTTGCATAAAACACCCACTTAATTAATCAATAACACAATGTCGAAGGTGATTATCATCGTTTTTTAAGATAGATTAAAAATAGAACCCATCGATAAAATAGATAGATTATGCACTACTCTCCCGAAGCGCTGATTGCGTTTGTCGAAGCTGCCGCACTGGGATCATTCTCCGCTGCGGCCCGTAAACTACGCAAAAGCCAGTCAACCATCAGCACCGCCATCGCCAATCTGGAGGCCGATCTGGGGTTAACCTTATTTGACCGGCAAGCCCGTCAGCCGGTGTTAACCGATCACGGACGGCGCGTGCTCTCTCATGTGCAAGAAATTCTGGCTGCCAGTGAGCGCCTGGATAATCTGTCAATCCGGCTGGCGGGCCAGGTTGAAACCCGTCTGACGTTTGTCTTGTCCGACACCTATCAACCCACCCATCATGAAAGCCTGCTACGCCGCTTTGAGCAACGTTACCCCGATATCGAATTTGAATGTTTGATTGCTGAAGATGACGATGTAATTGATTTGCTGCAACTGAGGCGGGCGCATATCGGCGTAGTAGAGGTGCAACAACATTACCCGCCGGATATTGCCGCCAGCCGATTAGCCGAGCAAACCGAAATGGCGATATTTGTGCAACGTCATCATCCGTTGGCACAATTGTCACAGGTTCACCCGGAACAACTCGCCACCACCCGCCAACTCTGTCTCAACACCTATAACCGCACCGAGCGCAATCAGTCGCAGGGATTGATATGGTCAGCACCCAGCTATTTAATGTTGATGGAGATGGCGGTGCAAGGCTTCGGCTGGGCGATTTTGCCGCACTGGATGGTTGAGCAATACAGTGATAAAAAACTGGTTGCTTTGCCAATTACAGGTTGGCCAAAAATGATCTCAATTGATGCAGTTTGGTCGAAAAAAAGCCCGCCGGGGCCGGCAGGCTATTGGCTGTTGGATCAATTAACCGGTGCCATCAAATCGCCGCATTACGGGCCTGAATAGATTTGGCCACATTAACCATTAATTCAGGCATATCCATTGGTGGCAACATAACCTCAATAAATGCTAATTGCTGGCAATTTTCGATTTTTGTCAGCACCTGTTGCAGTTCATCCGCCTGCGTGACCCGGCAGGTCAATGAGGCTTTGTCCACAGCCAAAGCTTGTGGTAGCTGCGTCCAATCCCACTCGGCAATGTCGTTATAGGGTTGCTGTGGCCCATGAATAGCCCGCTCGACGGTGTAACCATGATTATTAAGCAGAAAAATAATAGGAGTTAAACCATCACGCAGCATCGACCCCAACTCTTGTATGGTGAGCTGCGCTGCGCCATCTCCTACCAGCAAAATTACTCTGCGCTGCGGTTGCGCCAATTGTGCGCCATAGGCCGCAGGTAAACTAAAACCAATAGATCCCCACAATGATTGGGTGACAAAGGTACAGCCAGAAGGCAGACGCAGTGTTGCGGCACCAAAACTGGAGGTGCCTTGATCCGTCACCACAATATCGTCTGGCCGCAGGAAATGCTGGATGTGATACCAAAATGCCTGCTGGCTGAGGAGATTATCGAACGGCAGCGCGGGTATAGGATGAGTGATGACCGGCTGCTGCCACTCTCCCTGTAAAGACAGGCATAACTCGTGTAGCGCATTAACCGCAGCCAGCATGGGGATCTGACTAAAAACCTGACGTCCAATCCGCACTTGTTCTGGCTGAACATCAATACAATTATCCTGAGTAATATGTTGGCTGAATCCAGCGGTAATGGTATCAACGAACCACACACCGACGGTGATCAGCACATCGGCCTCTTCAATATATTCTCTGACGCTGGCATCACTGGCGGCTCCGGCATAAGTTCCAATGAACATCGGGTGAGTCTCATCCAGTAAGCCTTTCCCCATCAGCAATGTCGAATGCGGTAAATTCACCTCTGCCAGCCAATGATTCAGTGCTTGTCGTGCGCCAAATCTATCGGCGAGAAAATCTGCCAACAGCGCCACCCGGTGCGCCGACTGCAATTTTTGACGAGCTGCCTCAATAAAAGCCTGTAATGAGGTCGGGGATAACATCGGTTGAGACAGTGCTAACGCCCCAGATTGGCTGGTTAACTCCGCCTCTCCCACATCAGAAGGGAGCTGTAAATAGACCGGACGCCGTTGATAAAGTGCCGCCACCAACAAGCGATCAATCTCAGACGCGGCATTTTCGGCAGTTAAGCTGGTATGCGCGCAAGCAACCTCTTTCGCCATCCGCGCGAAATGGTTGAAATCACCATCGCCAAATGAATGATGTAATAATTCGCCGGCTTTTTGTGAGCGCAGTGCCGGTGTGCCAACAATATGAATGATGGGAAGATATTCAGCAAAGCTACCCGCGATACCATTAATAGCACTTAACTCACCGACTCCTGCCGTGGTCAATAACGCCGCCGCCGGCATAACACGGGCATATCCATCAGCCGCATAAGCCGCGTTAAGTTCATTCGCGCATCCCATCCATTGAATGACCGGATGGCTGATGACATGATCTAAAAAGTGAAGATTGAAATCACCAGGAACACCAAATAGATGCCTGATACCCACTTGTGCCAGTCGATCCAGTAAATAATCTGCTACCTTATAGTTGCTCGCCATTACTACCCGCCTCAATGCTTATTATTGTCAAATAAGTATTGAGCAAATCATCAATAAATCTAATGTTTTTTAAATTATTAATTAGCTCACGCAGAATAAGGTTTTGCTGACAGGCATTCTCCCCTGTCACCGAATGCAAACTCTGTGATCACGCCAGCGTTCGAAACCGGTGGAAACGCATACATTAAGGCGTAGTTTACTTTCATCAATAAGGGGCATCATGGTCTACCAGGCAGCGTCCTCCCGCTATCAGGAGATGGAGTATCACCGTTGTGGCCGCAGTGGATTAATGCTGCCAGCGATTTCTCTTGGCTTGTGGCATAACTTTGGTGATAGCACCTTGTATGAAAATAGCCGCAACCTGATTCATCGTGCTTTTGATCATGGTATTACCCATTTTGATTTAGCCAATAACTATGGCCCACCACCCGGCTCTGCCGAACTGAATTTTGGCCGAATCCTGCAACAAGATTTGCGTCCTTATCGCGATGAACTGATTATTTCCTCCAAAGCGGGTTACACCATGTGGCCCGGCCCTTATGGTGATTGGGGCTCCAAAAAATATCTGGTCGCCAGCATTAATCAAAGCTTGCAGCGGATGGGGCTGGATTATGTTGATATTTTCTATCATCACCGACCAGACCCTAATACCCCATTGGAGGAGACGATGGCTGCGCTGGATTTACTGGTGCGCCAAGGCAAAGCTTTATATGTCGGCTTGTCCAACTATCCAGCAGCACAAACACGTCAGGCCTGCGAAATTCTGGCACAGCTCGGTACGCCCTGTTTGATTCATCAACCCAAATACTCCATGTTTGAGCGCTGGATTGAAGCAGATCTGCAAGATACGCTGGACGAGTATGGTGTTGGATCTATTGCTTTCTCGCCACTGGCGGGCGGTTTATTAACTGATCGCTATTTGGCCGGTATCCCATTGGACTCACGGGCAGCCAGTGACAGTAAGTTCCTGAATCCTGAGCAACTTTCAGCGGAAAAACTGGCTAAGGTTCGCCAATTGAATGAACTCGCGCTTGACCGTGGGCAGAAGTTGTCGCAAATGTCTTTAGCGTGGGTATTGCGGGGCGGGCGAGTGACGTCGGCACTGATCGGGGCGAGCAAAATCAGTCAAATTGATGATGCTGTCGGTATGTTGGCCAATACCGAATTCAGCGACGCAGAGATAAAAGCTATCGAAAACATATTAGTGTAAACGTTCTCTTTTTAAGTCTTCAACAGGGGGCTAACGCTCCCTGCTATCTCCCCTCACAGATAAATCCTAAATCCGTATTTTACAGTTTTATCCGAATCTCAACGGCCAACTTCCTGTTTAAGATAGCGCTATAGCCTATAAGGCCAGATAAGGATAAATAATGTTAAAAACGGCCATGTTTAAATCAACAATGTTAAAGCTAAGCGTAGTGAGGCCGAGAAGGATAAAACCGCTGTTACTGATAACCATCTTAGCCTGGTTCCCGCTTATCCCAATGGCGAATGCTGAGAGTATTGAGTTGCTACCCGGTGTTTCGCTACAAATTGGCGAACAAGACCGCAGCGGTAATTATTGGGATGGTTATGACTGGCGTGACCAACAATGGTGGCAAAATCATCAAGGACGAGATTTAGGCGAGCGGAATCGTCATGGTCATTACTGGGACGGTCACCGCTGGCAACACAAAGATTGGTGGAAAAAGAACTACTACTATCGTGATGGGCACTATTGGAAATATGATAAACATCATAAAAAACAGAGTAAAAAACATCATCGCGGCAAAGGCCATGATCACCATGATCATGATTAGATGAGAATATCCCAGGCGAGTTTTTATCCTTAGCTCGCCTTACTGATAAATTAAATCAGGCTCACCAATAAGTAAGCATTCAATCCAATCACCACCAGTACAATCAGTTTCCCCAAAATCTGAATCAGTTTTGAGTTAACCATATCCCCCATCAATTCTTTATTGCCGGTAAAGGCCAACAACGGCACTAACGCCAAAGCAATACCGAAACTCAGCAATACCTGACTCATCACCAGTATACGAGTGGCATCCATCCCCATCAAAATGACAATAAAGGAAGGCAACATAGTGACTGTTCGGCGCACCCAGATAGGGATGTAAAACCGCACAAACCCCTGCATAACCACTTGTCCAGCCAAAGTTCCGACCACGGTTGATGACAGCCCGGCAGCCACCAAACTCAAGCCAAAAATGGTCGCGGCAGCATTACCCAACAAGGGTTGTAATGTTAAATAAGCTTGTTCAATTTCCGCAATGCTGCCATAGCCGTTGAAGTGGAAAGCGGCAGCTGCCGTCGCCATCATCGCCAAATTGACGAAACCCGCAATCGTCATGGCAATGGCCACATCCAATTTGGTCGAGGCGTAGCGATCCGCTTTAGAGTTTTCTCCGGCGGTTTGAGTCAATGATGAATGCAGATAGATAACGTGCGGCATTATAGTTGCGCCCAAGACCCCGGCGGCTAAAAATACTGCATCGCGGTTAGGGAGATCCGGGATTAACATCCCACGGCCTAAGGCTGCTATCTCTGGGCGTGAGAAGACAAGTTCTACAATATAAGCTGCAGCGACAAACAACAGCAGGCCACCAATCACTAACTCTAATGGCTTTTGTCCGCGCTTTTGTAGCATCAATATAAGGAAGGTCGCGATCCCCGTGAGTACCGCCCCCTCAAGTAGCGTCACACCCAAGAGCAATTTGAACCCAATCGCCGCCCCAATAAACTCAGCCAGGTCTGTCGCCATCGCAATAATTTCGGCTTGCACCCAGTAAGCCCATACCGCAGGGCGAGGAAAGCGGTCACGAATATGTTCAGCCAGATTTTTGCCGGTGGCAATACCGAGCTTGGCGGAAAGGAGTTGGATCAGCATGGCCATAAAATTGGCCCAAACCACGACCCATAATAAGGTATAGCCAAAGGAAGCACCGGCCTGAATATTGGTGGCAAAGTTGCCGGGGTCGATATAGCCGATAGCCGCGATAAAAGCAGGCCCCATCAGGGAGAGTTTGATTCTCCTTGATGTACGGGGGGGCGTATCGACAACACGACTATTCAACATTCAGTATTACCCTTGAAAACCTACGGCTACTTTCTTGTCTTTAATAATATCTAAATGATAATAATTATCAAGCGCATTTAGAGAGGTGAAACTTATCTCTCTGATAGCTAATACCGCATAATTTGCCGTATCGTCATCGTCAGTTGTTGGTTTCTGAAAAATTGAGTTAACAGCTACATCGCAATTTTTGAGACCGAACGCTACAATTGCTCAAACTAGCATATTTACACTATCCCTGTAGCATATTATTAACATCCTGTTTTTTGTGATCAACCCCGCTAATTTGTTTGCATTTATGAAAGTGAATTTCTATATTTGCAGACTACATCTCGTTTTTAATGTAGCCGTTACATAAAATGTCCACCAAAACCTAGCCTGCCTCTAATTTGGAGCACACATGTCCCATATTCTACAGTTTGCGTTGGCCTTAGTCGTAGTGGCCATACTAGCTCTAGTGATCTGTAAGGATCGTAAAAGCATCCGCATTCGGTTTGTTATTCAATTGTTGGTTATTGAGGTGCTGTTAGCGTACTTCTTCCTCCATTCGGAAGTTGGATTAGGTTTTGTGAAAGGATTCGCCGGTTTATTCGACAAGTTGCTTGGATTTGCCGCTACTGGCACCGATTTTGTCTTCGGCAATATGGGTGATAAAGGTCTCGCGTTCTTCTTCTTAAGAGTGCTATGCCCTATCGTCTTCATTTCTGCCCTGATTGGTATTCTGCAATACATTAAAGTTCTGCCAGTCGTTATTCGTATCATTGGTACTTTACTGTCCAAAATTAACGGCATGGGTAAGCTGGAATCATTCAACGCAGTCAGTTCACTGATTCTGGGCCAGTCTGAAAACTTCATCGCCTATAAAGATATTTTGGGCAAAATGTCTGAAAAACGCATGTACACCATGGCAGCAACAGCAATGTCGACGGTTTCTATGTCGATAGTCGGTGCTTATATGTCCATGCTGGACGCGAAATTCGTGGTCGCAGCACTGGTGCTTAACATGTTCAGTACCTTTATTGTGTTGTCGTTAATCAACCCATATAAAGCTGAAGATGAAGAAGAGTTACAACTGAGCAATCTGCACGAAGGACAAAGCTTCTTTGAAATGCTGGGTGAATACATCCTGGCTGGTTTTAAAGTTGCCATTATCGTTGCAGCAATGCTGATTGGTTTCATTGCATTGATTGCTGCGATGAATGCTCTGTTCAGTCTGCTGTTTGGTATTAGCTTCCAGGGTATTCTGGGCTATGTCTTCTTCCCGTTTGCCTGGGTAATGGGTATCCCTGCTCATGAAGCCTTGCAAGTTGGCGGTATCATGGCAACCAAACTGGTTTCAAATGAATTTGTGGCAATGATGGACTTGCAGAAAGTTGCATCAGAATTGTCACCACGCAGTGTAGGTATTCTGTCCGTATTCCTGGTTTCATTCGCTAACTTCTCTTCCATCGGTATCGTAGCTGGTGCGATTAAAGGCCTGAATGAACATCAAGGTAACGTCGTTTCTCGCTTTGGCTTGAAACTGCTGTACGGCTCTACGCTGGTCAGTGTGCTGTCCGCTTCTATCGCGGGCCTGGTACTCTAAGTATCAGAAAAAAATCGTTAAAAAGGCGCTACGGCGCCTTTTTTTATGCCTGCGATTCACAGATGAGTTATTTGCTTAGGGAATAAGTCTTAGGAAGTTAAAAATGAGACTATAGGTAAATAAGACAGGTATACAGGGAATGGTATTCAGGTGTTGGGGTGTTGGGGTGTTGGGGTATTGGGGTGTTGGGGTGTTGGGGTGTTGGGGTGTTGGGGTGTTGGGGTGTTGGGGTTCTATATAATGGTGGGTCGTGCGGGATTCGAACCTGCGACCAATTGATTAAAAGTCAACTGCTCTACCAACTGAGCTAACGACCCATTATATAGATTTACTCGACATTTCTGGCGTTTTTCGTGCGGGATTACTCATCCTACGGATTCGCCCTTCGGGTCAACGCTGGCGCGCTGCTGTCTCGCTTTGCTCGGCTCGAACCTTTAACCATTGATTAAAAGTCAACCACCTACCAACTGAGCTAACGACCCATTATATAATTTTGAAAGCATAGAAGTGGTGGGCGATACCAGATTCGAACTGATGACCCCCTCCGTGTAAAGGAGATGCTCTACCAACTGAGCTAATCGCCCACTTCTACTACTTTTAACACATTAAACTTGATGATGAGTGGTGGGCGATACCAGATTCGAACTGATGACCCCCTCCGTGTAAAGGAGATGCTCTACCAACTGAGCTAATCGCC
>NZ_JAUJTZ010000023.1:0-53167 GCF_030433455.1 Yersinia sp. 22-579 | reverse complement strand
TAAAGAGCGTTCGTTACCCGTTTGCCTTGCGGCGAATCTTACGGTAACGCGGGAGGCAGATAATACGCTTTCCCGCTACAGAGTCAACCACTTAATTAGTTAATTTTCTCTGCTCTTCCCGGCCACTCTGTGAAGTTGCTCACAGCGCCGTGTCGATGGATGCGCATTATAGGGAGCCGCTTCAGAATGGCAAGGGTTTATCTTAAAGTTTTTTCTGACTGCCGATTATTTGAACGTTACGACTACTTATGACGCATTTTTATGGCTTTCGGCAGGTCAGCCAGACTATTTAGTACCAAATCCGCTGCTGCCTCACCTTCCGCGGTCACAGGTTTGCCAGTGCGAACTAATACTTTAGTACCGATATTTGCAGCCAATGCTGCCTGCATATCTTCAATTTTGTCGCCAACCATATAAGAAGCAGCCATATCGATGTTCAATTCACTTTGTGCTTGCAGTAACATGCCTGGCAATGGTTTACGGCATTCACATGTTTCACGGAACTCCGCTACACTGCCATCGGGGTGATGCGGGCAGAAATAGATGCCATCCAAATCAACACCGCGATCAGCTAGCGACCAATCCATCCACTCGGTGAGGCTCAGGAATTGCTCTTCGGTAAAGATACCGCGTGCGATACCCGATTGGTTGGTGACCAAAACCAGAGCAAAGCCCATTTCTTTCAATTCACGGCAAGCATCAATAACACCGTCTATAAACTGAAAATTATCAATTTCGTGGACATAACCGTGGTCGACATTAATTGTACCATCACGATCTAAAAATATTGCGGGGACGGGCTGAGTCACTTATCTACTCCTGAGGGCTGTTAACGCCACTAGTATCGCATGTTTTATTACCGATTGAGAATGGAAGAGAATCAGTGTTGCCAGTTGACTTAGCCGTCTAGACGCCTTAACATCCAATCCATACTTTGGTTTTGCCAAAGCTGACTTTTTATCTAGCCACGGAAATGACGATAAAATAAGAATAATATGATTAAACTTTCTCACATCAGCAAAGAGTTTCAGCAGGGTTCGCGCACGATTACCGCGCTTTCCGACGTGAGTCTACACGTCCCCGCTGGGCAAATTTATGGCGTTATTGGTGCCTCAGGTGCCGGTAAAAGTACATTGATTCGATGCGCCAATATGTTAGAGCGTCCTACCAGCGGACAAGTTCTGGTAGATGGACAAGATCTCACGACCTTATCTGAAGGGCAGTTGACACGCGCACGCCGCCAGATTGGCATGATTTTCCAGCACTTCAATCTACTTTCTTCCCGCACGGTGTATGGCAATATCGCGCTGCCGCTCGAGCTGGACAACACACCACGCGCAGATATAAAGAAGAGAGTCACCGAGTTGTTGGATTTAGTCGGGCTTGCCGATAAGCAAGACGCGTATCCAGCGAATTTGTCCGGTGGACAGAAACAACGCGTTGCCATCGCCCGTGCTTTGGCGAGTAATCCTAAGGTTCTGCTATGTGATGAAGCCACCAGCGCATTAGACCCAGCGACCACCCGCTCAATTCTGGAACTGCTTAAAGACATTAATCGTCGTTTGGGCCTGACCATTCTACTTATTACCCATGAGATGGACGTGGTGAAACGTATATGTGATCAGGTTGCGGTTATCAGCGAAGGCAAATTGATTGAAAAAGACAGCGTCAGCGAAGTGTTCTCTCATCCGAAAACCCCGCTGGCTCAACAATTTATTCAATCAACGCTGCATTTAGATATTCCAGAAGATTACGCACTGCGTATGACTCAAGAACCCACCCCAGATCGGGTGCCACTGCTGAAACTGGAATTTACCGGTCAGTCGGTTGATGCTCCGTTAATATCACAGGCTGTACGTCGCTTTAATATTGATATCGGTATCCTTAGCTCGCAAATGGACTATGCCGGCGGCGTTAAATTTGGTGTCATGCTGGCAGAGTTGCATGGCGACAATCAGGATGGCCTTGCTGCCATCAAGTTCTTGCAAGATCATCATGTAAAAGTAGAGGTTCTGGGTTATGTCTGAGGCAATGATGTGGTTAATGGGCCGAGGCGTCTGGGAAACTCTAATGATGACGTTTGTCTCTGGCTTCTTTGGTTTTGTTTTGGGGCTACCGGTTGGCGTTCTGTTATATGTCACCCGCCCTGGGCAAATTATTGCCAACAATAAGATTTACCGCACCCTATCTGGGGTAGTGAACATCTTCCGCTCCATACCTTTTATTATCTTATTGGTATGGATGATCCCATTCACTCGGATGATCGTCGGTACCTCTATTGGTTTACAAGCGGCAATCGTGCCACTGACAGTCGGTGCAGCTCCGTTTATTGCCCGCATGGTGGAAAATGCCTTGTTGGAAATACCATCGGGTTTGGTTGAAGCAGCACGCGCAATGGGTGCTACGCCAATGCAAATCATCAAAAAAGTGTTGTTGCCTGAAGCCCTGCCCGGCTTGGTGAATGCAGCAACTATTACCCTGATTACCCTGGTGGGTTATTCCGCTATGGGGGGTGCAGTAGGTGCCGGAGGCTTAGGCCAAATCGGCTATCAGTATGGCTACATTGGTTATAACGCCACAGTGATGAATACGGTATTAGTATTATTAGTTATTTTGGTTTACCTGATTCAAATCAGTGGTGATCGGATCGTAAAAGCGGTTACTCACAAATAGTTATTAATACATATATTACCCTGCGACTGCCTCACACAGCGGCGCATCTTAACGAATGTCTATAGAGGAAAGGATATGTCTTTAAAATTCAAATCTATCGCGGCAGTCAGTGCATTGATTGGTACTCTGGCCCTGGTAGGTTGCGGCCCAGCGGAAAAAGATCCAAACCATATTAAAGTCGGCGTGATTGTGGGTGCTGAACAGCAAGTTGCTGAAGTTGCACAGAAAGTTGCAAAAGACAAGTACGGTCTGGATGTTGAATTAGTCACTTTCAACGACTATGTATTGCCAAATGAAGCTCTGAGTAAAGGTGATATTGATCTGAATGCTTTCCAGCATAAACCTTATTTGGATCAGCAAATTAAAGATCGTGGCTACAAACTGGTTTCTGTTGGTAACTCATTCGTTTACCCAATCGCTGGTTACTCTAAAAAAATTAAATCATTGGAAGAACTGCAACCTGGCTCTCAGGTAGCACTGCCAAATGATCCGACTAACCTGGGCCGTTCTCTGTTACTGCTGGAAAAAGTCGGTCTGATTAAACTGAAAGACGGCGTTGGTCTGCTGCCAACCGTACTGGATGTTGTTGAGAATCCTAAAAACCTGAAATTAGTCGAGCTGGAAGCTCCTCAGTTACCACGTTCTTTGGATGACCAACAAATCGCTTTGGCGATTATCAACACCACTTATGCTAGCCAAATCGGCCTGACACCTGCCAAAGATGGTCTATTTGTCGAAGACAAAGAGTCACCATACGTTAACCTGATCGTTGCTCGCGAAGATAATAAAGATGCGGAAAACGTGAAGAAATTCGTTCAGGCTTATCAGTCTGATGAAGTCAACGACGCAGCAAACAAAGCATTCAACGGTGGCGCTGTTAAAGGCTGGTAATGGCCAATGGGCCATTTTGCTGAATATTAGGTTTCCTAAATTCAGTGTTTGCTAAATATATTGCAAGACGGGCAACAGCCCGTCTTGTTATTTGCATAATAGATTGCTTCAATAGCGCCTCTTAAATAAAAAGGCTGAGGAATTTCTATGCGTGCGTTACCTCTGTGTCTGTTAGCCCTCTCGCTAACTGGATGTTCCATGCTTCAATCAAAGCCATCCACCACAGAAAATCCGGTTAAGCAACCGCCTCCGGTTATCAAACCCAGCCCTACGGCAGCCCCGCGCCCGGCACCGGTCAAACTTTATAAAAGTGCAGAAGAACTGGTTGGCAAACCTTTCCGTGACTTAGGCGAAGTGTCCGGTGAGTCGTGCCAATCCACCGTTCAGGACTCCCCACCGAGTATTGCAACCGCCCGTAAGAGAATGCAGACTCGTGCATCGTATATGAAAGCCAATGCGGTCTTGCTGCATCAATGTGAAATACTTAGCGCTGTCCCCGGCTGTTATCAACAAGCCGTATGTCAGGGTTCTGCACTGAATGTTTCATCAAAATGAGTGTGTTTTCCTTTAATCAGATTGGCGTTATCCGCTCGCCCTATAAAGAAAAGTTTGCCGTACCGCGGCAGCCTGGTCTGATTGAAGATGGCGGTGGTGAGTTACAACTCTTAGCGCCCTATAATCAAGCAGAAGCAGTTCGCGGCTTATCTGATTTTAGCCATTTATGGGTGATGTTCGTTTTTCATCAAACCATGAATGGTGGTTGGCGGCCTACGGTTCGTCCACCGCGCTTAGGTGGTAATGCCCGAATGGGGGTATTTGCCACCCGCTCTACCTTTCGGCCCAACCCGATTGGTATGTCCCTGATTGAGCTGAAAGAGGTGCGATGCCAGGGAGGTGAAGTAACTTTGGTGTTAGGCAGTCTGGATTTGGTTGATGGTACGCCCGTAATTGATATCAAACCCTATTTGCCTTTTGCGGAGAGCCACCCCCATGCCCGAGCGGGTTTTGCTCAAGCTGCACCTGACGCAGACATGCAAGTTTGCTTTTCCAGCATCGCTGAACAACAGTTAGTACAGCAACAACAGCGTTACCCGCACTTACGGCGTTTTATTACCCAGGTTTTAGCACAAGACCCTCGTCCAGCCTACCGCAAAGGCGATAGTGAAAGCCGAGAATATGCTGTTCTGCTACTGGAATTTAATGTGCGCTGGCGGGTTATTGGAGAGCAAACGGAAGTGTTATCACTCGACCCATGCTAAATTTCACCCTGCTCTCTTTTGACAACCGGTACTCGCTGGTAAACTAAACCACTTTTTACTTTTTTGGCTGCCTCTATTTGTTGCAGCGCCAATGGAATCAAAACATCATGCGTACTAGCCAATATTTGCTCTCCACTTTGAAGGAGACACCTGCTGATGCTGAAGTGATCAGTCACCAGCTGATGCTCCGCGCCGGGATGATACGTAAACTGGCTTCAGGTCTTTATACCTGGTTGCCGACCGGGGTTCGGGTATTGAAGAAAGTCGAAAACATCGTGCGTGAAGAAATGAATAACGCCGGTGCAATCGAAGTTTCAATGCCGGTGGTGCAACCGGCTGATTTATGGCAAGAGAGTGGCCGCTGGGAACAATATGGCCCTGAGCTGTTACGCTTTGTTGATCGTGGCGAGCGCCCTTTTGTACTTGGCCCAACCCATGAAGAAGTCATTACTGACCTGATTCGCGGTGAGATTAACTCTTACAAACAGTTGCCGCTGAATTTCTTCCAAATCCAAACCAAATTCCGTGATGAAGTACGCCCACGGTTTGGTGTGATGCGCGCCCGTGAATTCCTGATGAAAGATGCTTACTCTTTCCACACGACTCAGGAATCATTACAGGAAACTTACGATGCGATGTATGCCGCATACAGCAAGATCTTCGAGCGTATGGATCTGAATTTCCGAGCTGTGCTGGCAGATACCGGCTCAATTGGTGGCAGTGCATCTCACGAATTCCAGGTGCTGGCAGACAGTGGTGAAGACGATATCGTGTTCTCAACCGCGTCAGATTATGCTGCTAACATTGAGTTTGCTGAAGCGCTGGCACCCTCTGCACCACGGGCTGTTGCAACAGAAGATCTGCGTATCATTGATACTCCGAATGCAAAAACCATCGCTGAATTAGTTGAGCAGTTCAACCTGCCGATTGAGAAAACAGTGAAAACCTTAATGGTTCATGCTCATGAAGAGAGTGGCCATAAGTTGGTTGCTTTGTTGGTTCGTGGTGATCATGAATTGAATGAAATCAAAGCCGAGAAATTGCCACAAGTGGCCAAGCCACTCACCTTCGCCACCGAAGAAGAGATTCGTGCAATTATCGGTGCAGGTCCAGGTTCATTAGGCCCGGTTAATCTGCCGCTACCCGTTGTGGTTGATCGCAGTGTGGCGGTGATGAGTGATTTCGGTGCCGGTGCCAATATCGATGGTAAACATTACTTTGGCATTAACTGGGAGCGCGACTTGCCGCTGCCACAGGTTGCTGATTTGCGTAATGTGGTTGAAGGCGATATCAGCCCAGACGGCAAAGGCACTTTGCAAATCAAGCGCGGCATTGAAGTCGGGCATATCTTCCAGTTAGGCACTAAATACTCGGAAGCGATGAAAGCCACGGTTCAGGGGGAGGATGGCCGCAATCAAGTGATGACCATGGGTTGTTACGGTATTGGGGTGTCCCGTGTGGTTGCGGCAGCAATTGAGCAGAATCATGATGAGCGCGGTATTATTTGGCCGGATGCTATTGCCCCATTCCAGGTAGCCATTTTGCCAATGAATATGCACAAATCTTTCCGCGTTCAGGCGCTGGCAGAAGAGTTGTATACCACCCTGCGTTCACACGGTATTGACGTGATTCTCGACGATCGTAAAGAGCGTCCTGGCGTGATGTTTGCTGATATGGAATTGATTGGCGTACCACACAATATCGTGATTGGTGATCGCAATCTCGACAGCGAAGAAGTGGAATACAAAAACCGCCGTGCCGGTGAAAAGCAAATGATTAAAACCAGCGAAATTATTGATTTCTTGCTGAGCCAAATCAAACGCTAATTGATTACGTGTTAAAAAACCGCTGGCTAGTGAATAACTACCAGCGGTTTTTTATTATTTCACCAATACCCTTTATCGATTCTCACAGTTCTTATTAGCATTAAACTGGATATCATCAGCTGGGATCAACGTTTTATCAGACTGCCCTTCTTCCATTGACGGTCGAATATCAAAATAGCCATTGAGAGTCAGGAAGACCGGCTCACCCACATTTTTGCGGGCTTTTAGATAGCCCTTTTCCAACGCGATATTATTTTCCACCGGGAAAGTTTTTCCCGTAACACAATCGGTGAACACCGCAGCATCAGCGAAATATTTATACATACCGCTTAGTGGCATTGGGGTTTTAGGTAAAGGCTGTTCGGTCGGTACTAACTGATAATTCAAATTAGATTCAATCGATAAACCTTGTTGATCAAGCATCACCAAATTTTTACCGACAGGCCGGAAATAACGTTTTTCTCCCTGGCCAGTGGTTAACACTAATTTATCTGCCGTCCGTGCCCACTTACCATATTCGGCAAAAGCCTGATCGCCTTCTTTACTCCCCCGATAAATCTCTTTCAAGACAAATGTTCCATCGCTGTCGAGGAATAACGAGGTATCCAAACCACTGCAATCAGCACAGGGTAAAAGTCCCTGATAACTTTGCTGCATCGGTTGTAAAGTCTGTTCGACCGGCTGATGCCGATTATTACAACCTAATAGTGACAGTGCGCCTACTGCCAAAAATAGCGTTATTGTTAATTTACTCACAGTCATTCTCCCATACTGTGTCCGATATAAAAGGATGAAGCTGCCTTATTCACCATAGAGCTGATATCAGCATCAATCCTGATGTATTTTACCACGCAGTGCTTTTGTCGCCCCTTTGCGGACTTTGCTTTCAACCCGCCTAATTTTTGAACCTTTAGTTGGTTTCGTCGCCCGGCGTGTTTTTTCTACCACCATCGACTGGCGGATTAATGCCACCAGCCGCTGCTGCGCAGCCTCACGATTCATATCCTGGCTACGGTATTCTTGTGCTTTGATAATGATGACCCCTTCGGCAGTCATCAAATGGCTATTGAGCGATAATAATCTTTCTTTATAGTACTCTGGCAGGCTTGAAGCCTTAATGTCAAAGCGCAAATGAATGGCTGTCGAGGTTTTATTAACGTGCTGCCCACCCGCACCTTGGGCGCGGATCGCCGTCAATTCAATCTCGCTGTCGGGTAAGCTGACATTATTGGATATGATCAACACGCTTATTGCCCATCGCCTTGCCATTCATCAAAACTAATTTCCAGATTATTCTGATCATCAGATAACCAAATAGTTCCCTCTTGCAACGTGGCCTGCAATGACATATTGCGATTAGACAGCGCCGCCAATTTTGCCATTTGCTCATCATCCAGGAAGCGTACCCTAAGATTACGGTGCCCAGATAATTTGTCCTTAACTTGTGGCCACCACACTTTAGCGGCCCTTTCACTATAGGCATAGAGCACAACTTGCTGTGATTGGTTACAAGCTTTACGCAACCGTTTTTCCTCGGGCAACCCCAATTCGACCCACAGTTCGATGCCATTGTGATCATTGTGACGCCAAATTTCTGGCTCATCATCAGCGCTCAAGCCTTTGGTAAACTGCAAACGCTCATCAGCATGACAAATCCACGCCAATAAACGCAGCATCATACGCTGGTCAGTTTCAGATGGGTGTTGCGCGATGGTCAGGTTAACATCTTGAAAGAAATTACGGTCCATATCGGCGATGTTAACTGCAGCTTTATGGATGGTTGCTTTTAGTGCCATGAGTGACCTCTTAATTATCTGGCTGACAGTGTACTTGATTAGGTCTGCTTGCAGCCAGCCCGGAGGAAAGAGAGTTATTAGTGGTATCAATACTAAAAAGAAAGCTTCATTCTGACTCTAATATCTCCACCACTCCTGTGCTATAGTCCTTATAAGTTCAGAGTTTATCTTCGTAGGTTGACAGCGCGACGTTTCCGCAGAGAATCTACTGGGTTAAACTTTTCCGGGAGGATTACTGTGCAGCAATACTGTGAATTAGTGCGCCGTTTTTATGCACAAATTGCTAGTGGTGACCAGGGCTACGTGTCAGATGCACTGGGTTGTGTATTGAAAGCATTGGACGAAGTTGCGGCTAATGACGCACTCCCGTCCTCCGTTAGGGAACAGGCGGCCTTTGCCGCCGCTAACTTATTGGTGAGCGATTATGTCGATGAGTGAAGAGTATCAACCCATCAATTGTGATGACTACGATAATCTGGAACTCGCCTGCCAACATCACCTGATACTGACGTTGAAGTTGAGAGGCGGTGAGATCGTAGAAGGAAAAGCTAGCGATCTGCTGCTGAGAAAAAAGGTCGAATACCTGATTGTCGAGCAGGAAGGGACAATGCGTGAATTACGTCTTGACCACATAGCCAGCTTCAGCCACCCCGAAATCGGGACGGTAGTAGTAAGTGCATCATAAGCAGTAAGTGCATCATAGTTTCTACACCTTTACTGACGGGCCGCTGAAAAGTGGCCCGTTTTGCTTTTAAGGCTAACCAATCTGCTTTAAGGCTTTAAACTCGCATAATAGGCTGCCAGATCAGAGATATCATCATCGGTTAGAGGCGTAACATAAGCCTGCATTACCCCAGCTTGCCCACCTGTCCGCTCTCCTTTCTTATACGCTTTTAATGATTGCTCTAAATACATAGCATTTTGCCCAGCCAAATTAGGATACATAGGGACTGAAACCTTGCCCTGAGCACCGTGACAAGCCACACAGCTGGCTGACTTTGCACGACCCGCTTCTACATCATTTTTTGCCAGTGCCGAAAAACTACATAAACTGAATATCACTATGCTAATAACTAGTTTCATCATTGCTCCTCAAAATAAATGCTCTTACTTGTTCTTATTATTCAGTTCCGGTTTGGCCCAATGAAGGTGCCAGCACGGTTCATTTTCTTTAGCCTGCCCAGCTTGAGTGACAAAAACCCCCACCGCAGCAATCAACTGCTCGCCAAAATACAGCAACGGAATACGCTCTCGCAGCCATGGCGGGATGCCTAACTCTTGCCATAATTTCTTGCTTTGGCGTGAATGTTGCCGCCCGACAATTTTAATATCCCCTTGCAAACCAAAACCTATGCTTATTTCATCGCCAATAACTGGGGCTTTAAGGGCTTGCCCGCCCTCGGTGGTAAAGCTCAATGTCCCAAGGCCCGCCGGCAGAATTAAAGGGGCTGGCACAACCGGTTCCGAACCAGAGCCAGCCTGAACTTTAGCCCAAGACAGATACGGTATTCGTATCTCTGTCAGTGGCGATAGCAGGTACAAATATTGTCGGAAACGGCGAACTTGATGTGCGCCGAGAGTTAATTGAGGCTCAGCATCTTGTCTGGCCATAGCCACTTCCAACCACAAACGTTGCAGTTGGCTCTGCGATGGCATTGCGGCTCCCCATTGTGCTAACCAACGGCGCAGTATTGCCGCACGTTTAGCCTCTGAGGCCACTAATAACCCCTCGACAGACAGTGCTCCTTCTGCATTTTGTAGCTGTTGCAGGTTATCCGCCAACAACTCATCCAGTAGTTGCTCCTGCTCAGCACACAAACTGGCACTGCGTGCCGTGGCTTGAGCAAAGTGCGGCCAACGCTGAGTCAGTAAAGGTAAGATTCTTAATCGCAGGAAATTGCGATCAAAGCGATCATCCTGATTACTGTCATCTTCAATCCACTGTAATCGCTGCACTTGAGCATAATTCTCAAGTGTCTCACGGGAAAATGCCAATAATGGCCGCCACAATTGGCTATGCGCAAAATGCATTTTAGCCGCCATTGCGGATAGGCCAGCCGGGCCGCTGCCGCGTTTGAGTGCCAGTAAGAAGGTTTCACATTGGTCATCTAAATGCTGGGCAGTAACTAACACTTCATTCGCGGCTAAATGTGAGGCAAGTGCTTGATAACGCGCCGTTCTTGCCGCTGCCTCAATGCCAGTATGACGTGCATCAATAGTGACTCGCACCACTTCGAGCGGGATTTTCCATTGCTCACATTGCTGCTGGCAATGTTTTACCCAACTGTCTGCCAATGGGTTTAAACCGTGATGAATATGAATAGCGCGAATCATCAAGTCAGGGATCAGTTGATCACGCAGGCAAACCAATAAATGCAGCAGTACACTGGAATCCAAACCACCACTGAACCCGACCAGCACATGGCGCTGCTCGCCCAATTGCGCGAACAGTGGGTTAAGCAAAACATTGGATGTAGCAGGAGTGGCGTTCATCTTATTCCGCTGTCAGTTCATAGAGCTCCAGAGGTAAACCATCTGGGTCATTAAAGAAAGTAAAACGTGCTTGTGTGTAGGGATCAATGCGGACTGCTTCGCAAATTACACCAGCGCCTTCAAGTTCCCGCACCGCCAGTTCAATGTCATCGACCTGAAAGGCCAAATGCCGTAAGCCACATGCTTCCGGGCGACTGGGTCGTGCGGCAGGAGACGGAAAGGAAAAAAGCTCGATCGTATACTGACCGTTTAACGCCAGGTCCGCTTTCCAGGAATCCCGCGTTTCACGATAAACTTCACTCATGAGACTAAAACCTAAAACCTCACAATAGAATTTTTTGCTCGCCTGATAATCTGAGCCAATTATCGCAATATGATGAACCTGACGTATTGCCAGCATATATCACTCCAACTTAGTCGTTTGTATTGAGTATATTGACCCAGTAACGCCCATTATCATCGCGCTTGGCACCATGTATATCCGTTTCAAACCCAGGATAACGAGCACCAATAGCACAAAGCATCAGGAGGAAATCCAATACTGCACGGCTCTCTTCAGTAATCATTTCACCTGGCATGACTAATGGAACTCCCGGTGGATAAGGTAAGATCATGTTGGCGACTACTTTGCCAATCAAATCAGCCATATCACAAGCGACTATATTACCGCGGATCTGCTGTTGGAACATGTTATAAGGTGTGAGTTTCATCTCTGGCAATACATCAAATGACTTGCGCATCAGGCGAGGTAAATCATGTTGGCGGATCATATTATGAATACCTGCCGCCAGATCCTGAATACGCATATGGCGATAAAAATCAGGATCTTCAGCAAACAGATCTGGCAGCATATTTTTAATCCGCAAATTAAGATCAAAAGCGCGCTTAAAGTCGGTCAGGCCGCGCAATAAACTCATTGCCTTAGTTTTATCAATGCCGATACTAAATAAGAATAGCAAATTATAGGGGCCGGTTTTTTCTACCACGATCCCACGTTCATCCAGAAACTTTGCTACCAATGCGGCAGGGATCCCTTCCTCTTCAAGTGCTCCTTCGTGACTCATTCCCGGCGTCAGAATTGTCACTTTGATCGGATCAAGATACATATGATCAGCATCTGCAGAGCTAAAACCATGCCACGCTTGTCCCGGTTGGAGTGGCCAGCAGGCTATTTCGTCAATATCTTCCGGCTGCCAAACATCAAAGAACCAGTTATCACTTTCTGAGCGTAAGCGGCGCACTTCCTTGCGAAAATGCATAGCCCGTTCGATGGAGCGCAAAATCATGCGTCGGCCAGGATTGCCACGCATCATTGCCGCCGCCGTCTCCATTGAAGCGACAATCCCGTAATTAGGGGAGGTCGTGGTGTGCATCATGTAAGCTTCATTAAAGGTACTTTCATTGTAATCACCTTTAATATGAATCATTGATGCCTGAGAGAATGCGGCTAGTAATTTATGGGTTGATTGCGTTTCATAAAATACTTTTCCTGCCATTCGCTTGCCACTCATACCACTTTTACCCTCATAAATTTCATGAAAGTTGGTATAAGGAACCCAGGCCGAATCAAAGTGAATGGAAGGAACATCCAATGTCTGCTTAATATAATCCGTATTATAGAGCAAGCCATCGTAGGTCGAGTTGGTTATTACTGCATGTACCGGCCAACTGGCATTCTTAGTCTGCGCAACTTTTGCCTCAATGGAGGTTTTAGTAAATTCGCGCTGCGGAATGCCGCCTAAAATGCCATAAGCATTTCGCGCAGGACATAAATAAAGAGGAATAATATCGCTCATCATTAATAGATGCGTCAGAGACTTATGGCAATTTCGGTCAATCAGTACCGTACTGCCTGCAGGTGATGAGTACATACCAATGATTTTATTCGCCGTCGATGTGCCATTGGTTACCATATAACTCTGTTCGGCATTGAATGTGCGGGCAATATATTCCTCGGCCTCCAAATGTGGCCCGGTATGATCTAATAATGATCCCAGTTCAGTAACGGAGATTGAAATATCCGCTTTAAGGGTATTAGCGCCAAAGAAATCATAGAACAAACTCCCCACCGGACTTTTTTGAAAAGCTGTTCCCGCCATATGTCCAGGAGTACAAAATGTATACTTTCCTTCTTTAACATAATTAAACAGTGCTTTGGTTAAAGGCGGGGTAATACTATCCATATACTCTGTCGTATATTGTTCAATATGTTGAGCGATATCTTCAGCGGCATTCAGGGTATATTCAAAGAAATAAAGTGCCATGCGCATTTCATTCAAACTGACATCCAGTGACGATGTGGTATTGATAAATGCATAAAGTGGAAGATATTCGTTTAGATCATTAATCTCAGCACAAAGTTCATTACTGTGTTGGTCCCAATCAAAAATCACACCAATAATGCGCGCATTATGCTCAATAAGCTTGAGCAGATCACCACGACTCTTAGGATAGATGAGCTGAAAACCTCTGGCGAGCAGGGCGTCGTTCAACTCTCGAATAGGTTCATCTTTATAATAAACCCCCATCGGCCCCATGATTGCGATGATATTCATTGGTGAATCCTCAAATTGTTCACTAATCATCTATAACAACATGAAAATTCAACACAGGGTATCTTTTAGCCGAAAATTATGAGGTTAAACATTATTTTGAGATAAATACTCAATCGGTATCTACGATGTTTAAACAATATTATTTATCTGCTTATAAATGATCAGTTACAAACTGAGCGGATATAACATGGCAGAATGACTTGCCAGCGTGAGCTGGGTGCTAATAAATAAAAAAATCCGGTACATAATATATGCACCGGATTTCAATATCTAACTTAAATGACCAGCAATGTGGACGCAGTTACTCAGCAATAACCATAGTTCATCAGGCGCTGATAACGACGATTTAATAGCTCTTCGCCATTCAGCACATCCAGATCACTGAGATCAGCCAGAAGCTGTGCTTTCAGTGAAGCGGCAATCGCCAGATAATCACGATGCGCACCGCCCAAAGGCTCAGGAATGACGGAGTCGATCATCTTCAGTTCTTTCAAACGATGAGCAGTAATACCCATTGCTTCTGCGGCCAGGGGTGCTTTATCAGCACTTTTCCACAAAATAGAGGCACAGCCTTCTGGTGAGATAACGGAATAAGTGCTGTATTGCAGCATATTCACTTTATCGCCTACACCGATTGCCAAAGCACCGCCAGAGCCGCCTTCGCCAATGACAGTACAGACGATAGGCACATTCAGGCGAGACATCTCACGCAAGTTACGCGCAATGGCCTCAGATTGACCACGTTCTTCAGCACCAACACCAGGATAAGCCCCTGGGGTATCAATGAAAGTAATGATTGGCAGCTTAAAGCGTTCAGCCATTTCCATCAGACGCAATGCCTTACGATAACCTTCTGGAGCTGGCATACCAAAGTTACGGCGAATCTTCTCTTTGGTTTCACGACCTTTTTGATGACCAATGATCATCACCGGGCGACCATCCAGACGAGCGATACCACCGACGATAGCTTTATCGTCAGCATAGGCGCGATCACCTGCCAGCTCTTCGAAATCAGTAAAGATATTAGCGATATAATCCAGGGTATAAGGGCGACGAGGATGGCGTGCCAATTGGGCAATCTGCCATGCACCGAGATCCGAGAATATCTTCCGCGTCAGCTCGACACTTTTCTCACGTAGACGCTGAACCTCTTCGTCCAGATTAATATCTAATTTTTCGTCTTGACGGCTGACTGCGGTCAGCGAGTCAATTTTCGCTTCCAGCTCTGCAATCGGCTGTTCAAAATCAAGAAAATTCAGACTCATAGCATTCCTATTTTAGTCAAATTCCAGTTCCACCTGCTCATTACCTACCAGCGTTCGCAAATCTATCAATAAGCGATCGGTGGGCGTCACGCGCCATGTGGCTCCAAACCGCAGCCGGGCGCGAGCATCTTCCCGTTGGTAATAAAGATGCACTGGGATCGTCCCCGCTCGATGGGGTTCCAACGACTGACGGAGACGGTTCAAAAGCTGGTCATCAATTTGCCTGTCGGTCAGCGATATAGCAAGCCCACGGGCATATTTTTCACGAGCTTCACTGATGTCCATTAACTCACGGGCGGTCATTTTAAGTCCACCACTAAAGTCATCAAAGCTGACCTGTCCGGTGGCTATCAGGATACGGTCTTTTTCCAACAAATGCTGATATTTTTCCAACGCATCGGTGAATAGCATGACCTCAAGACGCCCGGAACGGTCATCCAAAGTACAAATGCCAATACGATTTCCGCGTTTTGTCACCATAACTCTGGCTGCGATAACCAGCCCCGCAGCCATGGTCATTTTGCCCCGATCCGTCGGATGCATATCTTTCAAACGCAGCCCGCCGGCATAACGTTCTATTTCCTTCAGATACTGGGTAATCGGATGGCCGGTCAGGTATAACCCCAGAGTTTCCCGCTCACCGTCTAAAACAATCTGCTCTTGCCACGGCGGCACATTAGCATAAGATTGCTCAACCTGCTCTGGTGCATCTGCCAATACACCAAACATATCAACCTGACCAATAGCTTCTGCCTTGGCATGTTGGTCTGCTGCCTTTAATGCCTCACCCAGCGAGCTCATTAATGCAGCCCGGTGTGGCCCCAAACGGTCAAAGGCACCTGACATAATAAGCTTTTCTAAAATTCGACGATTGAGTTTTTTAGTGTCAACTCTGGCACATAAATCAAATAACTCTTTGAAATAGCCCCCCTCTTTACGGGCTTCCAACATGGCCTCGATAGGCCCCTCGCCAACACCTTTGATTGCACCGATACCATAAACAATTTCGCCCTCATCATTTACATGGAAATGATATAGGCCGCTGTTGATATCCGGAGGCAGAATTTTCAGCCCCATCCGCCAGCACTCATCAACCAGACCAACTACTTTATCAGTGTTATCCATATCGGCCGTCATTACCGCAGCCATAAATTCAGCTGGGTAATGAGCTTTCAGCCATAGCGTTTGATAGGAAACCAATGCATAAGCTGCTGAGTGTGACTTGTTAAACCCGTAGCCGGCAAATTTCTCTACCAGGTCAAAGATTTTAATTGCCAGCTCGCCGTCAACACCCTGGCTTTTGGCTCCATCTTCAAACACAGAGCGCTGTTTCGCCATCTCTGCCGGGTTTTTCTTACCCATCGCACGCCGCAACATATCTGCACCGCCGAGTGAGTAACCAGACAGAACCTGCGCAATCTGCATAACCTGTTCTTGGTACAAGATGATGCCGTAGGTCGGCTCAAGCACCGGTTTTAGAGATTCATGCTGCCATTCAATATCAGGATAGGATATCGCTTCACGGCCGTGTTTACGGTCAATAAAGTTATCAACCATCCCTGATTGCAACGGACCAGGGCGGAATAATGCCACCAGTGCGATCATATCTTCGAAGCAGTCAGGTTTTAGACGCTTGATAAGATCCTTCATACCTCTGGATTCTAGCTGGAATACTGCTGTCGTTTCAGAACGTTGCAGCATATCGAAGCTTTTTTTATCATCCAGAGGAATAGACGCAATATCAATCGGCTCTAATCCGGTTTTCGCGCGGCGAGCGTTGATCATCTCCAACGCCCAGTTAATGATAGTGAGCGTTCGCAAACCAAGGAAGTCAAACTTCACCAATCCGGCATATTCCACATCATTCTTATCGAACTGTGTAACCGGGTTATTCCCTTCCGCATCACAGTATAGTGGGGCGAAATCGGTAATTTTTGTTGGTGCGATAACCACCCCACCGGCATGCTTACCGGCGTTACGCGTTACCCCTTCCAATTTTCGCGCCATATCAATCAGCGCTCTAACTTCTTCATCTGCCTCATAGATTTCAGGCAGTTGCGGTTCCGCTGCGAAAGCTTTCTCCAACGTCATGCCCGGATCAGGCGGGACCAGTTTGGAGATACGATCGACAAAACCATAAGGATGGCCCAGCACACGGCCCACATCGCGGATCACCGCTTTGGCTGCCATAGTACCAAAGGTAATTATCTGAGAAACAGCATCCCGGCCATACATATCCGCAACGTGCTCAATCACCAGATCGCGCTTCTCCATGCAGAAGTCGACGTCGAAGTCAGGCATTGATACACGTTCTGGGTTTAAGAAACGTTCGAACAGTAGGTCAAATTCCAGTGGATCAAGATCGGTAATCTTCAGCGCGTAAGCAACCAGAGAACCGGCACCAGAACCACGTCCAGGGCCTACCGGTACTCCGTTATCTTTTGACCACTGGATAAATTCCATTACTATCAAGAAGTAGCCGGGGAAGCCCATCTGGTTAATAACTTTTAGTTCGATTTCCAGACGTTCATCATATGCGGGGCGTTTTTGTGCCCGAACTTCAGGATCAGGGAACAAGAACTCCAGTCGTTCTTCTAAACCTTGTTTAGACTTTTCAACCAGGAAGTCCTCTGTGCTCATATCACCCGTTGGGAACTGGGGTAAAAAATATTCCCCAAGCCGGATCGTCACATTACAACGTTTAGCGATTTCAACACTGTTAATCAGCGCCTCAGGAATATCCGCGAACAGCTCACACATCTGCTCTTCGTCGCGCATAAACTGCTGCGGGCTATAGTTTTTAGGTCGCTTAGGATCAACCAGAGTAAAGCCGTCGTGGATAGCCACGCGAATCTCGTGGGCATCAAAATCTGATTCATCGATAAAACGCACATCATTGGTCGCTACTACGGGCAAGCCACGTTCGGTTGCTAATGCCACAGCGGCATGAAGGTAGTTTTCTTCATCCGGGCGACCAGTACGGATTAATTCCAGATAGTAACTGTCAGGGAAATGCTCTTGATAAAACTCAAGGCACTGATCAACCTGAGCATGATTACCCCGCAGAATAAACTTACCCACATCCCCCATCCGACCACCGGACAGCAGAATCAGACCTTCTTTATGCTTAATCAGCCAGTCACGGTCAATAATAGGACCAGCTGCGCCATAGCCGCGTTGATAAGCTTCAGATATCAGTAAAGTAAGATTTTGGTAACCTTCATTGTTGCGTGCCAGCACAGTAAGGTGAGCTAATTCATCACCTAAGATTTCACTTTGCACATAGAAGTCTGCGCCGATGATGGGTTTGACTCCAGCACTATGCGCGCTACCGTAGAATTTTACCAAGCCGCACAGGTTGGTAAAATCGGTAATGGCCAGAGCGGGCATGCCTAATGCAGCAGCTCTCTTCACCAAGGGTCCAATCTTGGCTAATCCATCGATCATGGAGTAATCGCTGTGAACACGCAGGTGGACAAAACGAGGTTCGGCCATATCCAGACACCAGAAATTAGTGGATTGAATCACATCCCCAGCAACTCATTGCTAAGGAATTATATCCATACGTTATGAATGTTGCTTTGTTTATGAGTGCAAACAGCCGTTTACACTAAACCCAGCACACGTTTAACCGGGCCAAAACTCCGCCGGTGATGCTCTGTTGCCCCAAAAGTTGTCAACTTTTCTAAATGGACAGCGGTTGGATAGCCTTTGTGCTGTGCGAAACCATATTCAGGGAATTGGAGATCCAGCTCAGTCATTTCACGATCGCGCGTGACTTTAGCCAGAATTGAAGCGGCGCTTATCTCAGCCACTCGACTATCACCTTTCACCACAGCCAATGATGGCATAGCCAGTTTCGGGCAACGGTTACCGTCAATCAAGACATAATCGGGCGTAATATGCAGCCCTGCGACTGCTCTTTGCATTGCCAGCATAGTGGCGTGCAATATATTAAGCTGGTCAATCTCTTCAGGCTCAGCGCGCCCAAGGCTCCATGATAAGGCCTTGTCTGTAATTTCGTCATAAAGTGATAAACGGCGCTTTTCACTCAGCTTTTTCGAGTCGGCTAAGCCCACTATTGGCCGTTTAGGATCGAGAATGACCGCAGCAGTGACAACTGCTCCCACTAAAGGGCCGCGACCCACTTCATCCACACCCGCAATCAGATTTGCCTGCGGGTAAATAAAAATATCAGTCATCGCCCAGCTAGCTCCAATACAGCCTGTGCTGCCTGTTCATCTGCACCACAGCGAATGCTCTGATGTAAAATCAGGAAACGCTCTTTCAAGGCCTCAACCGCTGAACCACCTTGTAGTAACGGCAGCAGCGCATCGGCTAACTTTTGCGGTTGGCACTCTTGTTGCAACAACTCTGTAACCAGCTCTTCGCCAGCCAACAGATTAGGCAACGAGACATAAGGGGTCTTGACCAGCCGCTCAGCCAGCCAGAACGTCAAAGGCTTCATGCGATAACCGACAACCATAGGGCACTTGGCCAACATACATTCTAGTGCGGCAGTACCGGAAGCCAGCAATGTCGCATCAGCAGCAATCATTGCCAGACGAGCATTGCCGTCAAGTAAGTGCACTGCCAGGTCAGGTGCAGTTTCGGCTTTAATTCGCTCAAACTGCTCACGCCGCTTGCTGTTCACCAGAGGAACCAACACTTCCAGATTAGGTATTTGTTGCCGCAGAATGGCAGCAGTGCGCAGAAAATCACCACTGAGCATTTCTACTTCAGAATGGCGGCTACCCGGCAATAAGGCCAAACAAGGAGTATTTGCTGCAATACCAAGTTCTGCTTTTGCCGCGTTTTTATCAGGTGTTAGCGGCATGGCATCAGCCATGGTATGGCCGATGAAACGGCAGGGAACATTGAAACGATCGTAAAACGCTTTTTCAAAAGGAAGGAAAGCGAGCACCATATCGGTGGCTTTGCCAATTTTGAAAACACGTTTTTGCCGCCAGGCCCACACAGATGGGCTGACATAATGAACGGTACGTATGCCACGCTGTTTCAAGCGCCCTTCAAGGGTAATATTGAAATCAGGGGCGTCAATACCGACAAAAACATCCGGCGAGAGCTCACTAAAACGCTGAGTCAGCTCTTTTCGGATTTTTAGTAGTCTTGGTAGCCGCTCTAATACTTCAACTACACCCATCACTGCCAATTCTTCCATCTCAAACCAAGCTTCGCATCCTTCAGCTTGCATCAGAGGCCCAGCCACACCAACAAAGCGGGCATCAGGAACCTGAGCTTTCAATGCACGAATCAATCCAGCACCTAAGATATCGCCAGATGTTTCGCCGGCGACTAAACCTATAGTTAAAGGACGCACACTGCTTGACGGTCGATCAACAGATAATGGGGTATTTTGCATAAGTCAGCGAATAATGCCGCGAGTCGAACGAGCAAAGAAATCAATGAATGCTTGAACTGCCGGATGTTGCTCTGCCAATTCAGCAATTTCGGGCTTCACTTCATCCAGCGTCCGGCCGCTGCGATACAATAATTTGTAGGCATTGCGGATAGCATGGAGTGATTCTTTGTCGAAACCACGACGCTTCAACCCTTCGATATTGATACCGAATGGTGTCGCATGGTTACCCTGAGCGATGACAAAAGGAGGCACATCTTGAGCAACACCAGAACAACCGCCCACCATCACATGCGCACCAATCACGCAGAATTGATGGATAGCAGTCATTCCACCAATAATGGCAAAATCGTCGATTTCTACATGACCACCCAATGTTGCATTATTCGCAAGAATGCAACGATCGCCAATGATGCAGTCATGGGCTATGTGGGCATTGATCATCAGTAAATTATCGCTGCCTACTTTCGTTAATCCACCACCTTGCACAGTGCCACGGTGGATAGAAACACTTTCGCGGATACGGTTACGGTCACCGATCTCAACACGAGTAGGCTCGCCTGCATACTTCAGATCCTGATTTGCTTCACCAATGGAAGCAAATTGATAAATCTGATTATCACAGCCGATTTTTGTTATTCCATTAACGACGACATGGGATTTCAGTTCCGTGCCAGCGCCGATTTCCACCTGGGATCCGACAAAGCAGAAGGGGCCAATATGGACACCAGCGCCAATAACTGCACCTTCTTCGACGATAGAACTTGGATGGATAACGGCGGTTTTGTCAATCACGTATCAGGACTCCTTAACGTCAGGCTTTGCAACTTCAGACTTTGTAGCTTCAGACTTTGTAACTACAGCTGTTGCTGGTTTGCTACGAGCACACATCATGGTTGCCGTACAAACAATTTCACCATCAACTTTCGCAACACCAGTAAAACGGGTCAGACCACGGCGTTCTTTAACAAACTCAACTTCCATGATCATTTGATCGCCAGGCACTACTGGACGTTTAAAGCGGGCTTCATCGATACCAGCAAAATAATAAAGCTCACCTGGTTCAAGTTTACCGCGGCTCTTAAACGCCAAAATCCCGGTAGCCTGAGCCATCGCTTCTAATATCAGCACACCAGGGAAGATTGGCTTACCTGGGAAATGGCCTTGGAAAAATGGCTCGTTGAAAGAGACGTTCTTCACCGCACGCAGAAATTTGCCTTCCTCAAAATCAAGGACGCGATCTACCAGCAAAAACGGAAAACGGTGCGGCAGTAGATCCAAAATCTCTTCAATGTGCAGAGTATGAGTGTCAGTAGTCAAAATACTCTTCCTGTCTAAAAAACTGATGCTATCAACAACACGGCCTGCACTGCCCCCAAAGGGAGGCATTAGGCAGGCCGCAAATTAGGAACTCTTTACACTTACTTTTGGCATCAATGCCAATAAGTTTGATTATTTGCTCAGAGTTTCGGGCTTAAGTGATTATTCTTTATCGATTTTGCGCTCAATAGCTTTTAAGCGTTTATTAATTCCATCAATATTCATCACCAAAGCAGCGGTTTTACGCCAAACTTTATTGGGTTGTAGCGGAATACCGGAGGAGTATAACCCAGGTTCAGTGATTGGACGCATCACCATTCCCATTCCGGTGATTGTGACTTTGTCACAGATCTCCATATGACCATTGATCACACTTGCGCCGCCAATCATGCAATAGCGCCCAACTTTGAGGCTACCCGCCATGATAACACCACCCGCAACTGCGGTATTGTCGCCAATCACAACGTTATGTGCAATCTGACATTGGTTATCAATGATGACGCCATTGCCAATAATCGTATTATCCAGTGCACCACGGTCAATCGTTGTACAGGCGCCAATCTCAACCCGATCGCCAATATGTACAGAACCGAGCTGTGGTATTTTTATCCAGTTGCCACGATCATTTGCATAGCCAAAACCATCTGCACCAATGACCGTACCGGATTGAATCAAACAGTTTTGCCCGATTACAACTTCATGATAAACGGAAACATTGGCCCACAAACGGCTACCAGCACCAATGTGAGTATTCTTACCAATAAAACAGCCCGCACCGATAACCACGTTATCACCCAGCACTACACCGGACTCTATCACTGCATTTGCACCGATAGAAATATTCTCACCCAGCGTTGCCTGTGGAGAAATAACCGCACTAGGAGCAATATCCTGCGCAGGTTGAGGTGTGGTATCCATTATCTGAGCCATGCGTGCATAGGTTAGATAAGGGTTTTTAACCACCAGGGCCGCAGATTTACAGAAGGGTAAGTCAGCCTCAGTCAACACCACAGCACCTGCATTGCAAGTTGCGAGTTGTTCCTGATAACGGCTGTTTGACAAAAACGTGATTTGCGATGGCTCGGCAGAATGCATAGAAGCGATGCCGGTGATGACGAGATCGCCATCACCGTGCACCTGTGCATCCAACTGCTGGGCTAAATCAGCCAGTCGAATTGAAGGCATGTTTTATTTAACCTGTTTCAGCACGTCGGCAGTGATATCTTTAGAAGGGTCTGCATATGCAACAGCATTTGCATCAATCACCACGTCATAACCGCCTTTGCTAGCAACAGATTTAACAGCATCCTGAATACGGCTCAGGATTTTATTACGCTCTTCCATCTGACGACGGCGATTATCTTGCTCAAAAGCCTGGGCTTTAGTAGAGAAAGTTTCACGCTGTTTCATTACGTCGTTTTCCAGTTTGGTACGATCACTGGCTTTCATGGTAGAACCGTCACGTTGCAGTTTCTGCATTTTAGTCTGCAGATCGCGCTCCATTCCTTGCAGTTCGGTTGCTCGGCCTTTGAATTCATTCTCCAGCTGTTTAGCTACGGTTTCACGCGCAGGTAATTGTTGGAAAATGCTGGAAACGTTAACAATAGCAATTTTGTCTGCGGCTTGAACGCTGGCAGAAGCTGCCAATGCTAAACCAAGACCTGCGGCACACAACCACTTTTTCACTATAAACTCCTTACCATTACCTGTTTGTGTCAGAGACACCTTGAAGTGCACTTAATACTGAATAACACCAAAGAGAGCGCCAGCCTAAGCCGACGCTACTTTAGGTGATTCCAACTACCAGTGCTGTCTTTAAAATTCAGTGTTACTTAGCTAATCAATTACCACGTTTTACCAATGTTAAACTGGAATTGTTCTGACTTGTCGCCTTCGTAATCTTTAACCGGTTTAGCATATGAGAATACTAGAGGCCCCAATGGAGACATCCATTGTAGCGCCACACCGGCAGAGACACGAATATTGCTGGCTTTACTGTAATCAGGAATACCTGCAGCTCGTGTTTGAGCAGTATTTTCCCAATTGGTATCCCATACGGTACCTGAGTCAATGAAGACTGAGGTGCGTACAGAGTTAGCGTATTTCTCACTAATGAACGGTGTCGGTGTAATCAACTCTAAACTGGCCACCGCCATCGCGTTCCCCCCTACCGCATCGGTAGAGTCTCTGATGGTTCCATCAGCATTATAGTATGCAGCTTTTGGACCAATGTTATTAGAGCGGAAGCCACGAACAGAGCTGGCACCCCCGGCATAGAAGTTCTCGTAGAATGGCATTTCTTTCGAGCCAATGCCGCCACCGTAACCCAAGCGACCACGGCCCAACAGCACCCACGAACGATCTTCATCTAATGGCTGATAGGCTGATGTATCGAATGTCACTTTGTAGAACTCATTATCTGAGCCAGGTACAGTCACTTTGGTATTCACCGATGATTTCACCCCCGACGTTGGGAAGAAACCACGGTCAAGGTTGTTGTATGTCCAACCCAGGTTCAGCGTAAAATCATCAGTAGTAAAGCCAGTTGTACCTGTATAGCCTGGGCGTTCGCCGACAGATTCGAGATAGCGCCACATTGCGACTTGCGGCTCCATATCAGACAGATCGTTATGGACGTAACCTAAGCCAACACGCAATGAGTTATTTTCATTGATTGGGAAGCCTAAAGTACCGTCAACACCGTAGCTGCTATTGGTATAGCCGGACAGGTCTGCGTTATCTGCTTTAAAGTCATTATAGAAGATACGCCCACCCAGACTGACACCATCAACGGTGAAGTATGGGTCAGTTAAGGTAAACTCAGCATAGGTCTGGTAGTCGTTTTTCGTGCCGTTAATACCGACAGTGTTACCCGTACCCAGCCAGTTATCCTGCTGCACACCAACCTGGAAGCTCACACCACTTTCAGTACCGTAACCGATACCAAAGTTCAAACTACCGGTGTTTCGTTCCTTAACTTTGTAAGTCACATCGACCTGATCAGCCGTTCCCGGGACACGTTGAGTTTCAACATCGACAGTCTCGAAATAGCCTAAACGGTTCAGACGTTCTTTACCGGCTTCAACTTGGTCATTACCCAGCCATGCACCTTCCATTTGACGCATTTCACGGCGCAATACGGAGTCTTTACTGGTGTCATTACCTTCGAAACGGACATTACGGACATAGAAACGGTTGCCCGCATCTACATTGATATGCAGTTTGACAGTTTTATCAGCATCATTAATTTCAGGCTGAGATACGACACGCGGATAAGCATAGCCATAGCGGCCTAACATCTTCTTGATGTCTTCTTCCATGCGCGTAACTTTACTGCCGTTAAACAGTTCACCTGGCTCAATCTTGGTCAGTTTATCCGCTTCAGATTGATGGCCCGCAAGATTACCACTCACAACCACGCTGTTAAGCTTGTATTGGTCGCCTTCAGTAATATTGATAGTGATGTAGATACCTTTTTTATCTGGCGTCAAACTCACCTGGGTTGAATCAATGTTAAATCGAGCATAACCACGATCCAGATAGAAACTGCGTAAAGTTTCAAGGTCACCCGCTAGTTTCTGCTTCTGATATTTACGATCACCAACCACGTTCCACCACGGCACTTCATCACGCAATTGGAAACGTGAGATAAGTTCATCCGTTGTGAAACTGTGGTTACCTACAATGTTGATCTGCTGAATTTTCGCAGACACACCTTCGGTAAAGACCAGTTTTAGATCGACACGATTACGTGGCAATGGCGTAACGACAGCCTTCACTGAAGCACTGTATTTACCCACACTGTAGTAGAAGTCTTCGAGTCCTTTTTCAATGTTAGATATAGTGGTACGGTCCAAGGCTTCACCAACCCGGACGCCAGAGGCTTCCAGGTTCTGCTTAAGCATGTCATCTTTCACCGCTTTATTACCGGAGAAAGTGATGCTGGCAATCGTTGGGCGTTCTTTGACTTGAACAATCAGCGTATCACCATCGCGCAGGACGCGAACGTCCTCGAAGTTGCCTGTAGCAAACAACGCACGGATAGTTTGACCGATGTCATCATCACTGACGGTATCGCCTACGCGAACCGGCATATTAAGTAACGCCGCACCGACGGCGACCCGTTGCAGGCCTTCGAAATGAATATCTTTCACTACGAACCCGTCTGCACCGTATACGGTGGCGCTGCCAAACAGCAGCGACGCTATGAGCAACTTTTTCATCGCCATCGTTGTTATGCGTTCTTCCTAACCTATCCCCTGCCGTTAAAGACGGGAGAAATCATTGAAAAGTGCAAGCCCCATTAATAACACCAGCAAAATCGAGCCGATGCGATAACTGAAGTCTTGTACTCGCTCAGAAACCGGCCCACCCTTCAGCTTTTCTATCGCCAGGAAGAGCAGATGTCCACCA
Organism: Yersinia sp. 22-579; assembly: GCF_030433455.1. Classification (NCBI taxonomy): domain Bacteria; kingdom Pseudomonadati; phylum Pseudomonadota; class Gammaproteobacteria; order Enterobacterales; family Yersiniaceae; genus Yersinia; species Yersinia sp. 22-579. Next base: position 27,296 of record NZ_JAUJTZ010000023.1, on the reverse strand, counting down.
TCTAACACCGGTAACGGGAACAAATTGATAATCCCTAAGTTGACACTGATCAGTGCCAAAAACATCAGGTAATACACCAACCCATACTCAGCTGAAACCCCAGCACCTTGTGCAATAGATATCGGGCCACTCAAGTTATTCAGCTTAACATCACCAGTAATCAGTTTACCCAACATGTTTACCGTCAGCCGCATCAACTGCCAGGTTTTATCCCCAGCTTGGTAGAGTGCAGTGAACGGGCCATATTGGCGAATTGTTTTATATTCATCCGGAAGCGGTATAACTTTCGGCACTACACCCGCAAAACCTTCACTGCGGTTTTCTCCAACCGATTTTGTATCTGGTATCAAGGTTAAAGACAAGGGGGTACCGCCCCTTTCAATATCTAACACCAGCGCTTTACCGGGGTTATCTCGAACTCGTAAAACAAATGTTTGCCAACGATCCAGCAACTGCCCGTTAACTTTAACTACCCTATCCCCTGCTTGTAAACCCGCCTTTTCTGCCGCTGACCCTGGCTGGACTTCTGCCAAGACGGATTCAATTTGCGGGCCGCGTGGGATAATGCCTAGTGCAACCACAGGATCTTGTTTATCAGGCTCAAATTGCCACTGACGCAAATCAAGTGTCTTTTGCACCACATTAGCAGAGCCAAATGGAGCAACACCGACTTGCGTTTGCTTGTCACCAATTTTGCTGACTAAAGCCAAACGAACAGAATCCCAGTCAGGCGTTTCGATACCATCAACAGACTTAAGTTCCATTCCCGGAGAAATATTGGCTTGCGCAGCAATGGATTGTGGCGAAATATCACCCACAACCGGACGCACGCTTGGGACACCAATGATAAACACCAGCCAGTAGGCAATAATAGCAAAAAGGAAATTGGCAATAGGACCTGCACTGACAATTGCAGCACGTTGTAAGACTGTTTTATTGTTAAAAGATTGATGGCGAAATTCAGGCGCAACCGCCTCTACGCGCTCATCCAACATTTTAACATAGCCGCCCAACGGGATAAGGGCGATAACATACTCGGTTCCCTGACGATCAGTCCGACGCCATAGCGCTTTACCAAAACCAATCGAAAAGCGTTCAACACGGACACCACAGCGCCGTGCCACCCAAAAGTGGCCGAACTCATGCACTGTAATTAAGATCCCCAGTGCGACAATAAACGCGGCCAGGCTCCAGAGTATGCTCATCATATTCCCTAAACTCCCCGTCAGTGACGGATTAAAACACTAACAGCATTAAGCAGGCAAACACCGGCACAGCTGCGGTCAGGCTATCGATACGATCCAGTATCCCACCATGACCAGGAATCAAATGACCACTGTCTTTGATTCCCGCTTCACGTTTAAACATACTTTCGGTCAAATCGCCGAGTACCGAGGCCAATGCCGCAACCACGGAACAGATTAACAGTATTTCTGGGATGATATCCAACGGAGCATATCGACCAAATAACCATGATATCAGAGCTGATGTCAGTAAACCGCCAATTAATCCTTCCCACGTTTTACCCGGTGAGACTTTAGGCGCTAATTTATGTTTACCGAATAATTTACCAAACATGTAAGCGCCAGAATCGGCTCCCCACACCAAGAGCATCACATACAGCAGCCACCAGGCGCCGATATTGTGATCCTGTTCATAGCCATACTGGCGCAGGGCAACCATACCCCAGAAGAATGGGACAATGGTCAGAATGCCGAAAATTATACGTAACAGACGTGAGTCGCGCCAGACCGTTGCAGAACGTGGATAGGTCAGTACCAACAGTAATGCTGCAATCCACCACCCCATAGAGAGCCAGAGAGGCACACTCACCTGTGGAAGATGAGCTGAATGCTGGTACGCTGGTAGGCTAAGCAGCATTGATATCAGTAAAAAGCCACAAAGTATGGCTAACCAAATACGCTGAGAACGACTGGCAAACCCGGCTAATTGCCCCCACTCCCATGCCGCAAGCATACAGACGACAAGAGTGACAATAGCAAAACCAACCGGCGGAAGCAGGAATAGTGCACCAATGACAACCGGAATCAAAATCAAAGCAGTTATGAGACGATACTTCAGCAAAAGTTCCCCCTAGGATGCAGTGGCATCGATAGGTGTAGTTCCCCCGAAGCGACGCTCGCGTTGTGCAAATGCATTCAGCGCACCTTCAAAGACATGTTCATCAAAATCAGGCCAGAGTACATCAGTAAAGTAAAGTTCAGCATAGGCGATTTGCCATAACAAGAAATTACTGATGCGATGTTCACCACCGGTTCTGATCACTAGATCTACCTCAGATTGTTCATGTAGGCAGATATATGAGTTTAGCGACTCTTCACAGATATCTTTAGGTTGCAATTCTCCTCGCTGTACCTGCTCAGCTAAGTGACGCACTCCCTGAATAATATCCCAACGGCCACCATAATTGGCAGCAATGTTAAGTTTCAGACCGTCATTATTTGCCGTTAACTCTTCTGAGCGACGGATCCGTTGCTGCAAACGTTCACTAAATCGACTGATATCACCAATGACCGATAAACGAACATTATGTTTATGCAGACTTTTTACTTCGCTGTCCAGCGCGCGAACAAAAAGTTCCATCAGTGCGGTGACTTCTTGTGCAGGGCGATTCCAGTTTTCACTGCTAAAAGCATAAAGCGTGAGCGCATCTAACTGATGAGTGGCAGCAAAACTGACCGCCCGACGAACTGATTTCACTCCCGCTTTATGACCGAAGACCCTTAATTTACCCTGTTTTTTAGCCCAACGCCCATTACCATCCATGATGATAGCAACATGGCGTGGAGTCAGGGGTGACAAGTTAGCCCTATCTTCATTTACAGACGACATAATGCGAACTCATTTCCTCAATAAATCAGTTGTTCGTCCCGAACATTAGGCAGCAAGCGCACAAAAAAAGCCGTGTACCAAGTCACGGCTTCTCAAGTGACAGCCAAAATAGACGGTTTAAATACCTATTGGGCCACTAATCAACAGTCTATCTGTCCATTGACGGTGCAGACTATATCATCTCAGCCTTGCCCTAACAAATTCCCACATCAGCCTACGAGGCTTTTAATTATTCAATTTTGCTATTGCTTGAACGGCTGCATCACGGGCTTTACGGTCAATCACCAATACCTCATCTACACTGGCTGGCTCTGGTAATGATAACTGCTCCACTACAATACGATTAATGACTGCAATGTCGGTGAAACGAATTCTCGAATCTAAAAATGCCATGACAGAAATTTCATTGGCGGCATTCAGTGCTGTGGTTGCGGCCTGGCCTGCATTAGAAGCATCGATAGCCAGCTTCAGGCAGGGATAACGTTGATAATCCGGCTCAGCAAAAGTCAGCTCGCGTATTTTGCAGAAATCCAGCGGCGCAACGCCTGAATTCACGCGCATTGGGTACGCCATCGCATGCGCAATAGGTGTCCGCATATCTGGGGTACCCATCTGTGCCAATACACTGCCATCATGGTAACGCACCATCGAATGAATGACAGATTGAGGATGTAAAATAACCTCCACCTGTTCCGCGCTAGCGTTAAATAACCAGCGCGCCTCGATATACTCTAGCCCTTTGTTCATCATTGTCGCAGAGTCGACCGAAATCTTACGCCCCATAGACCAGTTTGGATGCGCGCAAGCCTGGTCTGGAGTGACATCTGCGAATTGCGCTAATGGCGTTTCGCGCAGTGGGCCACCAGAGCCTGTTAAGATAATGCGGGAAACACCATTATCACTCAGTGAAGAATAGCCTAATTGAGACTGAACCTTTTCAGGTAAACTCTGAAAAATAGCATTATGTTCGCTGTCGATGGGCAGCAATTGCGCACGACTGTACTTCACTTCATCCATAAAAAGCTTGCCGCAGGTAATCAGCGACTCTTTGTTAGCCAGTAATACTTGTTTACCTGCACGGATAGCTGCCAGCGTGGAAGGCAACCCTGCGACGCCAACAATAGCAGCCATCACCTGATCGACATCGTCTATCGCCGCCAGTTCACATGCCGCTTTCTCGCCGGAATAAACCTCAGTTCGTGCACCATTTTCAGCCAATAACAGGCGTAACGCTTTAGCCGAGGTTTCATCGGACATAGCTGCATAACGGGGGGAAAATTCGAGACATTGTTGCGCCATCTGGTGGACATTGCGACCAGCAACCAACGCGGTGATTTTGAATAATTCGGGATTAGCGCGCACAACACCCAGAGTGCTGTTGCCGATGGAGCCTGTAGAACCAAGAATAGTCAGTTGCTTCATGAGAGTGCTCTGAATAACTGTTTTTATGATAGGCGAGGCATTCACCAACCTGCATAGCAGGCAGTATAACGATTATCCCCAAACCCAACTTATGGCGTTTTACTGCCGATAACATTTTGTTTTAATGACATATTGATTGAATGAAGTATCAATTCAATAAAACATTGGGCCATCTAAAAACAAAGCGCCGCCTAAGCGACGCTATGTTGTTGTCGGTGAAGATTAGAAATCCATCAACTCGGTTTCTTTGGCCGCCAATGCTGCATCAACTTTCTTGATGAAAGCATCAGTCAGCTTTTGTATATCGTCTTGAGAACGACGATCTTCATCTTCACTGATCTCTTTATCTTTCAACAAAGCTTTCACTTTTTCGTTTGCATCGCGACGCACGTTACGGATAGAGACACGGCCCTGTTCTGCTTCTGCGCGTACAACTTTAATCAAGTCCTTACGACGTTCTTCAGTCAATGCTGGCAGTGGAACACGAATAACAGTGCCCGCAGAAGAAGGATTCAGACCTAAATCAGAGGTCATAATCGCTTTCTCAACAGCGGCGCTCAGGCTGCGGTCAAAGACGGTCAACGCCAGAGTACGGGAGTCTTCAACAACGATGTTAGCCAACTGGCGCAATGGCGTAGCGGTGCCATAATACTCAACCTGAATGCCATCAAGAATGCTCGGAGAAGCGCGACCAGTACGAATCTTACTAATATGATTCTGGAAGACTTCTAAGCATTTCTCCATGCGTACTTCGGTATCTTTTCTAATTTCGTTAATCACGTTGTGAACCCTTGAAAACTGGTTACTTGTCAGGCCATAACTTAAGTATAGCCGGTGAATATACAAACCAACAGTTGCTGGCTAGAGGGGCAAACGTTCAATCCAGATGCCCCTGACAGTACGGGAAGTCGCTTATTTAGTTACCGCTACCACTTCTTTAGTGATCAGCGTCCCTTCATTCTCACCCATCACCACGCGACGTAAAGCGCCAGGTTTATTCATATTAAAGACACGAATTGGTAAGTTGTGGTCACGGGCCAAAGTAAAGGCTGCCAGATCCATAACTTTCAACTCACGCTCTAAAACGTCCTGATAGGTTAACTGCTCGTACAGTGTTGCGTCAGGATTTTTCACCGGATCTGCGGAGTAAACCCCATCGACTTTTGTTGCTTTCAACACAACATCAGCTTCAATTTCGATACCACGCAGACAAGCCGCTGAATCTGTAGTGAAGAATGGGTTACCCGTACCCGCAGCAAAAATAACCACACGGTTGTGGCGCAGCAGGCTGATTGCTTCAGCCCAGCTGTAATTATCACACACACCATTAAGTGGAATAGCAGACATCAGGCGGGCGTTCACATAGGCACGGTGCAGTGCATCTCGCATTGCCAGGCCGTTCATTACGGTAGCCAGCATTCCCATGTGGTCGCCCACTACGCGGTTCATCCCAGCTTGTGCCAAACCGGCACCGCGGAACAAGTTACCACCACCAATCACCACACCGACCTGAATGCCCAATTCGACCAGCTCTTTCACTTCTTGAGCCATGCGATCCAAAACGCTTGCGTCGATACCAAAACCTTCTGCACCTTGCAGGGCTTCGCCACTAAGCTTAAGCAGGATACGCTGATATACGGGTTTTGCATTGGTTGCCATGGTGTTCTGTCCTAAGCAGCAGTAATAATATTGGAGACTTGACCGTCAGGGTTTCAAAGCAACTTTGGGCGTTGAAAACTGACCTGCCAAGTTTATACCCTGGATAATTCGAGCGGCAGAGAGACAATAACTGAGCGAATTCCTAGACGCTTACATCAGTAAGTGACCAAGGTGAACGGCGGCAGTCAACGCACCTGTAGCTTGAAGTATAACGGGTATCGAATGGATAAAATGGAACCGCCTGGTGGCGGCTCCATTTTTAGCATTAAGACTGTTTGCTCATTGCTGCAACTTCAGCAGCAAAGTCAGTCTCAACTTTCTCAATGCCTTCGCCCACTTCAAAGCGGATGAAGTTTACAACGTCAGCGTTGTTCTCTTTCAACAGATCGCCAACAGTTTTGCTTGGGTCCATAACGAAGTTCTGACCAGTCAGAGAAACTTCGCCGGTGAACTTACGCATACGACCTTCAACCATCTTCTCAGCAATTTCACGTGGCTTGCCGGATTCGATAGCGATGTCCAACTGGATTTGGTGCTCGCGAGCAACAACTTCAGCAGGAACATCTTCTGGCTTAACGTATTCAGGCTTGCTTGCAGCAATGTGCATAGCAATGTGCTTAACCAGCTCTTCATCAGCGCCAGTTGCCGCAACCATAACACCGATACGTGCGCCGTGCAGGTAAGTACCCAGAACATCGCCTTCCAGAGCAGCAACACGACGAATGTTGATGTTCTCACCGATTTTAGCAACCAGGTTAGCGCGTTGTTCTTCAAACTTAGCTTTCAGAACGTCGATATCAGTGATTTTGTCAGCCAGAGCTGCGTTGATAACTTCTTCGCCGAATGCTTTGAAGCCAGCATCTTTAGCAACGAAGTCAGTTTCGCAGTTCAGTTCCAGAATCACACCGAATTTACCGTCGGCTGATACTTTAGCCAGGATGATACCTTCAGCAGCGATACGGCCTGCTTTCTTGGCAGCTTTAGCCTGACCAGATTTACGCATATTGTCGATGGCAAGCTCGATGTCGCCGTTAGCTTCAACCAACGCCTTTTTACATTCCATCATGCCTGCGGCAGTACGCTCACGCAGTTCTTTTACCAAAGCAGCGGTAATAGCAACCATTTCAATTTCCTCGGTTCTCTTGTGAAAACAAGATCTCACATTAGATACGCAAAGGGGGCCTATAAAAGGCCCCCTAACCAACATATTTCAATACCTGGTTAATAAGGGCTCACGACGAGCCTGACTTATTATTCAGCTTCTACGAAGCTTTCTTCCGCTTGAACGGCCAGATCTTGAGAACGACCTTCCTTGACGGCATCAGCAACAGCATTCAGGTACAGTTTAACTGCACGGATTGCGTCATCGTTACCTGGGATGATGAAGTCAACGCCATCTGGATCGGAGTTAGTATCAACGATAGAGAATACCGGGATACCCAGGTTGTTAGCTTCTTTGATAGCGATGTGTTCGTGATCAGCATCAACAACGAACAGTGCGTCTGGTAAGCCGCCCATGTCTTTGATACCGCCCAGGCTGTTTTCCAGCTTGTTCAGTTCACGAGTACGCATCAGCGCTTCTTTTTTGGTCAGCTTATCAAAGGTGCCGTCTTGAGACTGGATTTCCAAATCTTTCAAACGTTTGATGGACTGACGAACAGTTTTCCAGTTAGTCAGCATCCCGCCCAACCAGCGATGGTTCACGAAGAACTGGTCGCAGTTGTTGGCAGCTTCTTTTACCGCTTCGCTTGCTGCGCGTTTAGTACCAACGAACAAGATCTTACCTTTACGGGAAGAGATCTTTTTCAATTCAGCCAGAGCTTCGTTGAACAATGGTACGGTCTTTTCCAGGTTGATGATGTGAACTTTGTTACGTGCGCCGAAGATGAAAGGCTTCATTTTCGGGTTCCAGTAACGGGTCTGGTGACCGAAGTGAACACCGGCCTGGAGCATGTCGCGCATGGAAACAGTTGCCATGATTAAAACCTCTATAGTATCAGTTGGGGTTATGCCTCCACGTGTCCCATAACGCCGACCCCATAAGCGATTGATGATAATCAAAAACTTTAGGGCACCCCGGCGTATGTGTCGACACGTGTGTGTTATTTACACATATGAGTGCGATTGGTATTACTCGACTAAACAACGCCTTCTAGCCAGAACATGTCCGGGAAGAGAGTGCGGTTCGCCGGCGCGCTTTATACCATAAACAGCCACAACACACCAACTTTTGTTGTATTTAATGTCGTCACTGCAAACGAAAGTTTGGCAGCAAATTGCTGGGCTGGTACCATTAGCAACAGATTTTTTATTAATCGATATTCACCTGCTTATTCATATCTATTTACTAACGGCGGCTGGTCATTTATAGCCCCTACGGACACTTTTGCATGGCAATCTCAATCAAAACACCTGAAGATATTCAAAAAATGCGCGTTGCTGGCCGCTTGGCTGCTGAAGTGCTGGAAATCATTGAGCCTCACGTAAAACCAGGCGTCACCACCGGTGAACTTGATCGTATTTGTCACGACCATATCACCAATCACCAGCAAGCCATTTCAGCTTGTCTCGGCTATCACGGCTTTCCAAAATCAGTTTGTATTTCAGTAAATGAAGTCATTTGCCACGGGATTCCAAGTGACGAAAAAGTCCTGAAAGATGGCGATATCGTCAATATCGACGTTACCGTGATTAAAGATGGTTTTCATGGCGACACATCAAAAATGTTTATTGTCGGTAAGCCAACCATTCTTGGTGAGCGCTTGTGCCGTGTGACACAAGAGAGCCTGTATCTGGCCATCAAAATGGTTAAGCCGGGTATCCGTCTGCGCACTTTGGGCAAAGAGATCCAGAAGTTTGTAGAAGCAGAAAACTTCTCAGTAGTACGTGAATATTGTGGTCACGGCATTGGTGAAGGTTTCCATGAGGAGCCACAGGTTCTGCACTATGATGCTGATGATGGTGGTGTCGTGCTGCAAACGGGCATGGCCTTTACCATTGAACCTATGGTCAATGCTGGCGATTACCGGATTCGTACCATGAAAGACGGTTGGACAGTAAAAACTAAAGATCGCAGCTTGTCGGCACAGTATGAGCATACTATTGTGGTAACTGATAACGGCTGCGAAATAATGACGTTGCGCAAGGATGACACCATCCCCAACATCATAACGCACGAGTAATAATGATAAGCCGGCAGCCGCCGGCTTTTTTATGGGCTGCGTCTTTTACCAGGTAAACATATGTCTGACAATCACACCGAGCACTCTGTACCACCCGCGGTAACGAAGGTCATTCCTGAGCAGCCCGCATCACCGGCAACCTATCTTGATAGCGAGCTTAATTGTCCAGAACTCAAGCAGCGATTGGAAACTTTCCAGTCCTGGTTGGCTGATGCATTCAATGGCGGAATCAGCGCGGAGACATTAATTGCTGCGCGCAGTGATTACATTGATCGCCTGTTAGGCCGACTGTGGACATTCTATGGCTTCGATGACGTGCCAGAAACCGCGCTGGTCGCCGTCGGTGGCTACGGCCGTGGCGAGCTGCACCCGCTATCAGATATTGATGTGCTGATTCTGTCCAAACAGCGCCTCAATGACGAGCATGCACAGCGCGTCGGCCAGTTGATCACCTTACTCTGGGATCTGAAACTGGAAGTCGGCCACAGTGTGCGCACTCTGGAAGAGTGTTTGCTGGAAGGCTTGGCTGACCTCACCGTTGCTACCAATATGATTGAATCGCGCCTCATTTGTGGCGATGTTGCTCTATTCCTACAGATGCAAAAACACATTTTCAGCGACAATTTCTGGCCCTCGCCAAAATTTTTCCATGCCAAAGTAGTGGAGCAACAAGAGCGGCATAAACGTTATCACGGCACCAGTTATAATCTGGAACCGGATATTAAAAGCAGCCCCGGCGGATTAAGGGATATTCATACTCTTCAGTGGGTTGCCCGTCGCCATTTTGGTGCGACGTCGTTGAGTGAGATGGTTGATTTTGGTTTTCTCACTAAAGCCGAGCGCAACGAACTGATTGAAAGCCAAAGTTTTTTGTGGCGCATCCGCTTTGCCTTGCATTTGGTACTGACCCGCTACGATAACCGCCTGCTGTTTGACCGCCAACTGAGTGTTGCCCAACTTTTGCAATATCAGGGTGAAGGGAATGAGCCGGTCGAACGCATGATGAAAGATTTTTATCGCATGACTCGCCGGGTCAGTGAGCTGAACAACATGCTGTTACAGCTATTTGATGAAGCCATATTGGCGCTGGATGCCAATGAGAAACCGCGGCCGCTGGATGATGAATTTCAATTACGTGGCGATTTAATCGATTTGCGTGATGAAAATCTGTTTGTTGAGAAACCTGAAGCCATTATGCGCATGTTTTATCTCATGGTGCGCAATCAGGATATTAAAGGTATTTACTCCACCACTGTGCGCCGTTTACGCCATGCCCGTCGTCACCTGAAGCAGCCATTATGTAATATCCCTGAAGCACGCAAACTGTTTATGGCCATTTTACGCCATCCGGGTGCCGTTTCCCGAGCGCTGCTACCTATGCATCGCCACAGTGTACTGTGGGCTTATATGCCACAGTGGGGCAGTATTGTCGGGCAGATGCAGTTTGACCTGTTTCATGCTTATACCGTCGATGAGCACACAATCCGTGTGTTACTTAAACTCGAAAGTTTCGCTGATGAAAGCACCCGCCCACGCCACCCTCTTTGTGTCGAACTTTATCCGCGCTTACCTCAACCTGAACTATTGCTGCTCGCGGCGCTATTCCACGATATAGCCAAAGGACGAGGGGGTGACCATTCAATATTGGGCGCGCACGATGTACTGGAATTTGCCGAACAGCATGGGCTGAACTCACGTGAGGCCCAGCTTGTTGCCTGGCTAGTCCGTTGCCATTTATTGATGTCAGTAACCGCTCAACGTCGTGATATTCAAGACCCGGCGGTGATACAGCAATTTTCAGCAGAAGTACAAAGTGAAACCCGCTTGCGCTATTTAGTCAGCCTAACAGTAGCTGATATTTGTGCCACCAATGAAAACCTGTGGAATAGCTGGAAACAAAGCCTGCTGCGCGAGCTCTATTTCGCTACAGAGAAACAGCTGCGTCGCGGTATGCAAAACAGCCCTGATTTACGCGAACGCGTCCGCCATCATCGGCTTCAGGCGTTGGCACTGCTGCGCATGGATAATATTGATGAAGAAGCGCTGCACCATATCTGGAGCCGCTGTCGGGCGGATTATTTCCTGCGTCATTCACCCAATCAATTGGCCTGGCATGCTCGCCATCTACTGGAACATGACTCGACAAAACCATTGGTATTGGTCAGCCGCCAGGCTACTCGTGGTGGGACCGAAATCTTTATCTGGTGCCCTGATCGCCCGTCGTTGTTTGCCGCTGTGGTGGGTGAGTTGGATCGCCGCAACCTGAGTGTTCATGACGCACAGATTTTTACCAACCGAGATGGCATGGCGATGGATACCTTCATTGTATTGGAACCTGATGGCAGTCCATTAGCGCAAGATAGGCACCCTATTATCATCCATGCCTTGCAGCAAGCGATGACTCGACAAAACTATCAACACCCACGGGTAAGACGCTTATCGCCCAAATTACGCCATTTCAGTGTACCGACTGAAACCAATTTCTTACCAACACATAACGAACGCCGAACTTATCTGGAGCTTATTGCTCTAGACCAGCCAGGCTTACTGGCACGCGTCGGTGACATTTTCGCTGATTTAGGGTTATCACTGCATAGTGCGCGTATCACCACAATCGGCGAGCGTGTTGAGGATTTATTTGTGTTAGCTGATAAGGATCGCCGTGCCTTAAGCATTGAAACGCGTCGTGAATTAGCACAACGGTTGACAGATACCCTCAATCCAAACGATAAACTGTGATACAAATAACTTTTTAGTCATTAATTTACTTACAATCGACCCCCAAGATCATTGACGTTATTGCTCACACTGCAATGGCTTCAAGTACGAAGGGTATAACATCAGGAAAGAACAGGATGCAGCAACTACAGAACGTTATTGAAACCGCTTTCGAACGCCGTGCAGATATCACTCCGGCGAATGTTGATACCGTCACGCGCGAAGCGATTAACCATGTAATTGATTTACTGGATACCGGTGCTCTGCGGGTGGCAGAAAAGATTGACGGTCAGTGGGTTACCCATCAGTGGCTGAAAAAAGCCGTGCTGCTATCTTTCCGTATCAATGACAATCAAGTCATGGAAGGTGCAGAAACGCGTTACTACGATAAAGTCCCAATGAAGTTTGCTGGCTATGATGAAGCCCGTTTCCAACGCGAAGGTTTCCGTGTCGTACCACCAGCAACCGTGCGTAAGGGCGCATTCATTGCGCGCAATACTGTACTAATGCCTTCCTACGTTAATATCGGTGCCTTTGTTGATGAAGGCACCATGGTCGACACATGGGCAACAGTGGGTTCTTGCGCACAAATCGGTAAGAATGTTCACTTGTCTGGCGGTGTTGGCATTGGTGGCGTGTTGGAGCCACTGCAAGCTAACCCGACTATTATCGAAGACAACTGCTTTGTCGGCGCACGTTCAGAAGTGGTCGAAGGGGTTATCGTTGAAGAAGGCTCGGTTATTTCCATGGGCGTATTTATCGGTCAAAGCACCCGTATTTATGATCGTGAAACCGGCGAAATCCATTATGGTCGCGTTCCCGCAGGCTCTGTCGTCGTTTCAGGTAATCTGCCATCAAAAGATGGTAGCTACAGCCTGTACTGCGCGGTTATCGTGAAGAAAGTGGATGCGAAAACCCGTGGAAAAGTCGGTATCAATGAGTTATTACGCACCATCGACTAAGATTGAAGATAGCGGGCTAATCCCCCGCTATTTTTTTGCCTTGTGAGTTAATCACATTTTTTGGCGAAAATTACCGTCATAATCATAAACTGTGGAATATATACCTATAAGGGTGGCGCTATGTATGACAATCTGAAAAGCTTAGGAATCACACAACCAGAAGATGTCGATCGCTATAGCCTGCGTCAGGAGGCCAATAACGACATTCTGAAAATTTACTTCCGCAAAGATAAAGGTGAGTTTTTTGCTAAGAGTGTGAAGTTCAAATACCCACGCCAACGCAAAACTGTGGTTGCTGATAATGCGGGTCATGGCTACAAAGAAATCAATGAAATCAACCCAAATCTACGCTATGTCATTGATGAACTTGATCAACTGTGCAAACGCGATCAAGTTGAAGTTGATTTGAAACGTAAGATTCTGGATGACTTGCGTCATTTAGAGAGTGTAGTGACCAATAAAATTGCTGAAATTGAAGCTGACCTGGAAAAACTGACCAGCGGTCGCTAAATAGGTTGTATCACTAAAGTCATTGGTGTTGCAGGTGAATAAACATCGCTCTCACCTGCAACTTCATGAGTTAAGGATTAATACCCTAAATAGTTCGAGTTAAAGCATGGTGGGTATAATTATTGAAATAAACAGTTATTGAAATAAATAATTATTGAAGTAGACGGCCCCACTGCTCCACCCACGAAGCTGAAACAACCTCAGGTTCCGGATGTTCAATAGCATCAATCTCTAGCCTTTCGCCAATCCTCGTCGCACCCTGCTCTTGTAATAACTCATCAAATGCACGACCGGCTCCGCAGAAATTATCATAACTGCTGTCACCCAACGCAATGATGCCATAGCGCAATTCTGGTTGGAATCCAACCTGATCACGCACGGCGATGAAGAGCGAAGCAATGCTATCTGGGAAATCACCCTGCCCGGTTGTCGAGGTCACCACCAGTGCATAATGTTGACGATAATACTGCCAGGCCTCTAAAGTGCCCTCATCGAACACTTTGACCTCATGCCCTTGTTCTTTCAGTATGCTCTCGGCTTCTTCTGCAACTAAGAGTGAGTTACCGTACACAGTGCCGACAAAAATCCCGACCTGAGCCATAAAAAGTTGTCCTTTTAACGAGAAAAATCACGCACTATCCTGACTGGCCGTTGCTGCAAACTCAACCCTTTCAAGATGAGGGACAATACCCAGCCAACCAAAATGTGACATCAGCTGTTGCCAGGATTCATCCCAACGCGCAGTCAAACTGAGCGACTCTCCGGTCACAGGATGATTCAGATGCAAATGACTGGCATGAAGCATGAGCCGCGAGCAATCAAAATGTTCTGCAACTCCACGATTCTGACGCAGATCGCCGTGGGCACTGTCACCGATGATCGGATGGCGAATATGCGCCATATGTCGACGAAGTTGGTGTTTGCGGCCCGTTTCTGGTTTTAACTCCATTAAACTAAAGCGCGAAGTGTCATAGCGCCCAATAGCAATAGGCACTTCCACTTGAGCCAAGGCCTGATAATGGGTAACTGAAGGCTGTGGTGCTTTATCGGGGCGAGCAAATTTATCCGCAATCTTGTCTAACTCTTCAGTCATCTCATAATCAATAGTGCCATCTTCTAGCACGTATCCACGAACGACCGCATGATAGGTTTTCTGAATCTGATGCTGTTCAAATTGCAACGAAAGGGCACGAGCCACATCGCTGGACAGTGCCATCAGCAGTACACCCGATGTCGGGCGGTCCAGGCGATGAACGGTATAAACATGCTGGCCAATTTGATCACGTACTGTTTGCATGACAAATACGGTTTCATTGCTATCCAGCCAACTGCGGTGAACTAACCAGCCGGCTGGTTTATTTACCGCAACTATATGTTCGTCTTGATAGAGTATTTCCAGCATTAGTGATTTTCTTTATTCAGCAGGTCATCGAGACGCTGTAATTCTACCAGCAGCAAGGTGCAATCCGGGCGATCCTCGCCAGTCAGCGCTTCTTCAAAGTAGGGTGTAATAGCAAAACGAGTGGGGAGTGGCCCTTTCGATTCCAACAATGCATACATCCGAGGGATAAGTACCCATTGTAACCACTGCTCAGCATCCATAGTATCAATGCTAAAAGGCTCATTACTTTCAAAAGCCTCGGCTTGTGGTGGAACTGTTTGCCAAAGATCAATGGCCCGCATGGCAAACTCAATATTCTGTAGGCTCTGGCGCACCTGATTTTCTGTATTCATGATTATGCTCTCAACCAAAAAATAACTATTCACCGAGCTGGTTCAACGGCGGCCAAGCATACCATTGAAGAACAAGATGCCCAAACTCACACCCTAGACGACTGGAGTAGATTGAGCAAAATGTGGATAAAAAAAGGGGTACTGTTTTACCAGTACCCCTCTATTCGTTTCATAGCAATCCAGCTAAAAGTGATGCTCCCTGCTCAATCCTTGAAAACTTTTCCGTGCGGTTATCCTAACCAGCAATCCGTCGCGTTGTCCTACACCATCCCAGTGCCAATCCTGAAGTTATCCTAACCCACCAATCATCCTGAACTGGCTCTCAATCTCCATCCTGGAGGTGTCCTTTGTTTCTTCCTGAAACATCCCTTCACTCATCCTAAGCAGTCCCTGAGTCCTTCATCCTGAAGTGGCACCATCCTGATACCGTCCTTTCCGCCAGATCCTATCGGGCGAGTAAAGGATCGCTTAATCGACAAAGAGAGGCAAGGTACTGTAAGAAGAATGGGGAGGATGCTTTTATATATAAAAAAATGAATGTTTGTAACAAAGTGATTTTATTGAAGATAAATCTAATACAATAATTTCACATAAAAGGAATAGAAGTGATGTCTCACAGCTCGTGTGAGAGATCTCTCACACGAGCTGTGCTGGGATGGGCAATAATCTTATCTTTATTCAGGAAATACAGGACGTAATGCATCCAGAAAATGAGCAAGAGTCGATGCCAGTAATGTCCGTTTACCGCTACCAAACTCCTCTAACACCACATTGCCACTAACATTACACAGTGAGGCCATGGTCATTTCCGATTCCGTTGTTGCTAAAAACAGTGTTGGCGAGAGTTTCAGTCTTTTCTGTGTCACCAAATGGCCAATGAGATTTTCCTGTAAACGAATGAAATCGTCTTCGCTCCAAACCTGAAGCAAGGTAAAGCGGTGATCACCTAAATCAGCTTTCATATCCCCGGCATATTGCTGGGTATAAAACTCATGGATATCTGGATGAAGCTGAATCTCCAGTGCTCGTTCAACATTGGCAAGATTAGCTTCACCAACAAAAGGCTGCGGCAGCCAGAACACCTGATTATCCTGAGTTTCTATATTACAGGGAGAAGGTACCCCATAAAGCTCCTCACTGGCAGGTGGCCGCCCGGTTTGCTGCTGCCATAAGTCAATATAGCGCTGAGTAAAGCTCTTAAGTGCCGTTGAAACGTTCTGGTCCATTGTTATTCTCTGTATCGCGGCGGCTTGCGCTGCACCAAGGTAAAGGCGTTACCCTACTTAGAAATGCAGTTAAACGCGGCATTAATTGATAAACTACCGCTATTGTACCTTTCTCTCATCATGGGAACAGCATGTCTTCATATCAAGACCACAAGGCTCTGGCGGAACTGACGCTGGGCAAACCCACCGCGTATTGTGATCACTATGACGTGACCTTATTGCAGGCCGTGCCACGCAGTATGAACCGCGAACCTCTCGGTTTATATCCCGATAATCTGCCCTTTCATGGCGCTGATATCTGGACGTTATATGAGCTATCCTGGCTAAACAGTAAGGGCTTACCACAAGTTGCTGTAGGTGAAATTAGCCTAAATGCTGAGAGCGTTAATCTCATTGAGTCAAAAAGCTTTAAACTTTACCTCAACAGTTTTAACCAAACAGCGTTTACTGACTGGGAAAGTGTGCGCACTACTTTGCAACAGGATTTATCCGCCTGTGCCCAAGGAGAAGTGAGTGTCACCCTATACCGTCTGGATGAAATGACACATCAACCGATAGCCAACTTCTCGGGAGAATGTCTGGATGAGCAAGATATCTGTATCGATAGTTATGAATTCAATGCCGATTATCTGCAAGGTGCAGCAGGTAAAAACTGCGTAACAGAGAGCCTGGTCAGCCACTTGCTAAAATCTAACTGTCTGATAACTCACCAACCAGATTGGGGTTCTGTCCAAATAAGCTACAGTGGCCCGCAAATTAACCGCGAAGCCTTACTGCGCTATCTGATCTCTTTCCGCCATCATAATGAGTTTCACGAGCAGTGTGTCGAACGCATTTTCAATGACATTATGCGTTTCTGTCAGCCCGAGACACTATCAGTTTATGCGCGCTATACCCGTCGCGGAGGGCTGGATATCAATCCATGGCGTTCCAATACTGATTTTGTGCCATTGACTGGCCGCCTGGCGCGACAATAAATGCGTACACCTGCGCAACTTTATCACCAGCAGCACGTTAGTATTGGCAAAAAGTAAGCGACGACGTTAAGGTTATTTATAGGTTCCTTATGCTATTTTCAGTATAAAAATCAGTAATGGATACTTAGTGGTCTCTCTGATATTCCACGGAAAACAGAAAGCAGCACTCTGATACATAGGCACTACCACCCTTAGGGGTGTAAAGGAGTAACTTTGATTACACATGTCAGCCCACTCGGCTCAATGGATCTGTTATCACAGTTCGAAGTGGATATGCTCAAACGTACAGCCAGTAGTGATCTGTACCGTTTATTCCGTAATTGCTCATTGGCTGTTCTTAACTCAGGTAGTCTGACTGATAACAGCAAAGAGCTTTTATCTCGCTATGAAACCTTTGATATCAATGTGCTACGCCGCGAACGCGGTGTCAAACTCGAACTGGTTAATCCACCAGAGCATGCTTTTGTTGATGGTAAAATTATTCGCTCTTTGCAGGCAAACTTGTTTGCAGTCTTACGTGACATTCTGTTTGTTAATGGTCAAATCGTAAACGCCGAGCGTTTCCAACATCTGAATATGGAAAGCTCCAACCATTTGACCAATTTGGTCTTTTCAATTTTGCGTAATGCCCGTGCCCTGCATCTTGATGAAGATCCGAATATGATTGTGTGCTGGGGCGGCCATTCAATCAATGAAACCGAATATTTGTATGCCCGTAAAGTCGGCAACCAGTTAGGTTTGCGTGAATTGAATATCTGCACCGGCTGTGGGCCGGGAGCCATGGAAGCACCGATGAAAGGTGCCGCAGTGGGTCATGCCCAACAACGTTACAAACAAGGCCGCTTTATCGGTATGACCGAACCATCAATCATTGCTGCAGAGCCACCAAACCCGTTAGTCAATGAACTGATTATCATGCCCGACATTGAAAAACGGCTAGAGGCCTTTGTTCGTATCGCTCATGGCATCATTATTTTCCCTGGTGGCGTGGGAACAGCAGAAGAATTGCTCTATTTGTTAGGTATTCTGATGAATCCGGATAATAAGGAGCAGGTTTTACCCCTGATTCTGACCGGGCCAAAAGAGAGTGCAGATTACTTCAGAGTTGTGGATGAATTCATCATGAATACTCTGGGCGATAAAGCACGTGAATACTACCAGATAATTATTGATGACCCGGATGAAGTCGCTCGTCAGATGAAAAAAGCGATGCCATTGGTGAAAGAAAATCGCCGTAATACCGGTGATGCTTATAGTTTCAACTGGTCTATGCGTATCGAGTCGGACTTGCAGCACCCCTTTGAACCGACTCATGAGAACATGGCCAACCTGGACTTGTCCCACAACCAACCCCCAGAGAAGCTGGCTGCTGCATTGCGCCGCGCTTTCTCCGGTATTGTTGCGGGTAACGTTAAAGAAGTGGGTATCCATGCCATTGAAGCTCACGGGCCATTCAAGTTGCATGGTGATCCTCTACTAATGAAACATATGGACCAGCTGTTGCAAGGTTTTATTATCCAACAGCGGATGAAATTACCAGGCAGTGCTTATACACCTTGCTATGAAATCTGTAGTTAAAGAATAAATACCCCTCAGCGATAGCGCTGGTAAGGACTTCCGGCTGGCGCTACCTGAAGGTTATTTGAGCACCGTCAGGTGCGCTCTTTATAGCAAAGCAGGGCCAATAAAATAGCCCTTATGGGATAGGTTTTAAGACCGTTAATGCAAATCCACCTTCTTATTGTTGATGCCCTTAACCTGATTCGTCGCATTCATGCGGTGCAAGGTTCACCTTGTGTGAATGCTTGCCAGCATGCACTGCAACAGCTTATTTCACATAGCCAGCCAACCCATGCAGTCGCCGTTTTTGATGAAGATGACCGCTCGGATAGTTGGCGTCATCAATCTCTGCCTGATTACAAAGCGGGCCGCTCACCGATGCCAGATAATCTGCAACAAGAGATGCCGCTGATCCGTGAAGCATTTCACTCATTGGGGGTTAATTGCTGGAGTTCGCCGGGCAATGAAGCTGATGACCTTGCAGCGACGTTGGCAATAAAAATTGGTGAGGCCGGGCACCAGGTCACGATTGTTTCAACCGACAAAGGCTATTGCCAACTGTTGGCGCCAAATGTTCAGATTCGCGATTACTTCCAAAAACGCTGGTTGGATATGCCGTTCGTCAAGCAGGAGTTTGGCGTTTTACCGCACCAATTACCTGACTACTGGGGGCTCGCTGGGATCAGTAGTAGTAAAATTCCGGGAGTCGCCGGTATTGGAGCAAAAACTGCCGCGCTGTTATTGCAACAAGCCAGCTGCCTGGAGGAACTCTATCAGGAGCTAGACTCGGTGCCAGAGAAATGGCGTAAAAAGTTGCAACAGCATCAGGAAATGGCCTTTATTTGCAAACAAATAGCGGCCCTGAAAACTGATTTACCATTAAGTGGCAACTTGCAACAGCTACGTTTGAATCGATAATATCAGCATAAAAAATGAAGGGGCCATCTGGCCCCTTGCGTGTATACCCGTCATACTTCAAGCTGCATGTGCGTTAGCTACGCTCAATAACCCGAATCACTTACGACAGTAAGCTCATCGGGGTTATCTCCCTTGCCGCCTTCCTGCAACTCGAATTATTTAGGGTATATATCACCAAATTTTAAAAACGCTCATCACGACGGCCCGGCACACCAGACCAAATACGCCGCACATGCACCGTAACTTCTTCGCGGTCATGATAGAGCTGCTTAGCCTGAATATGGGCATTAATACCATTTTCTTTTAGCTGTTCATCAATCATTTCCAGATTTTCTGAAACAACTTCAAAACGCTTTTTCATCGGTAACTTCAGGTTAAAAATAGCCTCACGACACCAACCATTGACCAGCCATTTAATAATAAGTTGGGTGACTTTAGCCGGTTTTTCCACCATATCGCACACTAACCAGTAAATATTGCTACGTGTTGGCTCATATTTAAAACCGTCTACGCGATGGTGCGTAACCTGCCCGGTATCCATCAAACTTTGTGCCATCAAGCCATTATCAATGGCCTGAACCATCATGCTGCGTTGCACTAACTGATAAGTCCAACCACCGGGACAAGCTCCTAAATCGACAGCATGCATACCACTGGCTAAACGCTCTTCCCATTCATCTGCGGGGATAAACACATGGAAAGCTTCTTCCAGTTTAAGAGTTGAACGGCTTGGGGCATCAGATGGGAACTTAAGGCGCGGGATCCCCATATAGAACGGGGAGTTATTGTTGCTATAAGAATAACCAACATAACAACAACCCGATGCAATAAAGAATACATGCACCACTGGCCGATGAGGATTCTCACGGGCAGACAGAATTTTTTGCTCACGCATTGCATTACGCAACGGCACCGTCAACTTACGGCAAAACTTAAGTAACTCTTTGCTTTCATTGGTGTCAGCAACTTCAACTCGCAGTTCACCGGCTTTCTCGACAACACCGGTTAACATACCAACTATTGGCGATACGCGATCTTCCGGCGGTAAATCTTTCAGTAGCTCACCCACAACCATCATTTGGCGGGCGAAAATCAATTCGCGGAATGGCACTTCACGAATCAAACGATCCGCATCTTCCAACTGATAACATTCAAACAGCACATAACCGCTATTTTCTTTTACCCGAGCGAAACCAAAGATTTCGAGCTGTGCTGCTTTGGCGGTAATTTCCGCCGCACACTCTTTCTCAAAACCTGAGCGGCAATATAAAGCAATTTTATTATTCATGGCGTTCTGCCCTTTTTCTTAGACGCAGCGCGCCAATCAACATCAAAATCCATCCCGCCAGAAAACATACTCCGCCCACTGGCGTGATATATACCCACAATTTCAGGTGCGATAGAGCCAGGCAGTATAAACTGCCACTAAATAGTAATATTCCGAGTGCTAACAAGGCACCACTCCAGTAAAACCAGATACTTATCTGCCGTTGCATGGCAACAGCGAGTGCCAGGATAGCCAGTGTATGGAATCCCTGATACTCCAGCCCAGTATGAACCCAAGCCATTTCATTCGCCCCCAAAGAGGCACTCAATACATGCGCCCCAAAGGCACCGAAAGCAACATAGAAAAAACCGCTCAAGGCAGCAAATATCAGCATTAAACGACCATTCATCGTCATAAACCTTAAATTAATATCGCCTAATAATTAAAATTAGTTCTCGTAGCGAAAGCGTAGCTTTTCCTGCTCGCTAGCCGCTCTTGCCAGTATCCACTGACGAAAGGCGGCTATTTTACCCAGTTCTGCCTGACTGTCATGACAAACCAGATAAAAAGCATTTTTACTCACTAGCACATCACTAAACGGGCACACCAATCGACCCGCTTCAATTTCAGATTGCGCCATCACGTTATTCACCAACGCAATACCCTGACCATGCACAGCAGCCTGAACCACCATCGCACTGTGGCTAAATATCGGACCTTGCTGCACATTAATCTGTGGCACACCCAATTGACGGGTATACGCCATCCAATCTCGGCGGGAAGTATCATGCAACAGGGTGTGATTAGCCAGATCTGCCGGTACTTTTAATCCATTCTCGCCCATTAGCAGGCTGGGAGCACAAACAGGAAGCAAGAATTCGGCATACAGGCGTTCAGTACGCAACCCGGTCCAATTTCCCCGGCCATAAAATATCGCCACATCGACATCATCAGCGAGTTTATCCTCTTCTCGGTCTACCGCCTGAATTCTGACATCAATACCCGGATAAGCCGCATTAAATCCAGACAGACGAGGAACCAACCATTGGATAGCAAAACTGGGGGGAAGACTGACGGTCAGAGCACCTTTAGCACTACGTGCCTGCAATTTACGAGTGGCTTCATTGATAGAGGTAAAAATCTCTTTGATGTCGAGGTAATAACTCTGCCCTTCTTCGGTCAGCAGCAAAGAACGGTTACGCCGACGGAACAGTTTTAGTCCGAGAAAATCCTCCAGTGACTTTATCTGGTGGCTAACAGCGGCTTGCGTGACAAATAATTCATCAGCCGCTTTAGTAAAACTCAGGTGGCGTGCGGCCGCATCGAAGACCCGCAAGGCGTTCAGTGGTGGTAATCGTTTTGACATGAATTGGATACTTTTTTATAACGGCTCATCTTCAGATGAAACCCTTTGTTTACTTATTAGTTTTTGTAATCCGAGACATTATAAATTGTCCGTTGATGATGCGCCAGCAAATACCTATAGTGGCGGCACTTCCCAAGCCGGAACGAAAAGTAGGTTTAGTATCCAGGTACTGAATTGCTTTTGGCTTTGTGGTTGTGATGTTGTGTTTGCAAATGGTCTGGTGTGCCAGACATAGTAGCTAAGCTACTGTTTTTTTTCACTTCCTGTACATTTACCCTGTCTGTCCATAGTGATTTTATGCAGCACCGCTATTTTCGCGGTGCTTTTTTTTGGCCTTATTTTTAGAGCCTGCTTACTTCTTTTCAAAAACTAAATGTAAGCGCCACTTTGCATTGCACATAGTTATGCTTAAATTTAAGTTGTTGTCGCGGGTTTCCAAACCGGATCAGGCTTCTTTTTGAGAACAACTTCGCAGTTTAACTACTTGCCCTCAGCCATTTCTTTGACCTCTGAACGATTAATTTGCTGTTCGGTGCCATTGGCATCGGTATAGCTTATCATCCCAGTTTCATCATCTACTTTAGGTTTACCATCAGCAACGATAGTGCGACCATCGTTAGTGTGCATGACATAGTTGCTTGAACACGCTGCTAAAGTAAAAGTGAGCATAAGTGCAGAGATTACGGCAGCTGTCTTTTTCATGGGTGACTCCTTGCAGATTAAAATGCTAAAAAAATCGTTTCCATTACCAGACAAATGGTTATGTCCGTTACTATTCAGCATAACCCGCTTGAGACATATTGCCAGCCACCAAAGCCATTAGTGGGCTAATTGTGGCTAAAATGAGACAGTTCCGAAGTGAACCAAAGGATGCGAACAACAGAATGAAGTCTTTTAATCCAACGGATTTTCGCCAGGAATTTCCGGCAATTAACGATGAAATAATCTATCTGGACAGCGCAGCGACGGCCCTGAAACCGCACGCTATGATTGAAGCGACCCAGTTATTTTATCAGCAAGACGCCGCAACGGTGCATCGTAGTCAACATCAATCGGCATTGTCATTGACCGCTCGTTTTGAAGAAACCCGCCAGCAGGTAGCTGACTTTATCAATGCGCCAGACGCAGAAAATATCATTTGGACTCGCGGTACAACTGAAGCCATTAATCTGGTAGCGCAAAGTTATGCTCGCCCTCGCCTACAGGCTGGGGATGAAATTATTGTTAGCGAGGCAGAACATCATGCCAACTTAATACCCTGGCTTATGGTTGCCAAACAAACGGGTGCTCGAATCATTAAGTTGCCTATCGGTATGGATCATCTACCCAACCTATCGTTATTGCCGCAGTTATTTAGCAATAAAACCCGCATCCTGGCGTTAGGTCAGATGTCTAATGTGACAGGCGGTAGCCCACAATTAGCAGAAGCCATTGAACTCGCTCATCAACATGGCTGCATCGTTATGGTCGATGGCGCGCAAGGCATTGTTCATAGTCCAGCAGATGTTCAAGCGCTTGATATTGATTTTTATGCTTTTTCCGCCCACAAATTGTATGGGCCAACCGGTATTGGCGTACTGTATGGCAAATCTGAACTGCTAAAAGAAATGCCCGCCTGGCAAGGTGGCGGCAAAATGCTAACCCATGCCTCATTCGGCGGTTTTACGCCCCACGAAGTACCCTATCGCTTTGAAGCTGGAACTCCTAATATTGCTGGCGTGATTGGTTTATCGGCCGTGCTCAGTTGGCTCGAACACATCGACCTGGGCGAAGCCGAAACTTATAGCCAAAACCTGGCGACATTAGCGGAAAATAAACTGGCTCAATTGCCGGGCTTTCGTAGCTTCCGTTGCCAGCAATCAAGCTTGTTAGCATTCACTTTTGATGGTGTTCATCACAGCGATTTAGTGACGTTATTGGCAGAACAAGGGATCGCGCTACGCGCTGGACAACATTGTGCTCAACCATTAATGGCAGCATTGGGGGTAAGCGGTAGCCTGCGCGCTTCATTTGCGCCTTATAATACAGAAAACGACGTTGAAACTTTGTGTACGGCGATCGCTAAGGCACTGGAATTATTGCAAGATTAATCGCTAATAAGAGAAAAAAATGATGATTGCCCCACACCCCTTTGGTCACGATATCACTGCTGCCAATCTGCTTGAGACATTCAGTGCTCATAAACAGTGGGAAGATCGCTACCGCCAGTTAATCCTACTGGCCAAACAACTTCCGCCATTGCCCGAAGCATTAAAACAAAATGAACTGGAGCTAACGGGGTGTGAAAACCGCGTGTGGCTGGGTCATGAGTACTTACCGGATGGTCGTTTACATTTCTACGGTGATAGCGAGGGCCGTATTGTTCGTGGGTTGCTGGCCGTTATTCTGACCGCCGTGGAAGGCAAAACCCCGCAGCAGGTACTGACAGAAGATCCCTTGGCACTGTTTGAGCAATTGGGGTTACGGCAGCAATTAAGTACCTCGCGCGCCAGCGGTTTACAAGCACTGGCGCAGGCTGTACGGGCGATTGCGGCTAAATATGTTCAATGATGGCTATTGCCCCTGACGGGCGGCTTTCGCCATCATTTTCTTCAATGCATGGGACACCGCAACAAAGCCAAACGTGGCGGTGACCATCGTGGCCGAGCCAAAACCGGAGGTACAATCCATCTTTTTCGGCCCTTCAGCAGTGCTGCGCGACGCACACACAGAACCATCACTTTGCGGGTAAACTAATGGCTCACTGGAGAACACACAGTCGATTCCCAATTTGCCTTTGCTGTTTTTCACTACGTTAAAATCACTTTTTAGCCTTTCACGTAACTTTGCCGCTAACGGATCCTGAATGGTTTTCGCCAGATCCACTACCTCAATGCGAGTCGGATCAATTTGCCCGCCGGCACCACCGGTGGTCACTACCGGGATTTTATACCGACGGCAATAGGACAGCAGTGCTGCTTTGGGGCGAACACTATCAATAGCATCAATAACATAGCTAAAGTTTTTATCTAAAAGCTCGGCAACATTATCCGCAGTAATAAAATCATCAATACAAGTCACTTGGCATTCAGGATTGATAGCTAAAATACGCTCAGCCATCACTTCTGTTTTGGCCTGCCCGACATTGCTGCGTAAAGCATGGATCTGACGATTAGTATTTGTGACGCAAACATCATCCATATCAATCAAGGTGATCGCACCAATACCTGTACGCGCCAGTGCTTCAGCTGCCCATGAACCCACGCCACCGATACCGATAACACAAATATGCGCCTGCGAAAAAAGTGTCAGCGCTTGCTGCCCATAAAGGCGAGCAATGCCACCAAATCGCTGTTGATAAGCTTCGGAATAGGCTGTGTTCATAGACTTGTTACCTTCATAACTTATTACCTTTATAGCCTGTAAAAATAATACGAATACAAAAGCGGCCAATTGGCCGCCTGAGAAAGAGGTGAATCAATCACATCAACCGCTGACCTACTGGCCTTGATTCCTGACTAATAGTGAGGAACCATCACCTGATTGAGCTGTTGCTTTGCCACTTTGATAAGCGGTAAACAGCGGCCCATTACTTTGCGCATTTTTTAACACCCAAACGCGGCCATAATGGTTATAGAAGCCAGCAGCTTGCCCTGCTTCGTGACCAATCCCCTGATAAATATCAAAATGTTGGCCTTTAATTGCGCCACCGACATCCAGCGCCACCATTAAACGCATCTGATATTGGCCGGTAAATTTACCCTGATTATCCAATAAAGGAACTTCGGCCAATAGTGTTGTGCCCGGTGGAATCAGTGAACGATCAGAAGCAACCGAGGCTTTGGCAATCAATGGCACAGCGCTGGCTCCTTTCACCGGCGCATACATTTCCGGTTTGAAGAACACAAAGGATGGGTTCTGCTCTAATAACTCTCTGACCTCAGCTTCACTGTGAGTTTCAGCCCAATGACGGATAGCCTGCATCGACATATCCGCTTTTGCCACTTCCCCACGGTCAATCAGCACTTTGCCAATGCTGCGATAAGCATGACCATTCTTCCCCGCATAACCGAAGAAAGTCAGTGGTCGCCCATCACCATAATCAACATATCCACTGCCCTGCACCTCCATCATAAAGTTATCTACCAGCGAATTGGTGTAGGCGATAACTAAATTTTTGCTATCCAATGCGCCTGCATATATAGCTGCGCGATCAGGTAGACGCCCCTTTCCTTTAGCAGGCATGCGATAAAGTGGATGGCGGAATTCGCCTTGTGGGGTATAGCGAGCCTGAAGCACCGGCGTGTAGTAACCGGTAAATTGTACATTACCGAAATTATCCACCCCTTCCATCTGATAAGCATTCAAACCAAACAGGCTTAACTTACTGGTATCTGCTCCGGCTAACATCCAATTTTCCACCGCATTGAATGTACTACTGTTGCGGCTATACAGACCCGGTGAAGATTGGTTAATCACTTTCACCTGATCAGAGAAATCTTTGGCATTGACTGGCTTACCTGTTGCGTGTGGTTCATTCACTAACTCCAGTGGATGCTCCAAACGCCCATCTTTATATTGCTGCCCACGATCGGTTGGCCGAGATTGGCAACCTGCCAGAACAGCAATCATTATTCCACTCAGTAGGTATTTGCCCCAACGACTTGTCATTTCACGCCTTCTCTTCTCTTACTTACTTTTATCTACCGGCGAACGATAACAAACGCCTATAGATAAAGGAATCAGCATGCAGAAAAAAATCCCCTGACGCTGTTGTGGGGAAAAAGGAAACAGATAGTTGATAAATTAATCGAAAAACCATTTTTACCATAATTAAGTGGCAAAACTACTTGCAACAGATCTCATCCAGAGTATAGTGCGCTCAATCGGACGCGGGGTGGAGCAGCCTGGTAGCTCGTCGGGCTCATAACCCGAAGGTCGTCGGTTCAAATCCGGCCCCCGC
>NZ_JAUJTZ010000022.1:0-67047 GCF_030433455.1 Yersinia sp. 22-579 | reverse complement strand
GTTCACTTCTCTGCTATCCAGAGCAATGATTTCAAAACCCTGGATGAAGGTCAAAAAGTTGAGTTCTCTATCGAGAATGGCGCTAAAGGCCCATCAGCGGTAAACGTTATTGCTCTGTAAGAGTCAATAATAGATATCCAAGTCATTGGGCTACGGTTTTAATGATGCAGATATATCGGAATGATTTACGATAGCGATGAAGGTGATAGCCCTGAGCAGTTAAATTATTCTGAATAAAAAAATCCCGCCTCTGTGCGGGTTTTTTTGTGCCTGAGAATATGATCTTATCGCTGATAATATAAGTATATGATCAGATAAACCTGACATATTCAATGTTCAATATTTATTCATTATGTCTTAACTGATGTCTTCAATCTGTATCGTCCGTTTATGCTTCTCTCTCATGCCCTTTGCCATCTTGTCTATTCGTGCAAAATTATGTTGTTTTAACAGATAAAATCCCGCGCTATATAATTAATAAAGTAAAGTAATCGCCAAATTTAGTCTGAATTACCTGGTTCAGAGTAATATATTTATTTCACCGCTCTCCCCCGCTCCGTACAATATAAAAATGACTTTGATCAAAATCATGACGTTATTTTCTCTATACAGTTATTTCATATAATCACAGCCTTAATAATATAACTATTCCCTACATTTATTGGCGATGATTAACACTGCACATAAAATAGCATCAGGGTAAATATTCATGTCGATATTCAAAACACGCATAGGAAGGATGCTACTGATCCTATTTATTGGGATAAGTATCTGGTTTAGCCCGGTACCGGAATCGGTAGATCCACGAGCCTGGCATCTCATGGCGGTCTTTGCCGCAACAGTTATTGGCCTAATTCTCTCGCCATACCCGCTAGGGGCAATGGCCGTGTTTAGTCTAACGGTCGTCGCCGCCACTGGTTTGCTGAGTATCAAAGAGGTACTCGCCGGTTTTGCCGATCCAACCATCTGGATGATAGCCTGTGCTTTCTTTATCTCACGCGGATTTATTAAAACAGGTTTTGGCCGCCGAGTTGGGTACTTATTTATCAGCAAGTTAGGTCACAGCTCATTGGGTTTGGCTTACGGTTTGGTGCTAACAGATTTACTGTTTGCACCCGCAATGCCATCAACCTCTGCCCGCTGTGGTGGCATCATAACCCCTCTGTTTCGCTCAATATCTGAAGCTTATGAATCCACACCAGACCGGGGTACTGAACGAAAAATCGGGGCTTTCCTGGTGCAATGTATCTTCCAGTGTAACGCCATTACTTGCGCCATGTTCCTGACCTCAATGGCCGGTAACCCGATGATAGGCAAGTTGGCAGGCGAGATGGGCATAACTATTACCTGGACTAGCTGGGCATTGGCTGCAATTGTCCCCGGTTTAATCTCTCTGGCGGTCATTCCGTTGCTGCTATACCGCTTTTATCCACCGGAACTGAAAAAAACGCCGGAAATGCGCGCACTGGCCCTCGTAAAACTGAAAGAAATGGGGCCGATGAGCCGTAATGAATGGATCGTGTTATCAGTATTCGTTGGGTTGGTGACTCTGTGGGTATGCGGTGCAGCACTGAATATCGATGCCACTATGACTGCCTTTATTGGTCTGGCTATCCTATTGCTGAGCGGCGCACTAACCTGGGATGATGTCATCGCCGAGAAAGAAGCATGGCATACCGTGATTTGGTTTGCAGTACTACTAACACTTGCCAGCCAACTGAATAAACTGGGGTTCATTAGTTGGTTTGGTGCCTCAATTGCGGGCTCGGTACAAGGCATGAATTGGGTACCGATGATGGGTATCCTGCTGCTAGCGTACTATTACAGCCATTATATGATGGCCAGCGCTATTGCCCATATCAGCGCTATGTATGCCATTTTTGTTTCTATTGCTATCGCAGCGGGCGCCCCGCCAATGCTGACAGTTCTGGTATTTGGTATGTTCAGTAACCTGTACATGGCGACCACTCACTACTCCGGCGGCCCAGCGCCAATCCTGTTTGGGTGTAACTTTATCCCGCTGGCAACCTGGTGGAAAATCGGTTTTCTAATCAGTTTAGTGGTCATTCCTATTTGGCTGATTATCGGTAGTGCCTGGTGGAAAGTGTTAGGGTTCTGGTAAGCATTCAGTGTACTTAAAGTTAAACACCGCGCTAACATATCGGCGCGGTGTATCTATTAGCTATTGATATTCTTCCATGACCACCGCCAGAACACATTAAACAACTCCTTTGCCTTTTATCTTATTATTTCATTTGCCGCGGTTATGATATAATTCGCCAAAAGCTAACCTCGCTTATCGATAGCCCCTCTTTTGTGACCATTCACTACGCGACCCCGCTTTTAATGTAAAGAATGCGTCAATTATCGTATTTGCGAAAACGATAGTCGGCCTACGGTGTCTGAAGATATGTACCGCTATCGAATTATATCCTTATGCGCTACACGCTCGCACTTAACGTATAACGATAGAGTTCCCAATGATAAAACCGCAGAAGTTCCATATTTCCCTGCTCCACCCACGCTATTGGCTGACTTGGTTTGGCCTTGGTGTACTGTTTCTGTTAGTCCAACTGCCCTACCCGCTGATCAATAAGTTAGGGATTTGGCTTGGCCGTACCTCAATGCGTTTTCTCAAGCGCCGAGTATCCATAGCCCAACGTAACCTCGAACTGTGCTTCCCTGATATGGACAAAGCTACCCTCGAACGAACTATTGTGGGTAATTTTGAATCCTTGGGTATGGGGTTGCTGGAAACCGGTATGGCATGGTTTTGGCCCGATGCACGCGTCAAACGCTGGTTTACTGTTTCCGGACTCAATAACCTGAAAAAAGCGCAGGAAGGCAATCGCGGTGTCTTGGTCATTGGTGTGCACTTTATGTCACTGGAACTGGGTGGCCGAGTGATGGGCCAATGTCAGCCGATGATGGCAATGTACCGCCCACACAATAATAAAGTGATGGAACTGGTGCAGACCTGGGGGCGTATGCGCTCCAATAAAGCGATGTTGGATCGCAAAGACCTGCGTGGCATGGTGCAAGCCCTGAAGAAAGGTGAGGCCGTTTGGTTTGCACCAGATCAGGACTACGGCCCACGTGGCAGTGTTTTCGCGCCCCTGTTTGCGGTAAATCAGGCCGCGACCACCAGCGGTACTTTTATGTTAGCGCGTCTGGCAAAACCGGCATTACTGCCATTGGTGCTGCTGCGGAAAACGGATGGCAGCGGTTATGACCTGCTTATCCAACCGGCATTGGAAGATTACCCAATAGATGATGAATTAGCTGCCGCCCGTTACATGAATAAAGTGATTGAAAAAGAAATCATGCGCGCACCTGAACAATATCTTTGGTTGCACCGCCGTTTCAAAACCCGCCCAGCGGGCGAAGCATCACTCTATTAAGTCAGCGTATAAACAGGAAACCCGGTCTCGGCCGGGTTTTTTATTGCCTGAATTCCACTTTGTATGGCGAAATTATGGCTGTACACCTTCCGGTGCTGCGCCGTCTATCTGTGTCGTAACTTCACTTGCCGCAATAGCATTACGCCCCGGCAATGTTTTACAAGCCGCTCCAACTACTGGCGGTGCCGTCGTGGGATAGACATCTTTGGGTAAGATATAAACCGGCGTGGTAGCGACAAAACCGTCACTGAAAGTGGCTTCAACAAAAGTCGCCTGCCAGCCAGAAGTGGGTACTGTCAGTGCAATATCAAGGGTATTCGCTGGTGTGACTGCCAGTGGGAACTCACTGTAGCGCACATTACAAGCATAGCGAAAATCACGCGCCTCGCTGTTGGCAGCGGTCCACAACAACACTTTATCCGGCGTCTCAGACAAGCTCACCGTCAGTGTTTGCACCTTATCTTTTATGGCGATGTTGGCATTTACTTGCGGCATTGGCATAGATTGGCGCATGCGATTAACAAAAGAAATAAGTGACGGTCCGCTGAAAGCCTTAATACCCGAGTGACTAGAATTTGGTGCAACCCGCAGTGCTTTCTCACCGGGTAATTTGTCGTAATAAAAATCTGTATTGTCAGGCACGTAAAAATCGTCGCCACTGGCATTGATAATATATTTCGGAATACTAAGCCGCGATTGATACTCAGTCCCCATGTACTGGAGGGGATCAATAATTTGCATCAATTTGGCAAAACCGGCCGTATCCAGCTTTTTATCAACTTCGTCCAGATAATAAGGGGTGAATGCGATAGGCCAATTGCCACCATAGGATTGATACATGTGCTCCAATGCAGCACGAGTATCCAGTAGATCAATCACAAACGGCGCGATGGCCACAACGCGCGAGTCGGCAATCGCCGTCAGCCAGGTTGTCCAACCGCGTTTGGATAAGCCGGTGACAATAAAACTGTCTAATGCTTTCTCCGGCAGAGCTTGTTGGGCCATAGTCATGGCTTGGGAGATCGCCGCCGCCATCGGGACTTGTAAAGGCACTATTGCACGAGACTCCGGCGCATCCATAAATAAAGTCCAACTGCGGGCGACACTGTAATCCTCTTTACGTGGTTCATTATCCTGCTGATATTCAAGATATTGATTGGGAATAGTGCTCACGGCTATCACGACGGTATTAGTTTGGCGGGCAATATTTTGCAATTCGTCGATGGAAAAGTCAGTTGGCCCTGAAGCAGGAACCTTATCAGTAGCATGGTTAGTACCATTATTAATCACCACCAACCCTTGCGTTGAAGTACTCTCACTCGGAATAAAAACCTCAACTTCATGCTGCCAGGCAGCAGGAGTGACTAATCCCTCTGGTGACCAATGCTGAGAAGTCAGTTGGTAACGACGCCATTCCAGCCCCGGCAGGTTCTCCTGACTCAGCAAATTGTAGATAAGCGGTTCGGTGGCTAATTTATTTTTGTAGCAGGATAAAACCTGTGAGAAATCAGTATTACTGCATTTTGTCGATTCAACATCCGTTTGTGCCAGGCAACGTGTCGTGAGTAGCCATGGCAACACACATATCAAGACAGTTAAATAACGAGGCATAATCCCTATCCTTTTATCTAATTTAGGTAAAAACATTCCCAAAGGGATTAGATAACGGATTGAGAATTCAAAAAATCCGAATTTCACCTGTATTGCCGATTTTTTATATTAAGACATAGATAAAACACCAGCAGTAAACCCATTCGGCAACCTGAGATCCTATAGATTCAGACCATAGGAATTTTCTGCACTAAAAAACACCAATTTGCCCTGAAATGCCCTATTAAAGTGCGTTTTATCCTATCGGTAGCCCCCCAGAAAGAGTTAACCCTTAGTAATTATCCAGTTGTTCAATGAAATATAACTCTGGCACTCCATTTGCTAATACCAAACTGGTTACACGCCAACAGACAGCGACGGTGCATCACGGGTGCGCTACAAAATTAAAATAGGCACGACTTTGCCTCACAGGACGCTTTGATGAAAAAAATAATGATTTCAACGCTGGTTGCTGCTGCTTCATTAGTGGCATTAGCGGGTCAGGCCCATGCGGGCACTACTTTGGATGCGGTGAAGAAAAAAGGCTTTGTGCAATGTGGCATCAGTGATGGGTTACCTGGCTTCTCTTATGCAGATGCCAGCGGAAAATTCTCCGGCCTTGACGTTGATGTTTGTCGTGGTGTGGCTGCGGCCATCTTTGGTGATGCAGAAAAAGTAAAATATACCCCGTTGACGGCCAAGGAGCGCTTCACCGCGCTGCAATCAGGTGAAGTTGATATTTTATCCCGTAACACCACCTGGACATCATCCCGCGATGCTGGCATGGGGATGTTGTTTACCGGCGTGAACTATTATGACGGTATTGGTTTCCTGACCCACAATAAAGCCGGGCTGAAAAGTGCCAAAGAGCTGGATGGTGCCACTGTGTGTATTCAAGCCGGTACCGACACTGAGCTGAATGTCGCCGACTACTTTAAAGCCAATAAGATGCAATACACCCCGGTCACCTTCGACCGCTCCGATGAAAGTGCCAAAGCGCTGGATTCCGGCCGCTGCGACACACTGGCTTCCGACCAATCTCAACTGTATGCATTGCGTATCAAGTTAGGTAAACCAGACGAATTTATCGTATTACCGGAAGTCATTTCCAAAGAACCACTGGGGCCAGTCGTGCGCCGTGGCGATGAAGATTGGTTTGCCCTTGTACGCTGGACATTGTTTGCCATGCTGAACGCAGAAGAAATGGGCGTGACATCGAAAAATGTCGAAGAACTGGCAGCCAAACCGACCACTCCTGATATGGCTCATTTATTAGGTCAGGAAGGCAATTACGGTAAAGATTTAAAAGTGCCGAATGATTGGGTGGTTAAAATCGTCAAACAAGTGGGTAACTACGGCGAAAGCTTCGATCGTAATGTGGGAATGGGCAGTGAACTGAAAATCAAACGCGGCCAAAATGCGCTGTGGAACAATGGCGGTTTGCAGTACGCACCTCCGGTTCGCTGATTTAGACTCCCCTCCGGCAGGCTAACCCTGCCGGATGAATGACCCAGACCGAGGCCCACACTATGTCACAACGCCCAACCGTCAAAGGTGCCTTTTCGCTGACCAATCCAGCGGTGCGCGCCTGGTTGTATCAAATTATCGCGCTATTGATACTGCTCGGATGCGGTGCGTACCTTTTCCATAACACCATCACCAACTTATCAACCCGAGGTATTACTTCAGGTTTTGCTTTCCTGAATAATAGCGCCGGTTTTGGCATTGTTCAGCATCTTATCGACTACCAGCAGGGCGATACTTATGGCCGGGTGTTTCTGGTCGGGTTATTCAATACCTTGCTGGTCTCCGTATTATGTATTTTCTTTGCTTCGATACTGGGTTTCTTTCTCGGATTGGCGCGCTTGTCGGATAACTGGCTATTACGCAAACTGTCGACCATCTATATTGAGACATTCCGTAATATTCCGCCGTTACTGCAAATCTTCTTCTGGTATTTTGCCGTTTTGCGCAACCTTCCGGGACCAAGACAGAGCCTGGATGCTTTCGGCGTGGCATTTCTGAGTAACCGTGGTTTATATCTGCCATCCCCTGAATTTGCCGCCGGTTTTGTGCCCGCCCTGATAGCGGTGTTACTGGCGGTTATCGCCATCATTGCATTGCAGCGCTATAACCATTTTCGTCAGTTACATACCGGGCAATTCCACCGCACCTGGCCTATAGGTTTGGTGCTATTAATCGCCCTGCCCACGCTGGCTCATTGGCTATATGGCTCGGCGCTGCACTGGGATTTACCGCAGTTACGGGGGTTTAATTTTAAAGGCGGATTAGTGCTCATTCCCGAGCTGGCTGCCTTAACGCTGGCGCTATCGGTTTATACCTCAACCTTTATTGCTGAAGTTATTCGCTCGGGCATTCAGTCCGTGCCTTATGGCCAACACGAAGCCGCCCGCTCATTGGCGCTGCCCAACACCGTTACTTTACGTCAGGTGATTCTGCCGCAAGCGCTGCGGGTTATCATCCCGCCGCTGACCAGCCAATATTTGAATATCGTCAAAAACTCCTCACTGGCGGCGGCAATTGGTTATCCCGATATGGTGTCGTTGTTTGCCGGAACAGTGCTAAACCAGACTGGCCAAGCGATAGAAACCATCGCCATTACCATGTCGGTCTATTTGGTTATCAGTCTGTCCATTTCATTTTTAATGAATCTCTACAACCGGCGCATTGCGCTGGTCGAGCGCTAAGGGAAGCGAATGACGATGACACTAACCCGCGAGCCACCCAGCACGGTACGGCCCGGCAACCCATTAAGTCGTATGGTGTTTTGGGCCAAAAAGAATCTGTTCTCCAGTTGGACTAACAGTTTACTGACCCTTTTGTGCCTATGGCTGATGTGGCAATTGATCCCGCCGCTACTGAATTGGGCCATTTTCAACGCCAATTGGCTGGGTACAACGCGCACTGATTGCACCCGAGAAGGTGCCTGCTGGGTATTTATTCATGCACGCTTTGGCCAGTTTATGTATGGCCTTTACCCTATTGAACAGCGCTGGCGCATCAATACCACGTTGATTATTGGCTTGGTCACACTCATCCCGCTGTTCTGGCGAGCAATGCCACGCCGCGGCCGCTATCTGGCGGTTTGGGCCGTGGTCTATCCATTATTAGTCTGGGTGATGTTATATGGCGGTTTCTTCGGGCTTACCCGCGTTGAAACTCGCCAGTGGGGTGGGTTGACACTGACCTTAATCATTGCAGCCGTCGGGATTGCTGGCGCGTTGCCACTCGGCATTTTGCTAGCACTGGCACGCCGCTCCAGTATGCCAGTGGTGCGTATTCTATCGGTGGTATTTATCGAGTTTTGGCGCGGGGTGCCATTAATCACCGTGCTATTTATGTCCTCGGTGATGCTGCCGCTATTTATGACCGAAGGCACCAGCATCGATAAGTTGATCCGCGCATTAGTCGGGGTGGTGTTATTCCAATCGGCTTATGTCGCAGAGGTGGTACGCGGTGGCTTACAAGCCCTACCCAAAGGCCAAACCGAGGCCGCCGAATCACTCGGGCTGGGTTATTGGAAAACCCAAGGGCTGGTTATCTTGCCACAAGCGTTAAAAATGGTGATTCCAGGGCTGGTGAACACCATTATCGCACTGTTTAAAGATACCAGCCTGGTCATCATCATTGGTCTGTTTGACCTGTTCAGCAGTGTGCAACAAGCCACTGTCGACCCCGCCTGGCTGGGCATGTCGACCGAGGGCTATGTCTTTGCCGCCGCCGTTTATTGGATTTTCTGTTTCAGCATGTCGCGCTATAGCCAGCATCTGGAGAAGCGCTTTCACACCGGACGTTCCACACATTGAGGCATAACATGAGCGACAATCAGCCGACCCAAGGTGACAAGATGATGATTACGCTGGAAAACGTCAATAAGTGGTACGGGCAGTTCCACGTATTGAAAGATATCAATTTGCATGTACGCCCCGGCGAACGCATCGTGTTATGTGGCCCTTCTGGCTCGGGGAAATCCACCACTATCCGTTGTATTAACCACTTGGAAGAGCATCAGGAAGGGAAAATCATGGTGGATGGTATTGAGCTGAATGATGATTTACGCAACATCGAGCGGGTACGCACCGAGGTTGGCATGGTGTTTCAACACTTCAATTTGTTTCCACACTTAACCGTGATGCAAAACTGCACGCTGGCCCCAAGCTGGGTTCGTAAAATGCCGAAGAAAGAAGCGGATGAGCTGGCGATGCATTATCTGGAGCGCGTGCGCATTGCAGAGCATGCACATAAATTCCCCGGTCAGTTATCCGGCGGGCAGCAGCAGCGAGTAGCCATTGCCCGCTCTCTGTGTATGAAACCCAAAATTATGCTGTTTGACGAGCCGACCTCAGCACTGGATCCGGAAATGGTGAAAGAAGTGCTGGATACCATGATAAGTCTCGCACATGAGGGGATGACCATGCTGTGCGTCACCCATGAGATGGGTTTTGCTCGTACCGTCGCTGATAGGGTTATTTTTATGGATCGCGGGGAAATTGTTGAGCAAGCGCCACCGGCTGAATTCTTCTCTAACCCAAAATCAGAGCGCACACAGGCATTTTTAGCACAGGTTATTCACTAACAAATTCATTACTTTGGGAGTTTCATTGGGTACTTCCGGGTGAGGGCATCCTCACCCTTTTTTAGCGCGGTTACCACAGCAGATGCCCCATCAGCGGTGCGCCGATAACTGTAATAATACCGGCCAGCATCATCACCAGGCTGGATACCACGCCCTCCTGTTGCCCCATCTCATACGCTTTAGCCGTGCCGGCCCCGTGAGAAGAAGCCCCAAGGCCTGCGCCTTTTGCCAAACCACTGCGCACAGAAAGGCGTAGGAATAGCAAATCCCCTACCGCCATCCCGAATACCCCGGTAATCACCACAAACAGTGCCACTAAATCCGGTTGCCCACCCAGCTGTTTTGCCGCTTCCAATGCAAACGGTGTAGTAATAGAACGCACTGCTAAACTGCGCTGCACTTCTTCCGATAGAGTTAATAACTTCGCTAACCACACCGAGCTGACCACCGCCACGGTAATGGCGGTGATAACCCCCGCAGTCAGAGACAACCAGTGGCGGCGAATAATCGACAGATTCTCATAAACCGGCACCGCAAACGCGATGGTTGCTGGCCCCAATAGCCACAATAACCAATGCGTTTCACCAATATAATCCTGATAAGAGATATGGGTAACCACCAGCAGCAACACCAACACCATCGGCGTCAATACCAAGGGCATCAGCAATAATGACCGGCGGCGGCGATAGAGTTTTTTGTTGGCGAAATACAGTGCCAGCGTGGCAAGGAAACACGCAATACTGATAATAAAATCATTCATGATGATTAGACTTGCGGCGCTGTAGCCACACCTCAAAACGGTAAACCCGGTCAACCACCAACCCCGTTGCCGCCAGGGTCAGTGAGGTACTGACCGCGATAACGGCAAAAATCTTCCAACCGTCCACCATGATCAACTGAGCATAATTCACCACCGCCACCACCGCAGGAACAAAGAACAACAGCATTTCAGCCAACAACCAACGTGAACCCGCCTGAACCCAGCGCACCGGCAGAATCCGCAGCATAATCATAGCCAGCAGCAATAGCATGCCGACAATATTGGCGGGTAATGGTAGATGGAAAACGCTAACCAGTTGATCAGAAATAATAAATATCCCAGCATACAGTGCTACTTGAACCGGTACCTGTAAACGCATGAGAACAGACGGCGCAAAACTGCGTAACGCCAACGACATGAGAAACCCCGATGGGAAATTTTACCAGTGCTCAGTATAGGCCGTGGGCAACCTTGCGGAAAATGAATTAAAATCATTGGAATCATGCCTAAATGGCATACTTTTCCGCTCCGCTCACAGGAAAAATAATGGATATCCGAACACTGCGTTATTTCGTCGAAGTCGTGCGTCAGCAAAGCTTCACCCGAGCTGCGGAGAAGTTGTTTGTCACTCAACCCACCATCAGCAAAATGCTGCGCAATCTGGAAAATGAGTTGGAGTGTAGTTTACTGACGCGTGAGGGGCGACGTCTGCATTTGACCGACAGCGGGCAGGCAGTTTATCAGCGCGGGCTGGTAATTCTCGACCAGTTTCAGCAGTTGGAAGCGGAGCTGGAAGACATTAGCTCATTAAAGAAAGGTAAGCTCCGTCTAGGCATTCCGCCGATGGTTGGCACGCAAATGGCGGTGCTTATCAGTGAATTTCGCCGCAGTTACCCCGGAGTAGAACTGCAAATTGCTGAATTTGGCGGTTTAACTGTGCAACAGGCGGTGCTCTCTGGGGAATTGGATTTAGCCCTGACGGCCCTCCCCGCTGATGCCGATTTACCACTAACGTCATTACCGCTGTTCAGTCATCCATTGTGTGTGGTAGTGCCGCGCACCCCGTTTTGGCTTAATCGCACCACCCTCAGTATTCCTGAGCTAGCTGACCAACCCATCCTGATTTATAACGAAGATTTTGCCCTCTATCGTCAGCTAATGGATGCTTTTGCTGCTGGGGGATTTACACCGCAAATCGCCGTGCGCAGCGGTCAGTGGGACTTTCTGGCCGCGATGGTACAAGCCAATATTGGGATCGCCATTTTACCGGAACCTATCTGTCAGCGGCTGGATAAAAATGCACTGTTATGGCTACCATTAGAACCGCTGATGCCTTGGCAATTAGGATTGATCTGGCGTCAGGGAAGTTACCTTTCTCACAGTGCGCAGGCGTGGATTAACCGCTGCCGTGAGTTTTGGCCCAATGGTTCGTTGGTGGAAATAAAACCGGCTACTGATCAGTAGCCGGATTGAAGAATATTAACCTTCTTTTTCGATCAGCAGCGCTTCCAGCAAATCCAAATCGTGCAACAGTTTTTGCAGAGTTTCGTTGCTGATTTTCTGTGTGGCGCGCAAATGATACAGCTCGCCGCGCTCAGCCCGCAGCGCGGTTAAGCGAAAGCGCCGCTCCAGATTTTCGATAAGTAAAGTGTTCTCGATTTCATCTTTACTGCCCGTTCGTCGGCGCAAAGTCCCGATGACGCGAGAGCTGACCTCTTTTAGCAATTCGGGATCGATATTTTCCTCACTGCTGGCCGCCAGGCGCTCTTCCATCTTATTCAAGCTGACAATCGCCACTTCTGCCGCTGCCGCCCGCGCCAAACGAATCTCTTCGCGGCTAGCGCTTTTATCGGCAACAACCACGCCGCGCAATAATGGCGGCAAAGCAATAACCCCGACAATCACCGACAGCAAAATGACGCCGGTGGCGATAAACACCAATTGGTAACGGGATGGGAAGGCCGAACCATCACTGAGAAATAACGGAATGGACAGCACACCGGCCAGTGTAATTGCCCCACGCACTCCGGCAAATGAGGCAACCCATAGCTCACGGGTGGTGTAATTACTGAACTCCAATGGCCGCTTGCTCAACAAACGCTTACTGAGTTTTTTCATCGACCACAGCCAGCCAAAACGTAGCACCAGCAATGCACCATAAATGATGGCGACGTCGGCAAACAGATTCCAGGTTTGAATCGTCGGATCTAGCTCAGCCTGCACAATTGAGGTTTCGAGAATCCCCGGTAATTGCAGGCCCAGCAGGATAAACACCATGCCGTTAAACACGAATTCCAGCATCGACCATACGCTGTCAGCGCGTAATCGCATGGTGAGCGGGGCATTACGGATCACTCCAGACTGACTAATGGTCATACCCGCCGCCACTGCGGCTAAAATACCGGACACACCAATATGTTCTGCAATCAAGTAAGAGGCGAATGGCAATAGCAGCAGCAAGACGATTTGTGTTGCCGGATCATCACCACTCCAGCGGCTCATCAGGCGCAGCGACTTACTGTATAGCCAGGTGACGGCCACACCAGCCAGCAGGCCACCAATCGCTACTTTCAGGAATTCCAGCGTCGCGCCGGACACAGTAAACACCATAGTGCCCATGGCAACGGCAATAGCAAATTTCAGCGCCACCAGACCGGAAGCATCATTCATCAATGCCTCCCCTTCCAGCACGCCCATAATTGATTTAGGTATGCGCCCTTTCCCCACAATACCGGACAACGCCACGGCATCGGTTGGCGACAGCACCGCCGCCAGCGCAAAGGCGGCAACCAGCGGAATACCTGGCACCATCCAGTAAATCAGATAACCGATACCCACCACCGTGACCAATACTAAGGCCAAAGCCAAACCGAATATTTCCCGCCCGTGGTGAATAAACTCCCGCGTCGGTGTTTTCCAGCCATCAGCAAACAGTAGCGGCGGAATAAACAGAACCAGGAATAATTCCGGGTCAAAATCGACATGCAAACCAAAGTGGGGCCAGGCCAACAAAGCACCACAGACAATCTGCATCAGAGGGAGGGGAACTTGAAACGGTAACATTCGCGTGACAACGCCGGAAAGCGACACCACTAAAATCAGAATGAGGATTGTAAAAAAGATTTCCATGCTTTCCTTAGACTCAACT
This sequence comes from Yersinia sp. 22-579, assembly GCF_030433455.1. Classification (NCBI taxonomy): domain Bacteria; kingdom Pseudomonadati; phylum Pseudomonadota; class Gammaproteobacteria; order Enterobacterales; family Yersiniaceae; genus Yersinia; species Yersinia sp. 22-579. The sequence goes on along the minus strand of NZ_JAUJTZ010000022.1, from coordinate 53,551 downwards.
CAACGCAACACAAAACCTGATCGAACTCGCCCGTAAACAGGGCTGGAGCGCAGCTTTTGATAGTAGATCAATTTTTTGTGCAATGGGGAAAAAAATCGGTAATTGATGGCAGGAATAGACAAAGAAAGTAGGGGCATTACGAAGGGTAATGGCATCGGGAACATATTCATCCCGATGCCAACAAAGACTCAGGGCTTAGATTGCCCAACCGCCAGCATAGAATGCCACCAGCGCCACCGCGATAATCACCGTGCCAAGATTCAGCTTACGCCATTCACCGGAGCAAATACGACCAATCACCAATGAACTGAAGCCCAGCATAATACCGGTCACGATATTACAAGTCAGCACGATAAACACCGCGCAGAGCAAGCCAGACATGGCATCAACGAAATCGTCAAAATCCAATTTTGAAACGTTGCTTAGCATCAACAAACCGACATACATCAGAGCCGGAGCGGTTGCATAGGCTGGAACCAAATAGGAGAGCGGCGAGAGGAACAGGATCAGCAAGAATAAGATACCGACGACGGTCGCTGTCAGGCCAGTTTTGCCGCCTGCCGCAGTACCGGCCGCTGATTCAATGTAAACTGCCGCAGGGGCTGCACCCACCAAACCGGCGAAGATGCTGCTAACGGAGTCAGAAGTCAGCGCTTTACCGCCACTGATAATCTGGCCGTCTTTATCCAGTAAGTTTGCTTGCCCTGCTACCGCACGGATGGTGCCAGTGGCATCAAACACCGCAGTCATCACCAGCGCCAACACACTTGGCAGCACCACTGGTTTCAACGCACCCATGATATCAAGACTAAAAATCAATGAGTTGCCGTTTTCATCTGCCAGACTTGGCATGGCAAACAATCCTTGATACTTAACACTTGGATCAAAAATCAAACCGATAACTGAGATGGCAATAATCACCAACAGAATACCACCCGGCACCCGCAGCTTTTCCAGACCAAAAATCACCGCCAGACCCAATAACGTCATCATGACCGGGAAAGAGGTAAATGCGCCCAGCGCGACCGGCAAACCTTCAATTGGGTTTTTGATAACCAGACCGACACCGTTGGCAGCAATCAGCAGCAGGAACAGGCCGATACCGATACCGGTACCATGCGCCACACCCATTGGCAGGTTACGCAATATCCACGAGCGAATACCTGTCACGGAGATAATGGTAAACAGCACCCCCATCAGGAATACCGCCCCCAGAGCCACAGGAATACTGATGTGTTGGCCCAATACCAAGCTAAATGCAGTAAACGCCGTCAATGAGATGGCGCAACCAATCGCCATCGGCAAGTTCGCCCACAAACCCATCAGTAAAGAACCTAAGCCCGCGACCAGACAGGTTGCAACGAATACCGCTGTTGGTGGGAAGCCCGCTTTGCCCAGCATGCTCGGTACAACAATGACCGAATAGACCATCGCCAAAAAGGTCGTCAGACCGGCCAGCACTTCCTGACGTACATTACTGCCACGCTCACTAAGCTTGAAAAACGCATCAAGCGAACTCTTCGGCTTTACTGCCTGGTTCGCTTGAGGATTGGTGCTAGACATGGTTATGTCCCCTGTGTGTCATTTAAAAGTCGTCAACAAGCCACGCGCCCTTTCCATACGTAATCGTTTCCGTCCCTGCCGATTAACTCGTCAATTCCCCCAATGTCGATATGACGGAGAAAATAGCAAACGATTAGCTGGAAACACGCATGACTGAAAAAAATCGAAGTTTAGGGTAGATGAAATTCAAAGCAAACGATTATCTAGCTATTCACAGCGACTAATCAACATCAGAAAGCGACATTTAATGCATTTTCTTACATTAATTTGTCTGGGAACATGCAATTCGAGTTCCATGCAGGCAGGAAACGAAGTGTGAGCAGGCTCACACCCGTTTTTCTTATATAAATCCTGATAGGTTTATCCGTTTTCTAATTTGAATGCGCCGCCCTTTTCAATCGCCTGTTGGTAAGCTGGGCGCTGATGAATGCGCACTAAGAAATCTTGCAGTTTCGGGAACCCCGCAAGACCACCGCGCATATTTATTGCCTCAATAGGAAAGCTCATCTGAATATCTGCCGCGCTAAAATCGCTGCCAGCAAACCATTGATTCTTTTCTAAATGCTGTTCCAGATAATCGCGATGAGTGGCAATTTGCTTATTCAGATAATTTTTCTGCACCCCATCACCCAAAGCTTTGGCGACCGGACGAATAATCCACGGCACAGGCGGCCCGCCGAAGCGGCTAAAGATAAGTTTCATCACCAGCAATGGCATCAAGGAGCCTTCTGCGTAATGCATCCAGTAACGAAATTGCTGACGATCATAATGACCGGTGGGCTTAAACAAGCCCTGCGCATCATAGGTTTCCTGCAAATACTCGATGATGGCACCCGATTCCGCCAGTGTCAGGTCGCCATCAGTAATCACCGGTGATTTCCCCAGGGGATGGATTTTTTTCAACTCCGGTGGTGCCAGCAAGCTACCAGGATCGCGTTGATAACGCTTTAATTCATAGGGGACTTGCAACTCTTCCAACATCCACAGGATACGCTGCGAACGTGAATTATTCAGATGGTGAACAATGACCATAGCTAAGCTCCAGAGGGTAAGTGACAGAATGAGTTGCAACTATTGATACATGATTATAGTTGAGTCACGGACAGCGCTTTATAAATCCGGCTGCCAGTTCGATAGACAACTTATACGTTATTTAATAAAAAACCCCGCCGGAGCAGGGTCTTATTTTTATACAGACTATTAGTTAGTGCTTAGCAGGCCACAGGATCAGAACGGAATATCGTCGTCAAAATCCATTGGTGGCTCATTGCCGCCTTGTGGTTGTGCTGCTGGCGCTGACTGAGCCGGGCGTGAAGCCTGCTGACCACCGCTGAACTGGTTGCCACCTTGTGGCTGCTGAGGTTGGCCCCAACCGCCTTGTGCGCCACCGTCTTGTGGAGCACCACCACCCGCCGGAGCACCACCGCCTTGACGGCCACCCAGCATTTGCATGGTACCGCCCACGTTAACCACAACTTCAGTGGTGTATTTCTCAACACCAGCCTGATCTGTCCATTTACGGGTTTGCAATGCGCCTTCGATATAAACCTGAGAGCCTTTGCGCAAATACTCACCAGCAACTTCCGCTAGTTTGCCGAACAACACCACACGGTGCCATTCCGTCTTTTCTTTCTGCTCGCCGGTTGCTTTATCACGCCAGCTTTCGGAAGTGGCCAGGGTGATATTGGCAACAGCGCCGCCATTCGGCATGTAGCGGACTTCCGGGTCTTGGCCCAAATTCCCGACCAAAATCACTTTGTTTACGCCTCTGCTGGCCATGTGAACTCTCCTGATGAAATAAATTTTGTACAGTATAAACCAGTAAGTTTAACACGCTAGCAGGTAAACGGCACAACTGATCATCACTGCGCAATGCATTGCAAATTTATTGCAATAACCGCCTTAATTGCACCCGGATACTGGATATCCATTCAGGTTTTTTTGTGTCATAATTATCCGTTTCGTACTGGCTGTGTCCTTTTTTGACGTTGCAAAATGCGTCTATACATTATTACTCAAAGTAGTTGGAGTTGCTGGTAGGCGGCAAGCGAGCGAGTCCCTATGAGCTTACAACCAGTAAGTGATTAGGGTGAGTGAACGTAGCTAACAACCCTGCGGCTTCAAGTACGAAGAGTAAAAAAGGGCATGGGAGAGGCTCAGTTTACATCCGGGAAATGTTTGAATGGATAATATCGAAGTTCGGGGCGCTCGCACCCATAATCTTAAGAATATCAACCTGATTATCCCGCGCGACAAACTGATCGTGGTCACCGGTCTATCGGGTTCAGGCAAATCCTCACTGGCTTTTGATACCCTGTATGCCGAGGGCCAACGCCGCTATGTTGAGTCTCTCTCCGCCTATGCGCGCCAATTTCTATCGCTGATGGAAAAACCGGATGTCGACCATATTGAAGGTCTCTCTCCGGCCATCTCCATCGAGCAAAAATCGACCTCTCATAACCCGCGTTCTACCGTGGGCACCATCACTGAAATTCATGATTACCTGCGTTTACTGTTCGCCCGCGTCGGCGAGCCGCGCTGTCCGGATCATGATGTGCCGCTTGCCGCGCAAACAGTCAGCCAGATGGTGGATAACGTCATCAGCCAGCCAGAAGGCCGCCGCCTGATGTTACTGGCGCCAGTGGTAAAAGATCGCAAAGGCGAACATACCAAGACACTGGAAAATTTGGCGATGCAGGGCTATATCCGGGCGCGGATCGATGGCGAAGTTTGCGATCTGTCTGATCCACCCAAATTAGAACTGCAAAAGAAACATACCATTGAAGTCGTGGTCGATCGTTTTAAAGTGCGCGAAGATCTGGCTCAGCGTCTGGCTGAATCATTTGAAACCGCATTGGAACTTTCCGGTGGTACTGCCGTAGTTGCCGATATGGACGATCCTCACGCCGAAGAACTGCTGTTCTCCGCTAACTTTGCCTGCCCAATTTGCGGCTATAGCATGAGCGAGTTGGAGCCGCGTCTGTTCTCCTTTAACAACCCGGCCGGTGCTTGCCCAACCTGTGATGGTCTGGGTGTACAGCAGTTCTTTGATCCAGACCGTGTGCTACAAAATCCTGAGCTGTCACTGGCAGGGGGCGCAATTCGAGGTTGGGATCGCCGCAACTTCTATTACTTCCAGATGCTACGGTCACTGGCTGATCATTATAAGTTTGATATCGAAGCACCGTTTAACTCATTGGATGCCAGCATCCAGAAAGCCGTGCTGTATGGATCTGGCAAAGATACCATTGAATTCAAATACATTAACGACCGTGGTGATACCACGGTACGCCGCCATCCATTTGAAGGTGTGCTGCACAATATGGAGCGCCGTTATAAAGAGACGGAATCCAGTGCGGTGCGCGAAGAGCTGGCTAAATTCATCAGTAATCGCTCCTGTACTTCATGTCATGGCACACGCCTGCGTCGTGAAGCACGTTATGTCTTTGTCGAAAACACCACATTGCCGGAAATCTCAGAACTGAGCATCGGTCATGCGCTGAGCTTCTTCCAGAATATGAAACTCAGCGGCCAGCGGGCGCAGATTGCCGAGAAAGTACTAAAAGAAATTGGCGACCGACTGAAGTTCCTGGTTAACGTCGGGCTGAATTACCTGTCACTGTCCCGCTCTGCGGAAACCCTCTCCGGTGGTGAAGCGCAGCGTATTCGTCTGGCCAGCCAGATTGGTGCCGGTTTGGTGGGTGTGATGTATGTGCTTGATGAGCCGTCCATCGGTTTGCATCAGCGCGATAATGAACGTTTGCTCGAAACACTGATTCACCTGCGCAATCTGGGTAATACCGTGATTGTGGTGGAGCATGATGAAGATGCGATTCGTGCCGCCGACCATGTGATTGATATCGGCCCTGGTGCTGGTGTGCATGGCGGTGAAGTGGTTGCAGAAGGGACGGTGGATGACATTATGGCAGCCCCCGAATCACTCACTGGCCAGTTCCTCAGCGGCAAGCGGGAAATTGCCATTCCAGCTCAACGCGTGGCAGGTGACCCGAGCAAAGTGTTGAAGTTGATTGGCGCCAGCGGTAATAACCTGAAAGATGTCACTCTCACACTGCCGGTCGGGCTGTTTAGCTGCATTACCGGTGTTTCTGGCTCAGGTAAATCAACGCTAATCAACGATACTTTATATTGCATTGCACAGCGCCAGTTGAACGGGGCGACCAGTAATGAACCGGCTCCGTATCGTGATATTCAAGGACTGGAGCATTTCGATAAAGTTATCGATATCGACCAAAGCCCAATTGGCCGCACACCGCGCTCTAACCCAGCAACCTATACCGGTATCTTTACCCCTATTCGTGAACTATTTGCGGGAGTACCTGAGTCACGCGCCCGCGGCTACACGCCAGGTCGTTTCAGTTTTAACGTGAAAGGCGGCCGCTGCGAAGCCTGTCAGGGTGATGGGGTGATTAAAGTTGAAATGCACTTCCTGCCTGACATTTACGTGCCTTGCGACCAATGTAAAGGCAAGCGCTATAACCGCGAAACGCTGGAAGTGAAATACAAAGGTAAGAGTATTCACGAAGTGTTGGCAATGACTATCGAAGAAGCACGTGAGTTCTTTGATGCCGTTCCGGCATTGGCGCGTAAGCTACAAACCTTGATGGATGTTGGCCTGTCGTATATTTGTCTGGGCCAGTCGGCAACGACCCTATCGGGCGGGGAAGCACAGCGCGTCAAACTGTCGCGCGAACTGTCAAAACGCGGCACTGGCCAGACACTCTATATTCTGGACGAACCGACTACTGGCTTACACTTTGCTGATATTCAGCAGCTATTGGCGGTATTACATCAGTTGCGGGATCAGGGCAATACCATTGTGGTCATTGAGCATAATCTGGATGTGATTAAAACCGCAGACTGGATTGTTGATCTGGGGCCAGAGGGCGGCAGTGGCGGCGGCGAGATTTTGGTTTCCGGCACGCCAGAGACCGTCGCAGAATGCGCAGCATCACATACGGCCCGATTCCTCAAACCTATGTTGCAGCGTAAGTAGCCATTAAATGAGCGCTCCGGGGCAATCAGTCAGTTGTCCTGGAGTGCTATTTTAGCCTTCAGACAACTAACTCTTGCCGCCGATGTTCGGGCAATCCCTGTAAAACCAATTGATAAGAGCGGTCTATTAGCGAATAGAACTGTGAGTTTGGTAATTTGCCATCCAGAAACACCGTGTTCCAGTGCGCTTTGTTCAAGTGTTCACTCGGCACGATCTCCGGATGTTGCTCTCTCAGACTTTCTGCCAATTCAGGGCTGGTTTTTAATGAGATAGAGGGGCGTCCTGCCGTCTCGCCTACCATAGCAAACATCACATCTGCTACTTTAATCTGATTCGCCTGCCACTTCTCATGGTCGCTCTGCTCTGCCCCAGGTTTGGACATGCAGTATTCCAGTAATGCTGAATTATTCATGTGGATATCTCCTGTAATGGGCCGGTACCGTCTCGCGAAACGGCCTCATAAGCTATTTATTCCATAAAGGCTTCATTGAACAGTTACACATGCTGAAGCATCAGTTTGCACCTTTGACAACAGATTTACTGTGAGCAATGAATGATCGTTTGGCATATATCAACCACATCAATTAGTATATTCTTTAATCGATTTACAGCCATCGGTCTTGGACTAAACAAGTAGAAGATAAAGGTAACTCACGGAAAGGTGGCGAAAAAAATAAACAAAAAAGGCGATATTGCTATCGCCTTAATTTGAATCACATCAATATCAGATTACTGTACCGCAGCAAAAGCTGCCGCAACACGCTGAACATTACTGTGATTGACGCCCGCCATACACATCCTGCCACTGGCAATCAGATACACACCAAACTCTTCACGCAGGCGATCCACCTGTGCTGCGCTAAAACCGGTGTAGCTGAACATCCCGCGCTGTTGCAGCAAGTAGTCAAAATTGCGATTGGGTAGTGAGGCTTTCAAGGCTTCAACCAACGTGCTACGCATTTCAATAATACGCAGGCGCATTTGCTCCACTTCAGCCTGCCATTGCGCGCGCAATTCGGTGTCATGTAGCACTTTGGAAACCACTTGCGCACCAAAGTTTGGTGGGCTGGAATAGTTACGGCGAACGGTGGCTTTCAGTTGCCCTAATACACGGCCCGCAACTTCTTCACTCTCACACACCACAGACAAGCCGCCGACTCGCTCGTTATACAAAGAGAAGATTTTAGAGAAAGAGTTACTGATCAAACAGGGTAACTCAGCTGCTGCCATCGCGCGGATAGCATAAGCATCTTCATTCAGCCCGGCACCAAAACCTTGATAAGCGATATCCAGGAAGGGGATCAGCTCCCGGCTTTTAGCCACTTCAATCACTTGATCCCATTGTGCATTAGTGAGATCCGAACCTGTCGGGTTATGGCAGCAAGGATGCAATAACACAATGCTTTTGGCGGGTAATTGCTGGAGTGCCGCCAGCATTTGATCAAACTTCACGCCCAGCTTATCGTTATCAAAATACGGGTAGGTATTTACCTTAAAACCTGCACCGCTAAAGATAGCAACGTGGTTTTCCCAAGTAGGATCACTGACCCAGACCTGAGAATCAGGGAAATAATGATTCAGGAAATCAGCACCGACTTTTAATGCCCCGGATCCACCCACGGTTTGAATTGTCGCCACTCGCTGCTGTACCAACATCGGATGATCTGCACCAAATAATAGCTGCTGTATAGCAATGCGATAGGAGTGCAGGCCTTCCATCGGCAAATAGACTGGTGCTCCGTGCGGCTGAGCATTCAATTGTTCTTCAGCCGCTTGAACCGCTTGCATCAGTGGGATCTCACCCAGCTCATTGTAATAAAGCCCGATACTCAAATTCACTTTATGAGCACGGTTGTCGGCTTTAAAACTTTCCATCAGCGACAGGATCGGGTCACCTGCGTAGGCGTCAACATTTTGGAACACGGCGCTGCTCTCCTGAATTAAATAATAATTGTTTATACCTTGATTAGGCAGCTTACCTTATTCCCCTAAATATTCCATCGCGACGCGGGAGGTCAGCTTAGTAATCAATTCGTAGGCGCTGATACCTGTGCACGCTGCAATTTTTTCAACCGGCAATTCAGCTCCCCACAGCAATACCTCGTCGCCCACTTTATCTGTCGCATTTGGCCCGAGATCAACAGAAATCATATCCATTGAAACCCGGCCCACAATGCCAACCTCGCGGCCATTTAGCCACATCGGGGTGCCTGAAGGGGCGCTGCGCGGATAACCATCGCCGTAGCCGATCGCCACCACACCCAGGCGGGTATCGCGCTCACTCACCCAAGTACCGCCATAACCAACAGGTTCACCGGCTTTATGCTCACGCACCGCAATAAGGCTGGATTTCAATGCCATCGCGGGTTTTAGTTCGAAATGACTGGCATAAGGCTCATCCATTGGTGAAACCCCATACAGTATGATTCCTGGGCGAACCCAATCACGGTGCGCTTCTGGCCACAGCAAAATGCCACCAGATGCCGCGATAGATTGCTTGCCAGGCTTATCGGCGACGAAAGTATCAAAACAGTCCAGTTGCTGGCGGGTGGTATCCACTTGTGGCTCATCCGCCCGGCTAAAGTGGCTCATGATATTGACTGGCTGAATAACATTCTTACACGCGCTTAAGCGATTATAGAACGCCTCGGCGTGTTCTGGACGCACCCCCAAACGGTGCATGCCAGTATCCAGTTTCATCCAAACATGGATAGGAGCAGAAAGCTCGGCAACTTCTAGCGCTTCCAATTGTTCAATGCTATGTACCGCAGTTTCAATGCAATTAGCCGCTAGAATAGGGAGATCTTCTGCCGCAAAGAATCCTTCCAACAACAAAATCGGTTTCACGATCCCACCGGATCGGAGCATCAATGCTTCACCGATCCGCGCTACACCGTAGCAATCTGCATCCTGCAAAGTATGCGCTGTTTCTAATAACCCGTGGCCATAAGCGTTTGCTTTCACAACAGCAATCAGGCGGCTTTGCGGCGCTATACGCCGTACCTGTTGCAAATTATGTCGCAGAGCGCGGCGGTCGATTACTGCTGTTGCCGCTTTCATTTCTTATCCTTAATTATTGATATTATTCACTACTCATCATCGTATTGCGGGCCTGCGTAGTTATCAAAGCGCGACCATTGACCATTAAACTTCAGTCGAACAGAACCGATCGGGCCGTTACGCTGTTTACCCAAAATAATCTGCGCAATCCCTTTCTCATCACTGTTTTCGTGATACACCTCATCACGATAAATAAACATGATTAAGTCGGCATCCTGCTCGATTGAACCTGATTCACGTAAGTCGGAGTTGACGGGTCGTTTATCCGCACGTTGCTCCAGGCTACGGTTAAGCTGAGAAAGTGCCACGACCGGCACTTGTAACTCTTTTGCCAATGCTTTCAGGGAACGTGAGATTTCGGCGATTTCCAAGGTACGGTTATCCGAAAGCGACGGTACCCGCATCAATTGCAGGTAGTCGATCATAATCAGGCTCAACCCACCATGTTCGCGGAAAATACGTCGCGCACGGGAGCGCACTTCTGTCGGAGTCAGGCCGGAGGAGTCATCAATGTACATATTGCGCTTTTCCATCAATATGCCCATGGTGCTCGAAATCCGTGCCCAATCCTCATCATCGAGCTGACCGGTACGGATACGCGTCTGATCAACATGGGACAATGACGCCAACATACGCATCATGATCTGATCGCCTGGCATCTCCAGACTGAAGATCAATACTGGCTTTTCCTGCATCATCGCGGCGTTTTCGCACAGGTTCATCGCAAAGGTGGTTTTCCCCATCGACGGGCGCGCGGCGACAATAATCAAATCTGACTTCTGCAAGCCAGCTGTTTTCTTATCCAAATCGGTAAAACCGGTTGAAACCCCGGTAACGCCATCATGTGGCCGCTGATAGAGCTGCTCAATACGCGCCACCGTGGCTTCGAGGATCTGATCGACACTTTTCGGCCCTTCATCTTTATTGGCACGGCTTTCGGCAATCTGGAACACCTTCGATTCGGCCAGATCCAACAGATCTTCACTGCTACGCCCTTGCGGATCATAACCGGCATCGGCGATCTCATTCGCGACCGAGATCATTTCACGTACAACTGCACGTTCGCGAACGATGTCAGCATAAGCGCCGATATTCGCTGCACTTGGTGTGTTTTTTGATAACTCGGCCAGATAGGCGAAACCGCCTACCGACTCCAAATCACCCTTTTGCTCCAGTGACTCAGAAAGCGTGATCAAATCGATTGGCTTGCTGTTTTCCAGCAAACGCTGCATTTCAGTAAAGATTCGGCGATGTGGGCGGCTGAAAAAGTCCTTGCTGGCTACGCGCTCAGAGACATTATCCCAGCGCTCGTTGTCCAGCATCAAACCGCCCAACACGGACTGCTCTGCCTCCAGAGAATGAGGCGGGAGTTTCAGCCCTTCCATCTGGCGATCGCGTGGCTCTGTCATATTGTTGGTTGGTTTTTTTGCTGCCATGAAAAGTGTTCTTTACCTCTTGCGATAGGATAATGGTTGCGATAGGAAAATAGTGCCGCTTAGTATACGCGATGATACCCGAAGGGTAATTATGAATTCCCTATTACTTATCGGTATTAGCAAGATCTTGGCTCCTCGTGTAGAACCCTGTAGGGTAAAAAATATCTATCGTAAAGGAGCTAACATGGCAAAGCATATTCAATTTAGCACCACGGGTGGGCCGGAAGTATTGCAATATCTCGATTTCACACCGGCGAACCCCGCGGCGCATGAAGTTCAGGTAGAAAACAAAGCTATCGGAATTAACTATATTGATACCTATGTGCGTAGCGGCCTTTACGCACCGCCACACTTCCCGAGTGGGCTGGGAACAGAAGCCGCTGGGATCGTGACAAAAGTAGGTACGGCGGTTAACTCGCTAAAAGTGGGTGATCGGGTAGTTTATGCTCAGTCAACTCTCGGTGCTTACAGTGAAGTACATAATGTTGCTGCGGAGAAAGTTGCCCTCCTTCCAGAACAAATCTCTTTTGAACAAGCCGCTGCTTCCTTCCTTAAAGGGCTGACTGTTCAATATTTATTGCGCCAAACTTATGAAATCAAACCCGACCAGGTGTTCTTATTCCATGCGGCAGCGGGTGGTGTCGGGTTGATTGCCTGCCAATGGGCAAAAGCGCTGGGTGCCAGGCTAATTGGCATAGTCGGTTCTGATGAAAAAGCAGAATTGGCTAAAGCCAACGGGGCGTGGGCTACCATCAACTACCGTACAGAAAATATCGCCGAACGCGTAGCTGAACTGACGAATGGCGAAAAAGTGGATGTAGTATATGACTCGGTGGGCAAAAGCACCTGGCTGGACTCACTTAATAGCCTTAAACGCAGAGGCTTAATGGTCAGCTTTGGTAATGCCTCTGGCCCGGTGACAGGGGTAGACCTTGCTATACTCAACCAAAAAGGCGCGCTGTATGTGACCCGCCCATCTCTTAATGTTTATGTCACTAACCGGCAAGAGCTGGAAAGCGCCAGCCACGAACTGTTCTCACTGATTATCAGTGGTGCAATTAATGTGGATGTAGCCAAAGCTCAGCAATTCCCGCTAAGTGATGCCCGCCGTGCTCATGAAATATTAGAAAGTCGTCAGACAACCGGCTCAAGCCTGCTTATTCCGTAATTAATGTTCCTTAATTAAAAACTTTCGCCAATAATGGATAGTTAAATATGACTATCCATTATTTACAATGATAGTTTATTAAAAAACTTATTTACTATTACTTTTAGACCATTAACCTGTGTATCCTGATTGTCCTCCCTGGATTATCTATATATCCTCAGTTTGTAATCGTTAAGTAACATAATTTCATTACATACATTGAGGTTTTAATTATGCATGATGCAGAAATCAATAGAGATATAAAAACACTACTGAACGAATTTTATTGTGATAATAGAATTAACAATAAAGAACTCCAGATACTACGAGACTTTGCTGATGAAAGGTTTGATTTATTACTCAGTGAATTGGGTGAAAACAATAGTTTATCTGCATTTCAAAAATCTACTGATGTCACCGTTCAATTAATGCAACAAAGCTTCTTTGATATAAAAAAGAAATGCAATGATCAAGAAGACAAGAAAGTTATCAAAGAAGCATTTGTCGCTCAAATAGTTTATATCATTGCTAACTACAATCGATTTTTCGCTAATATTTAATACTAACGATCTCACTTCTGATGTGGCTTTATTTAATATTTTAGATACTTAGTATTTATTCATTCACCTTACACTATAAAAGTAATAACCAGGGCCTCTAACAACTAGAAGCCCTGGCTACACTGCTTTCTTTAATGCAAACGTAGGGGTACTACAGGGTAGACTGCCAGAACTGAGTGCCGTTTATACAGCTATTGTTAGCTCTGTCAGGGATGAAAATGTGATACCAAACTGTATCGGATTGCATCCTAGCAAGCTCGTTTGAGAAAAAATACGTTTTCCCCCAGATTTATCCTACTAATCTTTCAGGCTGTGATCTCCGCCGCAAGAAAGCGAAATTTTAGTAACGCCTTACAGTGGGTTTCTGCATCGAACGCCATATCCAGACCACCACAACGGCCAGGATCAGCCAAGGTAGTAGCTTAATCATCATGACAAATAACCCACCCAACATCATAAAGGCCGCCGCAACCAAGAGAGCTGCAAAGATACCCAGTAAAGAAATACCGGTCACCATCAGCATGATAAAAAAGCCGATAACAAAGAAAATTTCAAACATGGCTGGCTCCTAAATAACGGTTTATTTCCCACAATCACTTTATTAAATACAACAATCAGGTCGGGGATTTTATAAGGAGTACTACAAGAAACGTGCCAATCCAGAGAAAACAGGTAACTTATTGAATTTTATTATTTTAGATAAAAATAAGCCTGCCAAAGAAACAGGCAGGCATGGTCAATTTCACTAACTTATAGTCACTTTTCTTACGAACTGTGCTGTGGGCGAGTCACCAGAGCCAGCGCCTGTTCGACCACGGAAACATCAGCTCCAGGCTTATGTGCATTTTCACTCAGATGACGCCGCCACTGACGCGCGCCAGGGATCCCTTGGAAAATACCCAGAATATGACGAGTGATATGCCCTAAATAAGCACCACGTGACAGTTCTTGCTCGATATAAGGAAACAGAGCTTCAATAGCTTTAACGCTATCGACCACCGGCGCATTTGGGTCAAAAAGTTCACGATCCACTTGCGTCAATATACTGGGGTTTTGGTAAGCTTCGCGCCCCATCATCACCCCATCAACATGTTTAAGATGCTCTTTGGCTTCAGCCAGTGTTTTCACACCACCATTAATGGCGATGGTCAGTGCAGGGAAATCACGTTTAAGCTGATAAACCCGCTCATAATCCAGTGGCGGTACTTCACGGTTCTCTTTCGGACTCAATCCTGAGAGCCAAGCTTTACGGGCATGAATGGTGAATATATCGCACTCACCACGCTCCGCGACAGTTTGCACAAATTCACACAAGAACTCATAACTATCCAGCTCATCAATCCCGATGCGAGTTTTCACCGTCACTGGAATAGAAACCACATCACGCATGGCTTTTATGCAATCAGCGACCAAACTAGCCTCAGCCATCAAGCAAGCGCCAAAACGGCCGTTTTGCACTCGGTCAGACGGGCAACCAACATTCAGGTTTATTTCATTGTATCCGCGAAGCTCAGCCAGCTTGGCGCAATGGGCTAATGCCTGCGGATCACTGCCACCCAGTTGTAATGCGACGGGATGGTCTTGCTCGCTATAAGCCAAATAGTCAGCTTTGCCATGAATAATCGCACCTGTTGTAACCATTTCGGTATACAACAAAGTCTGTTTGGTCAACAAGCGATGAAAATAGCGGCAATGGCGATCTGTCCAGTCGAGCATCGGCGCGACGGAGAAACGCTGGAGGGGGTAACGTGGCTTATCGGCCTGAGTGCTGGAAAAAGTCTGAGCTTGGTACATTTACTGTAGTTTCATCGGTTATGACTGCATCAATTACCCATTGAGCAAACCAAACAATGGGAAGGAATCTGTGATTATACCATAGAACTTTATGATGGCTGCCTGAGTGATAGTTGTAGCTCAACATATGGCAATCCGCGGCTAGCTGCTGCAACTTGCTAAAGTTGTGACACTCCACGACATCCCATTTTTTTCATCTATCGGCGATTAGCTGTAAATATGATAAAATCGATACCATTCAAATGCTGCGGGATGTACATGATGAACCCTATCAATCAGGAAAAGCTGCTTGCTCAGGCTGAAAGCCTGTGCCAACAACGAAACGTCCGGCTGACACCGCAACGTCTTGAAGTCTTACGTTTGATGGCGCAACAACCTGGTGCGATCAGTGCTTATGACCTGTTGGATTTACTGCGTGTTTCTGAACCACAAGCTAAACCGCCAACAGTCTATCGTGCATTGGATTTCTTGCTTGAACAGGGGTTTATTCACCGTGTTGAATCAGCAAACAGCTACGTGCTGTGCCATCATTTTGAAGAGCCAACTCATACTTCGGCATTATTTATCTGCGATCGCTGCAAGATAGTGACTGAACGGACAACTGTTGGTATCGAAGAAGCTCTGACACAGTTAGCAAAACAGTCTGGCTTTACCCTGCGCCATACGGTGGTAGAAGCTCATGGTTTATGTGCTGAATGTGGGGAAATCGAAGCATGTGAAAGCCATGATCATTGTGATCATGACCATTCTATTGTGACTAAAAAGAAATAGTCCCTGATGGTAAAAGCAGACTGTCGCCAGATAGGCGACAGGATAAATATGAGTGGAATAATAACCATAGAAAATAAATAGGGGTTTTAAATAAAATAAGACACTTCCTTGTGTCAATTCGATATAAATAGGATACCTATAGAATATTATTAATAATTAAAATCACCAATAAATTTTAGTGTGAATAATATAAAAACCAAAGGTTATTTAATAAATAAGTACTCTATGGATACCAGAGACCCGATTTATTTATATCGATATCAGTTTAATTCCGTTTAACGCGACTACCAGCGATATTTGCTGTGATCTTCCCAGGCCTTAACTTCTTTCTCGGCCTGCTCTTTCTGATAGCCGTATTTCTCCTGGATTTTACCCACTAGATGGTCACGCTTACCTTCAATGACTGTCAGGTCATCATCGGTTAGCTTGCCCCATTTCTCTTTCACTTTACCTTTAAACTGCTTCCAGTTACCGTCGGCTTGATCTTTATTCATAATATCTCCGTTACCTTTGGATTAGTCAGTTTATTTAATTCAATACGGTAAATAATTTAAATTAAACATTGTTGCTTCGCTTACCGTATGAATAACTGTAGCAGAGGATACTGATAATTAAAGTCAGATTAATATTAATCACTGCAAGTTGAGAAATAAATAGAAAGGGAAAACTCGTAATATTCAGTTAAAACAGCAAGTAATAACTTATTATCGGAATGTTCTCAAACTAGATTGAATTAAATATGAAAGGAGTAAAATTCTTTATATACCCTTCTTACTGAAGGGCATATAAATAAACGCGAAAATCAGATCCAGTCACCATTACGGATGACACCAACGGCTAGACCTTCAATAGTGAAACTTTGTTCACGCAGATCGACCACAATCGGCTGAAACTCACTATTTTCTGGCAGAAGTTGTACGATATTACCTTGTTTTTTCAAGCGTTTTACCGTTACTTCATCGTCAATGCGCGCAACAACCACTTGCCCATTACGCACATCTTGAGTTTTATGTACTGCCAGCAAGTCG
The DNA here is from genome assembly GCF_030433455.1 of Yersinia sp. 22-579. Classification (NCBI taxonomy): domain Bacteria; kingdom Pseudomonadati; phylum Pseudomonadota; class Gammaproteobacteria; order Enterobacterales; family Yersiniaceae; genus Yersinia; species Yersinia sp. 22-579. The sequence continues at coordinate 37,178 of NZ_JAUJTZ010000022.1, read as the reverse complement.
CCGTCCAGAATACCGATATCTCTCATCGACATTCCATTTACCCGCAACAGGAAATCCGCACTCGGCTTAAACATGGAGGGATCAACTTTATAGTGCCCCTCAATATGCTGCTGCGCTAACAGTGGCTCCCCTGCTGCAACCCGACCAATCAGTGGTAAACCATCTTCTTCTTCCATCAATAGACGGATACCGCGAGAAGCGCCGGAGACAATCTCGATAACGCCCTTACGGGCCAGTGCTTTTAAATGCTCTTCAGCGGCGTTAGGAGAGCGAAACCCCAGACGCTGCGCAATTTCGGCTCGGGTCGGTGGCATACCTGTTTGCGCTAGGTGATCGCGCACAAGGTCATAAACCTCTTGCTGTCTGGTAGTAAGTGCTTTCATTCCGCCCCCTGTTTGTTTATACAGTCTTGCTGTGAGTATATACAGGTAAGCGGGTGTTGGGAACCAAAGAGTGAATAAAAACAGGGATTAATCACTGTTTACATCCACAGCGTGGTTTATCGCATTCTTAGCCGACATGTTGCCAAAGCACTGTTACCCATATAAATAGCGCTAACAAAATAGCCAGAAACACGGCAGCAGATCCCATATCTTTGGCACGACCTGATAGTTCATGGAGTTCACTGCCGATGCGGTCCACCACCGCTTCAATAGCACTATTGATGACTTCAACAATGATGACTAGCACCACACTCGCGATCAATAAAATGCGTGCTGTGGCATCTACATCTAGCCAGAAGGCCAGTATTATAGCGAGTATGGCAGCCACTGCTTCCTGACGAAACGCGGCTTCATTTTTCCAGGCTGCGGTTAAACCTTTCACAGAATAACCAGCGGCTTTATAGATTCGGGTTAATCCTGTTGACTGATTTGCCATTTTTATTGCCTTTATCTTAAGTTAATGATGATTTTTGCCGCTTTCTGTTGTCTCATCACCACAGATCTCAAAACCAGTTTCTGGTATCCTTGCGACGAATTGCTAACAAGAGGCTTCATGTAGTTATGTCAGGTTGGCGTAAAATATATTATAAGTTATTGAATTTACCACTTAAATTGTTGGTAAAAAGCAAGGTTATTCCGGCAGATCCTGTGACTGAGTTAGGGTTAGACCCGTCTCGTCCTATTCTGTACGTTTTGCCTTACAATTCTAAGGCTGATTTACTGACTTTGCGAGCGCAGTGTCAGGCACAGGATCTGCCCGACCCGTTGATTCCATTGGAAATCGATGGCGTGCAGCTTCCCAGCCATGTCTTTATCGATAACGGCCCAAGGGTGTTTCGCTACTACGCCCCGAAGCAGGAATCGGTAAAAATATTCCACGATTATCTCGATCTGCATCGCAATAATCCGGAGCTGGATATTCAAATGCTGCCGGTGTCGGTGATGTTTGGCCGCTCTCCAGGCCGTGAAGGCCACGGTACGCCACATTTACGCGTACTGAACGGTGTGCAGAAATTCTTTGCAGTATTGTGGCTGGGCCGCGATAGCTTTGTGCGTTTCTCGACCACGGTTTCACTGCGCCGGATGGCCAGTGAGCATGGTACAGATAAAACGATTGCCCACAAGCTGGCACGCGTAGCGCGGATGCACTTCTCGCGTCAGCGTTTAGCTGCGGTTGGCCCGAGCCTACCGGCGCGTCAAGACCTATTCAAGAAGCTGTTAACATCCAAAGCGATTGAAAAAGCGGTCGCTGATGAAGCTCGCACCAAGAAAATCTCCCATGAGAAAGCACAGCAAAACGCCATTACGCTGATGGAAGAAATTGCTGCTGACTTCTCTTATGAAGCCGTGCGTCTGTCGGATCGGGTTTTGAGCTGGACGTGGAACCGCTTGTATCAGGGGATAAACGTCCATAATGCAGAGCGTGTACGGCAGTTAGCGCAAGATGGCCATGAAATCGTCTATGTGCCTTGCCACCGCAGCCACATGGATTACCTGCTGCTCTCTTATGTCCTTTATCACCAGGGGCTGGTGCCGCCGCATATTGCTGCTGGTATTAACCTTAATTTCTGGCCTGCTGGCCCGATCTTCCGCCGCTTAGGTGCGTTCTTTATCCGCCGTACCTTTAAAGGCAACAAGCTCTATTCCACCGTGTTCCGTGAATATCTGGGTGAGTTGTTCACTCGTGGCTACTCAGTGGAATACTTTGTTGAAGGTGGGCGCTCACGTACCGGCCGTCTGCTGGAGCCCAAAACCGGCACATTGTCGATGACCATACAGGCTATGCTGCGCGGCGGTTCACGCCCAATCACCTTGGTGCCGATTTACATCGGTTACGAGCATGTGATGGAAGTGGGTACTTACGCCAAAGAGCTACGTGGTGCGACTAAAGAGAAAGAAAGCCTGTTGCAGATGTTGCGGGGCTTACGCAAGCTGCGCAATCTCGGCCAAGGCTACGTCAACTTTGGTGAGCCAATACCGTTGACCACCTATCTGAATACCAATGTGCCGCAATGGCGTGATGCTATCGATCCTATTGAAGCACAGCGCCCAAGCTGGCTGACGCCGGCGGTAAATGATTTGGCCGGTAAGATTATGGTCCGAATTAACAATGCGGCAGCAGCCAATGCCATGAACTTGTGTTCTACCGCATTGTTAGCTTCACGTCAGCGTTCACTCACCCGCGAGCAGTTACTTGAGCAACTAGATTGCTACCTGCAACTGATGCGCAATGTGCCTTATGCGAAAGATGTCACCGTGCCGGATAAAACACCGGAAGAGTTACTTAATCACGCCTTGAATATGAATAAGTTCGAGGTGGAAAAAGACAATATTGGTGACATTATCATCCTGCCACGGGAACAAGCCGTGCTGATGACCTACTATCGCAATAACATCCAGCACTTGTTGATCCTGCCATCGCTGATTGCCAGCATGGTCATGTACCAACGACGCATTACCCGTGCCGAGTTGTTACGCCAAATCAGCATGATCTACCCGATGTTAAAAGCTGAATTATTCCTGCATTACAGCAAAGAGCAACTGCCACAGACCCTGGATACGCTGATTGATGAACTGGCGCGCCAGCAGTTGATTTGCGACAAAGGGAGCGAGTTGGTGCTGAACCCAGCCCGTATTCGCCCACTGCAATTACTGGCGGCGGGTGTGCGAGAAACCCTGCAACGTTATGCGATTACTCTGTCATTACTGAGTGCGAACCCAAGTATCAATCGGGGTGCGCTGGAGAAAGAGAGCCGCATTATGGCACAGCGCTTGTCTGTGCTGCATGGGATTAACGCACCAGAATTCTTCGATAAAGCCGTGTTCTCAACCTTGGTGGGCACATTGCGCGAAGAGGGTTATATCAGTGACAGCGGTGATGCAATTCAAGAACATACGCTGGAAGTTTACAATATGCTGAGCGCCTTGATGACACCGGAAGTGAAGCTGACGATTGAAAGTGTCAGTATGCCGGCAGAAACCAATAGCCTGCTGCCAGAACCCGAGGCAGAGGATAAAGAAGAAAACTAACTCTTCGCTCTGTTAAGCAAAAACAAAATGGCCGGATTCATCATCTGGCCATTTTTTTTATAGATAACTGATGAAAATGCCGAGAAACAACACCAATCCCACGTAATTATTATTCAAAAACGCGCGGAAGCATGGGTCACGTTCACGCCCGGCAATCATCTTCTGTTGGTGGACAAACAACGCGCCAGCCAGCAGAATTGACCAATAAAATGCTCCGCCAAGATTCATCAGCCAGCCAATAGTCACCATCAGAACCAGCGTTGCCAGTTGCAGCAAACCAATAATCAGCTTGTCCTGTTGACCAAACAAAATCGCAGTAGATTTGACGCCAATCTTCAGATCGTCATCACGGTCAACCATCGCATATTGGGTGTCATAAGCCACCGTCCAGCAGATATTAGCCAATAAAAGTAACCAGCAGACCAAAGGTAAACTTTCGCTCACGGCGGCAAAACCCATGGGGATTGACCAACCAAAGGCCGCACCCAAGACCACCTGCGGCAGATGTGTCACCCGCTTCATAAAGGGATAGATCCAGGCTAATGCCAGTGCTGCCAATGACAGCCAGATGGTCATGCTATTGAGCGTGAGTACCAACCCAAACGAGAGCAATACCAAGACGACAAACAGAACTTTGCTTTCTCTCTCACTGATAAGGCCGCTAGGTAATGGCCGTGATGCGGTACGTTTCACAAAACCGTCAATACGGCGGTCAGCATAATCGTTGACGACACACCCAGCCGCGCGCATAAAAAAAACGCCCAAGACAAAAACAATCAATATTTTGGTGTCGGGAATACCTTTCCCTGCCAACCATAACGCCCAGAGGGTCGGCCACAACAGTAATAATGAGCCAATGGGTTTATCGATGCGCATCAAACGGCAATAAGCCTGCCATTTGCTCTGAAATTCACTTCCCTTCAATTTCTCACTCTCCAAAATCTCCCCCCTCTTAAATCGAATATAGCGGCGAGGCGGGTAAAAAAACTTCCGTCAACAACAGGGGCTTACCTGACAGGCGCAGTAACGAACGGCGCGCCCAAAGCTCCTCTTGCCGCCCTACTTGAATATAATCCCGGGTTAAATTGTTGCCACCAAATAAATAGCGCCCAAGGGGTAATGTGCCTAAATCCACCAGCGCCCGATCAGGGCCAGACAGTGTTTCTTCGGGGATGATAGTACGCCCCAGTAGCCACGGCTCATTATCACCACACAATACAATCTCGCGCAGCCAATAGCGCTCACTTATCGGCAGATGTTCAGCATCTTCGCCTAATGCATGACGTGTAATAAAGCATTCTCGTTGTGGTTCGACATGAACCCGCTGGCAATGTTGCTCAAAACGTCGGGTCATCGAGCCTAATTCCATCAACCAATCCGCGATAGCGGCCGGTAGGTTCGGCTGCTCAATGGCATACCATTGGATAGGCTTTATAATTGATGCATCGCCGGTAGACATGCAATTTGCTCCCTGCTGGGGGATAAAAAGCCCACCCCCGCTAAGTCGTCAATAGGGAGCCATTGTAGCGCAGAATGGGCTGCTGGCGGCATCTGATTATCATAGCTACAACAGCATATTAACCGACGAATATATCAGCGATATAATATCTAAATGAGGGAGGAAGAGCAGCTAAACAAAGCATAATAAGAGGTAATAGTTTAAGGGCAGGCCCTGCGCAGTAGCTGTTATTAGATCTAAACGAAAAAAGGTGCGCCGAGGCGCACCAATCATCCAGCCATATTCGGCAGTGCCGGGATTTACCCCTTGCCTTTTACACTACCAATAAAGGTTTTTCGGGCTGAAGTTGAGCCCAAATGTTCCGCTTCGTTCAACAATTTCAGCGCCTTATCGACATCACCGGCTTTCACCGCGTCTTTAATCGCCTGGTTGAAGTAGTTTTCAGTCTCACTCAGCATTGGCTCTGCCGGTTTTGCCGCGACTGGTGCTGCGACTGCCGCAGGCTGGGCTGCGCTGCCCACCACCACAGGTGCTGATGCCGGTGTTGACTGTATTAAACCAATCATCACATTACCCATGCCTTGCTCGGCAGTGGCTTTAATTCTCAAATTACCGGTTGGGATATGTTTGGCAATAGGATCCGGAATATCGGGCACCGCATTACCCACGCCCATAGCATATGCCTTCGCTGGATCCAGTAGCTTGGTAGTTTTAGCCAGATCATCACGGGTGGTGTAGACCAGCAGGTAGATCTGTTTTTGTCCCAGCGCCGGAGTCAACTTCATCACTCCTTGCAAACGATCGCTGGTCATGATGCCCGCTTTTTCATAAGTGAAATAGCTGGAAGGATAATAAGCCGCCGGACGCATTTGTTCGTCTAACACTAATACGCTCGGAGCAAATAATTGGTTGTCTGTCACTAAACTGCTGAGCGTGATCTCCATTGATCCACGATCGGCGGGTAAAGCAAAAGCGGCTACCGCCCCTTCCACATTTCCTTGCGAGATTTGCGGACTGGAAGCAGTCAATTTAATATCTTGCGTCGCCGGTGGCACTAATGGCTGCCAAGGCAATTGTTGTAATGTCGCGGTACTGATAGTCGGCGCGATAGAAACATTCGCAGGAGAAATCGTTGATTCGGCTTGTGCTGCAAGAGGTGCGGTGACCCCCAGAGCCAATGCCAGACAGAGTGTCAGCAGATTCTTTTTCATTGTTATACCCTCGTACATTGAGCGTCAGCGCTAACTGTGCACAGGCAAGGTCGGCAAAGTTAACCAATTAGTTCTGTCATATTTCAGCAAACAGAACAGCCGCCCCAAAGGACGGCTGTATCACTTCTGTTACCACCAGGCTTCGAATTGCGCGCCGAAAGTCACTTCGTTATTCTTGCCACGGCTATTGGTATCAAAGGTACCATTTTGCGCCAGACCATTGTCCGCACCGGCCACATCGTTATAGCCCCACTTCTCATCCCAGTTGGCATAAGTAGCAAAGACACGGATTGCCGGACGAGACCAGATGCTGTCACCTGCCTGCCATTGTTGTGCCAGGGTCAGTTTGTATTGGCCGTTACGGTCACCGGTACGTTGTGATTTAACATTGTCGTAGCCCGCTTCCAGTAAAGTACTCATGATTGGCGTCCATTTGTACATTGGGCGCACACCCACGCTGTACCACGTGGTGCCGTTGTTATTGTCCCAGTCGGTATCCTGATACAACGCGACATACATCATGTCCCACTTCTCTGCCAGATTGATGGCACCGTGGTCGATAATACGCAGCATGTGACCATTGTTATTCACGGCTGACCCTTGTGAATGGCCGCTGTTATATGAAGTCATAGAGTCAGTAGCATACTGAACCACAAATTTGTTGAAGCCACCCATCATGCTTTGAGTATGTTCTGCGGTCAGCATCACGCCATCTTTAGAAGCATTGGGTGCTAAAGCATATCCATCCTGGGTGTTGGCACGGCCATAATCCACACCGAATTCCAGTGAGCCACCTGGGTTAGTTTCTAAACCAGCTAAACGGATGTCATACACATCGTTGATGGTTTTGTCGGCATCTTTGCGTTGATTGTCGATCCAGGCACTTGAACCACCCGCTTCTGAGTTACGGGTTGCTGCCACAGACAATTTACCGAAGCCCAGATCAATGGCTTCTAAACCTGCACCTGGGCCGGAAATATCCCAGTAGTAGAAGTCAATCATATGAACGTCATGGCGTTGATAGAAACGTTTACCGGCCCACATGGTGGAACCCGGCAAGGATTCGATCAGATTCTTACCCTGCACGTTGGCTTCGCGGAAAGCCGGATCGGTGGATTCCCAGTCATCACGTTGCGAAACGGAATACGCGACGTTGGTATCTAAGTAGAAGCTTTTATCGCCTTCTTTCCACAATTCCTGGCCTAATTTAAGTTCCGCATAAGTTTCACACTCGTTGCCCAGACGGTATTTGCTTTGGGCACCGGTTGCTTTGAAACATTGCTGTTCGCCGCCGCTACCCGTCCAGCCGATACCGGAACGCGCATACCCGTGGAAATCAACAGCCAGAGCTTGAGTGGAAAGGACACCAGCGGCAACAGCCAGTGCTATCGGTAACTTGCGCAGAGTAGTCATCAGTAATCTCCTGTTATATTTGCCTGTCGGCATGCGTGCTTAACATTTTCCGAAACTGACCGTCGTGGTAACTAGACGCCCAGTTCTTGGTACAATCGCTTACACGCAGTGCCATCTTCACGGAACAGATGACAACGGTATGGCGGCAGACCGATGGCGAATGTTGCACCTTCTTCTACCAGCACCACGTCGTTCTGGCGGTAGACCAGGTTTTGACGTATTGCAGGGATTTGGATGTGAATTTGAGTCTCATTACCCAGTTGCTCTACCACCTGAATTTCACCTTCCAGCGTGACTTCAGAGGCACTGCTTGGCAGCAGATGTTCCGGGCGGATACCCAAAGACATATTTGCACCGACATGAACTCGCTCACCTTCCACCGGCAGCCACACTAACTGGCCATTAGGATTTGGCAGTTCGATCTGCACTTGATGAGGTTCAACGGCGGTCACTTTAACCGGTAAAAAATTCATTTTTGGCGAACCGATAAAGCCTGCGACAAAGCGGTTGGCTGGATAGTGGTACAGTTCCAGTGGCTTACCGACTTGCGCTACATTGCCGGCATCCAGCACCACAATTTTGTCGGCCAAGGTCATGGCTTCGACCTGATCGTGGGTGACGTAAATCATGGTGCGTTGCAGGCGCTTATGGAGGCGTGATATCTCAATGCGCATCTGCACTCGTAGTGCCGCATCCAGGTTGGAAAGCGGTTCATCAAGCAAGAAGACATCCGGCTCGGCGACCAAGGTACGGCCGATGGCCACACGCTGACGCTGACCACCTGATAGCGCTTTAGGTCGGCGTTCCAGCAGGTGAGCCAGTTGCAGCACTTCAGCTACCTGATTCACCCGTTGGTTAATTTCTGCTTTCTTCGCACCGGCCAACTTCAGGCCGAAAGACATGTTTTCTGCTACAGATAAATGGGGATAAAGCGCATATGACTGAAACACCATGCCAATACCGCGCTCTGACGGTGGCACTTCATTCATCCGTTTACCGCCAATCAACAACTCACCCGAGGTAATATCCTCAAGACCGGCAATCATCCGCAGTAGCGTTGACTTTCCACACCCGGATGGACCAACAAATACAACAAACTCACCGTCATCGATTTCCAAATTAATATTTTTGGAAATCACAGCCTCACCAAAGGCCTTATAAACGCCGCTCAGCGTTACATTAGCCATCTGTTACTCCTTCGCTTACGCAAACAACTTTTCATATGAACCTGACTGAAGAAAAATGGCGGAAGCAAATTCCGGCATGACCCATCGATTACTCCCAGTCCCCTGATGACTCTCTTGCTGCGCGCCGTACCGCCATGCCTAAGCAAGGTTGCCCCGGACGACGTCGCGGCCTGAGTATAGGGCCGCACGTTGGTTAACGCTGCAACGTCCTGATCTACCTGGGTAATAATTAACCGAACAACCACATTTGGTTGGTGACGCTGTTTCAATGGTGCTGACACTGTTTCAATGACTGCGTCGCTTTCAATGACGGCGATAATGCGGGAGTAGCACTATTTGGTAATCATCCGTAACAAAGTTTTTCATGGGGGAGGAGATGGGAGGATGAGGGAACGACCACTGCGAGCAGAAGTTCCATCACAAATACAAATACGTGACCTGACACGCAAATTTCGACCTACATTATTGTGTCTGACACCACAGAATAGGCTGCAGTGTTAAGTCGATCACAATAACTCGTTGGGGGGCGTAGAGAGGGGGAGGATGATGCTGTATCTAGTTGTGACTCAATATGTCAGCGTAATGTATTAGTCCCTGTAATAAATGCATGAATGACTCACAAGAAAGTCGGTACCCACAAAATTGGATAAAAGGATTGGATTATGACTCGCAGCTTCACAAAATCCGGCATTGGTAAGACCGCACGTGTTTTGGCCCTTTCAGCGTTAACCACACTGGTGCTCTCTTCCTCTGCTTTTGCCAAGATTGAAGAAGGTAAACTGGTTATCTGGATTAATGGCGATAAAGGCTATAACGGGTTGGCGGAAGTCGGTAAGAAATTTGAAAAAGACACCGGCATCAAAGTCACTATCGAGCACCCAGATAAACTGGAAGAAAAATTCCCACAAGTGGCTGCGACCGGTGATGGCCCAGACATTATCTTCTGGGCACATGACCGCTTTGGTGGCTACGCGCAATCTGGTTTGCTGGCCGAATTGCACCCATCTAAAGCTTTCCAGGACAAACTGTTCCCATTCACTTGGGACGCCGTGCGCTTTAATGGCAAACTGATTGGTTACCCAGTGGCGGTCGAAGCACTGTCTCTGATTTATAACAAAGACCTGATCAAAGAAGCACCGAAGACCTGGGAAGAGATTCCTGCACTGGATACCACCCTGCGTGCGAATGGCAAGAGTGCCATTATGTGGAACCTGCAAGAACCCTACTTCACCTGGCCACTTATCGCCGCTGACGGCGGTTATGCCTTCAAATCTGAAAACGGCGTCTATGATGTCAAAAACGTCGGCGTGAATAATGCGGGTGCTAAAGCCGGCCTGCAATTTATTGTCGATCTGGTGAAGAACAAACACATCAATGCTGATACTGATTACTCCATCGCAGAAGCGGCCTTTAACAAAGGCGAAACCGCGATGACCATCAATGGCCCGTGGGCATGGTCTAACATTGATAAGAGCAAAATCAATTACGGCGTGACGTTGCTGCCAACCTTCCACGGCCAACCTTCCAAGCCGTTCGTGGGTGTTCTGACTGCCGGTATTAACGCTGCCAGCCCGAACAAAGAACTGGCGACTGAATTCCTGGAAAACTATCTGATAACTGACCAAGGCCTGGCTGAAGTCAATAAAGATAAGCCTCTGGGCGCTGTTGCACTGAAATCATTCCAAGAGCAATTGGCAAAAGATCCACGTATTGCGGCAACTATGGCTAACGCCACCAAAGGCGAAATCATGCCAAATATTCCGCAAATGGCCGCCTTCTGGTATGCAACCCGCAGTGCGGTATTGAACGCCATCAGTGGGCGTCAAACCGTGGAAGCTGCATTGAACGACGCAGCAGCCCGTATCGTTAAGTAACTGTTTCACCTGCAAAAGGGGCGCGGTTCGCCGTGCCCCGACACTGTTTTCAGTCGTAGAAGTCGCTAATAGAATGAGCTTAAGGGAACATTATGCAGTTATCCCACACCGAATACCAAAGCCGTAAAAAGAAAACCGCCTGGTGGCAAAGTGATGCGCTTAAGTGGCTTATTATCAGCATATTAAGCTTATTTACCTGCTATTTAATCGTGTTGATGTATTCTCAGGGCGAATATCTTTTTGCCATCGTGACGCTGATTCTGGTGACTCTGGGGCTGTACGTTTTTGCTAATCGCCGTGCTTATGCCTGGCGTTATGTTTACCCCGGCGTAGCAGGGATGGGGCTATTTGTTCTGTTCCCCTTGATTTGTACTATTGCCATTGCCTTTACCAATTACAGCAGTACTAACCAATTAACCTTTGAACGCGCCCAATCAGTATTACTGGATAGACAATTCCAGACCGGTAAAACATACACTTTTGGTCTTTACCCCAGCGATAACCAATGGCGTTTGCAACTGACTAACCCGGATGATAGTAACGTACTGATTTCCGAGCCTTTCAGCTTTGATGCGGTCAATGGACAGTTACTACACCTTGCCCCTGCCAGCGCTGAACAGACTGGCGAGCGTGCTTCACTGCGTATTATTACCCAAAATCGTCAGGCACTGAGTGGCGTGGTGGCCGTCTTGCCCAATGGGGGTGAGCTACGCATGAGTTCACTGCGTCAATTCGCCGAAACCAGCCCGCTTTACATATTGGCTGCTGACGGTAAAGAACTCAAAAATCAGCAGACAGGTGTGATATATCGACCAAACCTTGATACTGGCTTTTACCAGGCAATCAATGCTGACGGTCAGTGGGAAAATGAAAAACTCAGCCCCGGTTTTACTATCACCATCGGCTGGAAAAACTTCCTGCGGGTACTGCAAGATGAAGGTATCCAAAAGCCCTTTATCTCGATCTTTATCTGGACCATCCTCTTCTCAGTCTTGAGTGTCATCCTGACCGTTGCCGTCGGTATGGTGCTGGCCTGCGTGGTGCAATGGGATGCCCTGAAAGGTAAAGCTATCTATCGCGTGCTACTGATATTGCCTTACGCGGTTCCGTCATTTATCTCAATTTTGATCTTCAAAGGGTTATTTAACCAAAGCTTCGGGGAAATTAACCTGATGCTTAATCAGTTATTTGGTATCAAACCCGAATGGTTCAGTGACCCAATTACTGCCAAAAGTATGATTTTGATTGTGAATACCTGGCTGGGTTATCCCTACATGATGATCCTCTGTATGGGGCTGTTGAAAGCCATTCCTGATGACTTATATGAAGCATCAGCTATGGATGGTGCCGGGCCTTTCCAGAACTTTTTCCGTATCACCTTCCCGTTGCTGATTAAGCCGCTGACCCCGCTCATGATTGCCAGTTTTGCCTTTAACTTTAATAACTTCGTTCTGATTCAGTTATTAACCCGAGGCGGCCCGGATATGATTGGCACCAGTACCCCTGCGGGATATACCGATTTGCTGGTTAACTATACCTATCGTGTCGCCTTTGAAGGTGGAGGTGGGCAAGACTTCGGGCTGGCAGCGGCAATTGCAACACTGATTTTCATTCTGGTAGGCGCACTTGCGATACTGAATTTGAAAGCCAGCAAAATGAATTTTGACTAAGGAGGAGATGCAGATGGCTATGGTTCAACCTAAATCCCAGCGTTTGCGTCTATTTGGCACTCATTTCTTAATGCTGTGCTTTATCGCGCTGATTATGTTCCCGCTACTGATGGTGATTACCATTTCACTGCGGCCCGGTAACTTTGCCACTGGCAGCCTGATCCCGGATCAAATCTCCTGGGAACACTGGAAACTGGCTCTGGGTATGAGTGTCACCCATGCTGATGGTAGCGTGACACCGCCGCCATTCCCGGTGATGTTATGGCTGTGGAACTCAGTCAAAATTGCGGTGATTACCGCCATTGGTATTGTCACCTTATCCACCACTTGTGCTTACGCCTTTGCCCGTATGCGTTTTCGCGGCAAAGACACCCTGCTGAAAAGTATGCTGATTTTCCAGATGTTCCCTGCGGTGCTGTCACTGGTGGCGTTATATGCCCTGTTCGACCGCCTTGGGCAATATATGCCGTTTATTGGGCTGAATACCCACGGCGGCGTAATTTTTGCTTATATGGGAGGGATTGCCCTGCATGTTTGGACCATCAAAGGCTATTTCGAAACCATTGATAACTCATTGGAAGAAGCCGCCGCTCTGGATGGCGCTACGCCATGGCAAGCTTTCAGACTGGTGCTGTTGCCACTGTCAGTACCGATTTTAGCTGTGGTCTTTATTCTGTCGTTTATTGCCGCGATTACCGAAGTCCCGGTCGCGTCACTGCTGTTGCGCGATGTGGACAGCTACACTCTGGCAGTGGGTATGCAGCAATACTTGAACCCGCAAAACTATCTGTGGGGCGATTTTGCCGCTGCCGCCGTGTTATCAGCCATTCCTATCACCGCCGTCTTCTTACTGGCGCAGCGCTGGCTGGTCGGTGGCCTCACGGCAGGTGGAGTGAAAGGTTAAAGATTCAAAATTTCATCACCCAATACCCAAAGTAATTGGAATTGTAGCTAGGCAACAAACGAGTGAATCCCGATGAGCTGACTCAAGTCAGTGATTCGGGTGAGAGAGAGCAGTAAACAACGCTACAATTTCAAGTAAGAAGGGTATTTTTCCCTCTGGTACTGTGTCTTTAGGGCGGCCGTAATGGCCGCCATTTTTATTCTCTTTTCAGCCGCTCGGTATTGGCTAAATACAAAGTCACCACCAACAATAATATCGAGCCGGAATAAATCAGCGTATCAATTGGATTCTCATGATCGACAATGATCAAGCGGATAATTGCGGTGATCCCGATATAAATAAAATAGCGCAGTGGGAAGTGATAGCCAGACTCAAAGTACTTAACAATCAATGCGATAAACTCGAAATACAAAAAGTAGATCACAATCCCTTCAATCAGCATGTAAGAAGACGCATCCTGATTATTGACGAATAAAACCTTGCCAAGATGGAAGGTTTCTTTTATCAGAAAGACCACCAAAATAGCGGCTAATACAATCAACCCCACATTCAGTAAACGCTGTAGATTTTTGGCTATCCACTGTGAGCGCGAATTTTTGGCCATAAATACTCCTATTGAAAGTAGGTGAAATGATCCGGGCCGAAAAAAAGCCCCTTACATCAGTAAGGGGCTAATAAGCACGGATCAAAGAGCTTAGCCCGTTAGCTTAACGCCAGCTCTTGAAACGGTTAATCAACGCATTGGTAGAACTGTCATGGCTGGTGACATCTTTGTCATCTGCCAGTTCTGGCAAAATACGATTCGCCAGTTGTTTACCCAGCTCTACACCCCATTGGTCGAAGGAGTAGATATTCAGGATAACCCCTTGCGTGAAGATCTTGTGCTCATACAGCGCAATCAATGCACCCAAGCTGAACGGCGTGATTTCGCGCAGCAAGATAGAGTTGGTTGGGCGGTTACCTTCGAACACTTTGAATGGTGCAACATGAGCCACTTGCTCAGGTGTTTTGCCAGCTGCAGCAAATTCTGCTTCAACTTCTGCCAGTGATTTACCGAAAGCCAGCGCTTCGGTTTGTGCAAAGAAGTTAGACAGCAGTTTCGCGTGATGGTCACTCAGTGGATTATGACTGATAGCCGGTGCGATAAAGTCACAAGGAACCAATTTGGTGCCCTGATGGATCAACTGATAAAACGCATGCTGACCATTAGTGCCTGGCTCACCCCAAATAATTGGGCCAGTCTGGTAATCAACTGGTTTACCATCACGGCCAACATATTTACCGTTGGATTCCATATTGCCCTGCTGGAAGTAAGCCGGGAAACGGTGCATATACTGGTCATATGGCAGGATGGCTTCGGTTTCTGCACCAAAGAAATTGTTGTACCAGATACCAATCAATGCCAGCAGAATCGGCAGGTTCTTCTCAGCCGGAGTTTCTGCAAAGTGCTTGTCCATAGCATGTGCACCACTGAGCAGTTGTTCGAAGTTTTCGAAACCAACCGACAGCGCGATAGACAAGCCAATCGCAGACCACAGCGAATAACGGCCACCGACCCAATCCCAGAACTCAAACATATTGTTGGTATCAATACCAAACTCGCCTACTGCTTTGGCATTAGTGGACAATGCAGCAAAGTGCTTCGCAACATGTTTCTCATCACTCGCGGTAGACAAGAACCAGTCACGCGCGCTGTGGGCGTTAGTCATGGTTTCTTGAGTGGTAAAGGTTTTTGATGCGACCAGGAATAGCGTGGTTTCTGGGTTCAGCGGTTTCAACGTTTCAGCAATATGAGTGCCATCCACGTTAGAAACGAAATGCATATTCAGATGATTTTTATACGGGCGTAGCGCTTCGGTCACCATGTAAGGGCCGAGATCTGAACCACCGATACCGATATTCACCACATCAGTAATCGCTTTGCCGGTATAGCCTTTCCATTCGCCGCCAATCACGCGGTCACAGAACTGTTTCATTTTAGCCAGTACTGCGTTTACTTCTGGCATCACATCTTTGCCATCGACCACAATCGGCGTATTACTGCGGTTACGCAGAGCAATATGCAGCACGGCACGGTCTTCGGTGCGGTTGATTTTCTCACCAGAGAACATCGCTTTAATTGCACCAGCCAGATCAGTTTCTTTAGCCAGAGCTTGCAGTTTTTCCATGGTTTCGCTGGTAATGCGATTTTTGGAGAAATCCACCAGCATTTGATCGTTAAAAGTCGCTGAGAACTTGTTAAAACGCTGGTCGTCCTTGGCAAACAGACTGCTGATAGTGACATCTTTCATCTGTTCAAAGTGTTGCTGTAACGCTTTCCAGGCAGCGGTTTGACTAGGATTAATATTTTTCATAGCGGCGCTCTTCTAGGCTTAAGGATTAATGAAACGAATACCTTGATTGTATCCTGTTACCCTGTGATTGAGATCTCTTTTCTTGCGATAGGTATTATCTCTCGAAACAACTATTGATCTGATCCATGTTTCTCAATACCTCGGTTCATCTTAAGATTTTTAATCATAATCTGAAGACCTTCAATCAGATACTCTAAATAATTCGAGTTGCAGGAAGGCGGCAACTGAGTAAATCCCCAGAAGCTTACATGAGGTAAGTGACTGGGGTACGCGAAGGCAGCCAACGCACATGCAGCTTGAAGTATGACGAGTATAGTGGCCGCTCACATTCAGGCCAGTATCCAATCAATTTAGTGATATGAGGGAGCATATTATTAAATATGAAAATACCTCATAGCCATTTCATTGACAGAAAGTGGATAACCCGTTATTTCCTTGTACAGAGAAAAATACAGCCGACCACCCGAGATGGCATCTGACACGAGGTTTTTTTAGATGATTTCCGCTTCACAACGACAGGCTTCACAACAACAGACTGCTCGCAGCGCCCCAACCCCAACTGTCGTCGCCAAATTTGGTGGTACCAGTGTGGCTGATTTTGATGCCATGAGCCGCAGTGCTGACGTAGTTTTATCGAACCCGGATGTTCGTTTGGTTATTCTGTCGGCTTCGGCCGGGATTACCAATCTGTTGGTCGCGCTGGCCGATGGTTGCGAACAGGAAACACGCGCCATTCATTTAGATGAAATCCGCCGCATTCAATACAGCATTCTCGCTAAACTTTCCGACCCAGCCGTTATTCGCGAAGAAATTGACCGCATGCTGGAGAACATTGCCATGCTGTCAGAAGCGGCCAGTCTGGCGACCTCGGCAGCACTGACGGATGAACTGGTCAGCCACGGCGAATTAATGTCGACATTATTGTTTGTCGAACTGTTGCGCCAACGCCAGGTGGCGGTGGAATGGTTTGATGTACGTAAAATTATGCGCACCAATGATCGCTTTGGCCGTGCCGAGCCAGATACCCATGCATTAGCCGAACTGGCCCAGACCCAATTAGCGCCCCGTATCGAGCACGCCATTATCGTAACGCAAGGTTTTATTGGTAGCGAAAGTAAAGGTCGCACCACCACGCTAGGCCGGGGTGGCAGTGATTACACTGCTGCATTGTTGGGGGAAGCGCTGAATGTCAGCCGCATTGATATCTGGACGGATGTTCCAGGGATTTATAGCACTGACCCGCGCGTAGTTCCCGGTGCAAAACGTATTGATAAAATCGCTTTTGAAGAAGCTGCTGAAATGGCGACTTTTGGTGCCAAAGTGCTGCACCCGGCAACTTTATTACCGGCCGTGCGTAGCGATATCCCGGTGTTTGTCGGATCGAGCAAAGACCCCGAAGCTGGCGGCACCTTAGTGTGCAATGAAACTTACAACCCTCCGCTGTTCCGAGCTTTAGCATTACGCCGCAAACAAACCCTGCTAACCCTGCATAGCCTGAATATGCTGCACGCACGCGGTTTTCTGGCCGAAGTTTTTAACATTCTGGCACGCCACAATATCTCGGTTGATTTGATAACCACCTCCGAAGTGAGTGTAGCGCTGACACTAGATACGACCGGCTCGACATCGACTGGCGATAGCTTGTTGACCAGCTCATTGTTGACCGAGCTCTCCTCCCTGTGCCGGGTTGAAGTGGAAGAAAATCTGGCATTGGTGGCAATTATCGGAAACAACCTGTCGCAAGCCTGCGGGGTGGGTAAAGAGGTGTTTGGCGTGTTAGACCCATTCAATATCCGCATGATTTGTTACGGAGCCAGCAGCCACAACCTATGCTTCCTGGTGCCGGGCACTGATGCAGAGAAAGTGGTACAAACGCTGCATCACAATCTCTTTGAATAACTGATTATTTGAACAACCAAATTGTTTAAATAACCAGCAATATACTAATGTACTTTTATAACAAACCGGGCGCTTTCGTCCGGTTTTCTTATCTCTGACACTGACGATTAAGGACACTCGCTTCATGTTAGCCAAAATCACTCGGCTGTTCCCACTCTGGGCATTATTGCTCTCAGTTGCGGCCTATTTCCGCCCAACAACCTTTGTCGGCATTGGCCCGTATGTTGGCCCACTATTGATGCTTATTATGTTTACTATGGGAGTCACCCTGCGGTTGGATGATTTCAAACGCGTGTTATCGCGCCCAGCACCGGTTGCGGCGGCAACATTCCTGCATTATCTGATTATGCCGCTCACCGCCTGGATTCTGGCAATCTTATTCCGTATGCCACCCGATCTGTCTGCCGGTATGGTATTGGTCGGCAGTGTTGCCAGCGGAACAGCATCCAATGTCATGATTTATCTGGCGAAAGGTGATGTGGCACTCTCCGTGACTATCTCTGCGGTTTCAACCTTGGTAGGCGTGTTCGCTACCCCACTACTGACCCGTTTATATGTGGATGCCACCATCAGTGTGGATGTGGCTGGGATGCTAAAAAGTATTCTGCAAATCGTAGTTATCCCTATTACTGCGGGCCTGATTGTCCATCATACCTTTACTAAAACAGTCAAACGTATCGAGCCTTATCTGCCAGCCATGTCGATGGTCTGTATTGTCGCCATTATTAGTGCGGTAGTCGCCGGTAGCCAGAGCCACATTGCTTCTGTCGGTTTCGTAGTGATTATTGCAGTTATTCTGCATAACGGTATTGGCCTGTTAAGCGGATACTGGGGTGGGAAACTGTTTGGTTTTGATGAGTCAACCTGCCGCACATTGGCGATTGAAGTAGGGATGCAAAACTCAGGATTAGCAGCGACTCTGGGTAAAATTTACTTCTCCCCTCTGGCCGCACTGCCAGGCGCGCTGTTCTCGGTTTGGCATAACTTATCTGGCTCACTGCTGGCAGGTTATTGGTCAGGTAAACCGGTAAATAAAGACAAAGAGTAATCCAGCCTATTCACCATGCCCGTTAAACACGGGCATCTATTTCTTCCATTTTATCTTGCCATGCCCCTCCCGTTAAAATTTAATCAATAACATCCTGCATTGACCTGAATAGAGATTAAATAATTATAAATTTCATTATTTATCTGTCTTCGAATATCAAAAAATTATTATATTTCAGTTTTTCCTGAATATAACTTAATTCCCAAGCCGCCCCGCCGTTTTTACTTATCAGGGACGGTAATAGTGCTGCCCGTAAATTTGACTCAAGGATGGAGACGACTGAGCCTATTCCGCCAGTAAACTCCCCCACAGATATCATGATCAAAAAACGCACCGCATTATGTTTTTTATTGAGCACGGGCGCCTACGCTAATACCACTCCGGGGATGGATATTCCCTCTTCGATCAATGAAGCTCGCCAAAACTTACAGAACAATAGCAATGAGATAAACCACTTAATAGAAGAACGTCGCCAACCTCATGCTAAACAACCTGAAGCAGAAATAGATACGCCTGAAAATAGTGCTCCGGAATTAGACGATAGCGCACAATGCCTTCCTATTAGTGGCATCTATATTCAGGGTATTACCTTATTGACCGCAACAGATTTAGAGTCATTAAGCGCCATACCCGAACAATGTATCAATAGTGAGCATGTCAATCTTCTGGCCCGAGAGCTGACTCAACTTTATCTTAGTAAAGGCTATATTACAGCGCGCATCCAGTTTATTCCTCCCGACGAAGAAGATGAACTCGGGGTGGACGTCACAGAAGGCTTTATTGAGAGCATTGAAAGTGATGATCCAGAATTAAATGGTGAAACTATTTTCCCCAATATGCTGGGTCAGCCATTAAATATTAAACAACTTGATCAAAGTTTGGATCAAGCCAACCGTCTGCCTTCCAACAAAATTACCGTAGATATATTACCGGGAAATAAAGCGGGGGGATCAATTCTGAAACTGAGTAATATCCGGACAAAACCGTGGCATCTGACAACCTCTCTTGATAATTATGGTAATAAAAGTACCGGAAAATGGTTGAGCCGCAATGCATTTTCTTTCGATAACCCTCTTGGGCTATCGGATTCCCTCAGTTTGAATATCAGCACCACCACTGATAATCCACAGAAAAATCATAGTAAAGCCTACTCACTATTTTATTCCGTTCCTTACGGTGCACTGACCTTCAGTGGTTTTGGCAGTTATTCCGAATACCTTTATCCGGTGAAATTGCAATTTAATACTATTGAGCTCAAGGGGAAAACCCAGCAGCACGGTTTACGGACTGATTACGTTTTCCATCGCGAACAAGACCAAATTAATGGCTTAAGCGCACAGTTAACCTATAAACAGGCAGAAAACTATTTTAACGATCAAAGAATAGCAGTGAGTAGCCCGACACTGACGGTATTTGAATTAGGCATTAATCACCTTCACATCCTACCAACTGGCATATTCAATATAAATGTGGGTATTGAACAAGGATTATCGTGGTTAGGAGCCGATCAGAATTTAACTGCCAGTTATCAGGATAGCCAATTCACTAAAGTTAAAGCAGCCGTTACTTCCAATCAATATTTCAAACTGTTTGATGACTTCTACCTGTTTAGTAATCAATTCTATGGCCAATATACCCGCGACCGTTTACCGGGCGTTGAATGGTTGAGTATCACCGACAGCAATGCTGTTCGCGGCTTTAGTCGCAATACTTTATCTGCCGATAAAGGTTGGTATTTACAAAATACGCTATCCCGCAATTTCTCTCTTGGCAACACCATTATAACGCCACGGTTAGGGGCGGATGTCGGTCGTATTCAGCAATTATCACAAGGCTGGAGCAGCGCTATGGGTTTAAGCGCGGGCATCAATATCAGCTACCGCGATATCAAACTGGATATTGAAGCCAGTCGTGGTCATCTGCTGTCCGGTAAATCAGAAAATAAAGACCCGACTCAAATTCTGGCGCGCTTCTCTTATTCCTTTTAGTTCACCGCTGCCAGTGAAAGCCAATTTTTATCAACACCAAGCAATATGACAAAAATGGAGAAGTAAAAATGAAACAAAATAAGTTCAGGCTCTCCCCGGCAGGAAAACTGGCGGCGGCCGTCGCTATTATTTCAGTATCAGTCGCCACCTGTTATGCAGCGGGCATTGTCGGTGCTGGCGATCCTGCTCATAACCCAGGAGTTAGCTCAATCAATGGCGCTGCGGTAGTCGATATCGTCAAACCCTCGGCCTCCGGTTTATCCCATAACCAATATAATGAATTCAATGTTAGCAAAGAGGGTGCTGTATTTAATAACTCCCTCAGTGCCGGACAGTCACAACTTGCTGGGCAATTATCCGCTAACCAGAATTTAAATGGTCAAGCAGCGAATATTATTCTGAATGAAGTTATCAGCCGTAACCCTTCATTATTATTAGGCAAGCAGGAAGTCTTTGGTATGGCCGCTGATTATATTCTGGCTAACCCTAATGGAATTACCTGTGATGGCTGTGGTTTTATTAATACTACTCGAAACTCACTAGTAGTCGGTAATCCATTAGTTGACCAAGGTAATTTACAAGGGTTTGATACTCGTAATAACACCAATTTATTAAATATGACAGGTTACACATCAACAGTTGGGCCAATAGACTTAATTGCCCCACGTATTAATATGCTGGGAGCTGTAGACTCCAGAGAAAGCATTAATGTCATTCTCGGCCAAAACAAAGTGGGTACTGATGGGGAAATACTTGCATCACAAAAATATGTTGGTTCGGCTTACGACAGTAAAATATTTGGCGGTATGATGGCTGGCCGTATCAGAATAATTAATACCGCGGAGGGGAATGGTGTCAATATGTCAAGTGGGTATACCGGTCGTGAATCAATAGATATTTCAACGCCTGGCACACTTAATCTTGATGTCGATTCCGATCCTGAACTGAATTATAACCCTACTCCCGCCAGCTTAAGTGGTAAAAATATAACAATTAACGCCGGTGATATTTTTACCTCAGGCGATATTATTGAAACCTCTGCTAATGGTTCGACGACACAAACGCTCGAACGTACCAAAATTAAAGGTTCGAACATTTCTATTATTGCCAAGAAAAAAAACCATCTTGATGCCGCCATTATTGATGGCAAAAATATTGTAATGCACGGTGGCAACATTCAACTGAATGCTGAAAAACTCACTAATACACACACAGATGGTTATTCAGAAGGCGGTGGATGGTGGCTCAGTGAGTGGAGTAAATCCAAAGATAATAAAAATGAACAACAAACAACCGTTGGAACTACCATTATCGCGGAAAATAATGTCTCACTTCAGTCAACTAAAGGCGATATAAAGCTATCCGGTACTTCTATTAAAGCGGGTAATAACCTTTCAATCAAAGCGAAAAAAGACTTAAACCTTGCGGCTGTAGTTGATCAAGAATCAACACAAGAAAAGGGACACCATTATGTTAATTCAAATAAAGATATAACCTGGGATAACAAAACGACCACGCAAACACTGAATAAAGCCACACTACAAGCGGGTGGAAATATGGGTTTGACCGCAGAAGGGAATATTAGCGCCAACGGAGTTCAAGCTTCTGCTGGCGGTGATTTATTAATCAATGCCAATGAAGTTAAGATTGATGTACAAAAGACCAAAAATCAGAAAACGACTAAGGGCAGAAATGAACAAAACTTAGGTCTGGGTGGAATAGACCATAATAATAATGATAAAAATGCGGAAGTAAGCCACCGTTCAGAAATAACCGCTGAGGGTAATATTCTTGTTGTAGGTAATAAAGGTGTCTCTATTACCGGCAGTAAAGTCAAGGCTGACAAAGATGGTTATGTTCAGGCGGCAGAGGGCGGGATTAAAATCGACAATGCAGTCAGTATTACTACCACTAAAATTGATGAGCGCACCGGGGTCGCCTTTAATATTACCGGCAGCTCACACAAAGCCAATAATAGTGATGAAAAAATTACCGGCAGTGAGTTAGTTTCAGACGCTAATCTTAAAATTATCGCTAAAGATAATGTCGATATCATTGGTAGTCTGGTAAAGAGTGCCGGCGAACTCGGTATCGAGACGTTGGGTGACATCAATGTAAAAGCTGCACAAACCCAACAGCAAATAGATGAACAAAAAACCAAACTGACCATCTCCGGCTTCACCAGTGATGATGGTAAACATCAGTATCAAGCAGGCCTGAAGCTAACTCACACTAGCGAAAGTGAGAAAACTGACAGCACCAAAAATCACGCGGCATCACTTGAAGGTAGTAACGTCAAACTAGACGCTAAAAAAGACGTCACCTTCACTGGATCTAATATCACTGCCACCAAAGGCGATGCCGAAATTAAAGGCGAAAATGTTTCATTTGTGGCAGCACAAGACACCCTCTCCAGCGATAAATCCAAAGAAACTGTCGGTGTTGATTTCCACTATACCGGCGGTATGGATAAGGCTGGCAGCGGAGCAAATGTCAGCTATGAAGACACTCAAACAACCACAGATAAATCAGCTGCCGTGGTTTCTAATTCAACAGTTGCAGGTAATCTGAATATCATTGCAACTAAAGATGTGACCAATCAGGGAACTAACCATAGTGTTGGGGGTGCCTATCAGGTTGAGGGAAATAATATCCATAACCTGGCTGCCGAGAACAACGAAATAACGAATACCAAAACTACAAAAGTTGATGTCGGCTATGAGGCTAATATTGCTTATGGCGAAGTCACTCGTCCAATTGAAGATGTGATCAATAATGGGAAAAAACTTGATCTCGGCGGCATGATCGAAGCTGTGGGAGAAATAGGTGCACCCAATGCTGGGGTAGACTTCTCTGCTAAAGGTGGCACCAAAGAGACCCACCTCAATAGCAGTCAATCCGTCGTAACATCAATTAAAGGCGGAAATATTGCGCTCAATGCCGCAGGAGAAGTTAAAGATCAGGGGACAAAATATCAAGCCGATAAAGGTGGCATTACTCTGGATGCAGCGAGCCATACCTCAGAAGCCGCCATTAATAGTTCTGACCGGCATATTACCGAAACCTCTGGCGAGGTGGATATGCGCATTTACACTTCTACCGGTAAAGATATTACTCTGGATGGCAAGGGTAAAGGCGGTTCTACCGACCAACATGTGAAAGGTGATATCGCACAAGTTGGTAGTATGAACGCCGCCAATGGCATCAATATCAACGTCAAACAAGATGCCGTCTATCAAGGTACAAATATCAATGCTGGTGATGGTAAAACAACGATTACTGCGGGTAACAATATTCGCTTTGAGCAAGCGACCAACCACACCAGCGAAAGCCACAATAATGTTGAGGCTAACGCTAAAGCTAATCTCGGTACTAACACCGGCAGTAAAAACTTTGGTGCAGGTTTAGGTGGTGGCAACAGTAAGGGGGAAAGCAGCACCTCAGTTGCTCAAGTCAGCCAATTACAAGGTCAGCAAGGTATTGAGCTGAATGCAGGGAAAGACTTAACCATGACAGGCACGACATTCGGCAGTAAAGATAAAGCAACGGGTGATGTTCAGTTGATAGCTGGCGGCAAAGTTGATGTGCTGGCCGCACAATCACACGGTTCCAAAGAGGATATGACCTGGTCTGCAAAAGCCAACGCAGGTATCAGTCAAAGTTCTGGGACAGATAAAAATAACAAAGGAATCAGTGCGGGAGCTGAGGTCAAAGTTGCTAATAAAGATGAATCAGCACTCAAGCATCAGGGCAGCGTTATCAATAGTAATGGTACGGTAACGGTTAAAGCAGGCGGTCACGATAACCAAGCCATCCATATGCAGAATGCCAATATTACCAGCCAGAAAACCACACTAACGGCTGATAATGGCGGTATCTTGCTGGAATCGGCACAAGACAAAGAGCATAAGAATAACTGGAAATTTACTGTCGGAGCCAATGGTAATCAAAACAGCTCTTTCAATAAAGATGACAAAGGTGTGGTTGATAAACAAAGCAGCGGAAAACTTCATAATATCAGTGCTGAATTGGATGTTAATGTTGAACAGTTAGATGCTGTCATACAGCAAAACACCCATATCAATAGCAACAATATCGTCCTCAACAGTGCCAAAGATGCCGCACTATCTGGGGGCATTCTTAAAGCCAGCAATATGACCGGTGTTATCGGCGGTGACTTGAAAGTACAAAGCCGTGAAGATAGTCGGCATGAAGTGAATGTTAATACCGGCTTTGGTTTCAACCACAGCAATGAGAAACAAGATAGTTTGATTACTCAAGCAGCCGAAATGTCGCCGATTGGTTCAGATAAAGTGAAGAAGACTCTGACCACCAAATCCAATAAGTTATTCGACAAAGTCAAAAAGCAATATGACCAAATATCCAGCAAATTCACCACGAAAGAAGAAGACAATGTCAAAACGCTCAGCTACACCAAAGAGGGCAAAAAAATGACATTAGACGAATCAACAAGTGAAGAAGAAACCAAAGAAAAATGGTGGCAGAAAGGGGCAAAAGCAGTTGGCAAAAAAGTCAAAACCAATGTTCAGGATGAGCAAGTTAAAGGTGGCAATGGAAAAGCCAAAATTGAGGTAGAAGTCGTTGATAATAAAGCTGTAGCAGAACAATCCGCCATTAGCGGTACGCAATCAGTTAATCTCAATGTAGCCGGTAAAACAGAACTCATTGGCGGGAAAATATCCAGTCAAGATAGTGATGTAAATTTACAGACTAACGGCCTGGAACTACAGGATATCAATGGTAAACACACGCAAGGCGGGGCCAGAGTCAATGCCTCGACTAAAATCACCGAGACAATCGGTAGTGGTGTGGGTGAAATGATGGAAGGCAAAACACCTGTGCTTGGCGCTCATGGCGGCTCTGAACAGAAAAATGCAGTCGCTGGTGTGACACGAGGCTAAAACCAACTCGGCGCTCCGATTAAGCGTATAAAAAAGGAGATAGTCATCATGGCTATCTCCTTTTCATCTTATCGAACGGACTTACCTATCAATCCGCATCGTAACCCAGGTTCGGAGCTAACCAGCGCTCAACCTCGGCAATTGGCATCCCTTTACGGGCAGCGTAATCTTCAACTTGATCTCGCTGAATTTGCGCCACAGCAAAATATTTGCTATCCGGATGACTAAAGTACCAGCCTGACACCGATGCCCCAGGCCACATGGCGTAGGATTCCGTCAGTTTCATACCCGTATGAGTTTCCACATCCAGCAACTGCCAGATTTGGCCTTTCTCTGTATGCTCAGGGCAAGCCGGATACCCAGGAGCCGGGCGGATCCCTTGATAATTTTCCCGCACCAACTCTTCGTTGCTCAGATTTTCATTCGGTGAGAAGCCCCAATACACCTTACGTACCCGCTCATGCAGATACTCTGCAAAAGCCTCTGCCAGCCGGTCAGACAGCGCCTTAATCATGATTTTGTTGTAATCATCATGTTGAGCATCATAGGCATCGGCCAGAGCATCCTCTTCCAGCCCGCCGGTCACCGCAAAAGCACCGTAATAATCAGCTTTACCGCTGGATTTAGGTGCGACGTAATCAGCCAGACAATAGTTCGGAAAATCGGTTTTCTCGGTTTGCTGGCGCAAGTGATGGCTAACCACCAGCACTTCATCACGTCTTTCATCGCGATAGATTTCGATGTCATCGCCAACACTGTTGGCCGGAAATAGCCCGACGACACCTTTTGGATGCAGTAAGCCCTCCGCTGACAGCTTATCCAGCATCTCATTGGCATCAGCAAACAGGCGCTTGGCCTCTTCACCTACCACTTCATCTTCCAAAATACGCGGATACTTGCCCGCCAGCGACCAGGTCATAAAGAATGGCGTCCAGTCGATATAGTTACGCAAAGTTTCGATGCTGGCTTCCACTGCCTGCACGCCCAACTTATGCGCCACTGGTGGGGTGTAATTTTCCCAATCAATAACGGTTTGGTTATCTCGTGCCACTTGCAAACTAACCGGCGGGGTACGTGGTTTTTTTCGCGCATGTTGAATGCGGACGGTTTCGTATTCTTTGCGGGTTTTCGCTATAAAATCATCTCGTTGCGTATCAGATAACAATGCTGAAACTACGCCAACACTGCGCGATGCGTTAGAGACATAAGTGGTGGACCCACTGTAGTTCTGCTCAATTTTAACCGCGGTGTGTGCTTTGGAGGTGGTAGCTCCGCCAATCAGCAGCGGCAAGGTGAAGCCCTGGCGCTCCATCTCTTTGGCGACATTCACCATTTCATCGAGCGATGGCGTAATCAGACCAGATAAACCGATGATATCGACCTTTTCTTCCCGCGCAGTACGCAGAATTTTTTCGGTCGGCACCATCACACCCAAGTCTATGATTTCATAGTTATTACACTGCAACACCACACCGACAATGTTTTTGCCGATGTCATGCACATCGCCTTTAACCGTCGCCAGCAAGATTTTACCTGCCGTAGTACCTTTCTGTTTACTGGCTTCAATATAAGGTTCGAGATAGGCGACCGCTTGTTTCATCACTCGGGCGGATTTTACCACCTGCGGCAGGAACATTTTCCCCTCACCAAACAAGTCACCCACCACATTCATCCCGGCCATCAATGGCCCTTCGATAACCTCGATTGGCCGGTCAGCCTGCTGACGGGCTTCTTCAGTATCCAACTCAATGAACTCGGTAATCCCTTTAACTAACGAGTATTCCAGGCGTTTTTTCACCGGCCAGCCGCGCCATTCTGCTTGCTGAACCGCCACCTCATCACTCTTACTGCCACGGTATTTTTCTGCCAGATCTAGCAGGCGCTCAGTGCTGTCATCACGACGATTAAGAATGACATCCTCAACTGCATTACGCAGTTCATCTGACAGATCGTCATAGATAGCCAACTGCCCGGCATTCACGATACCCATATCCATTCCATTACGAATGGCGTAATAAAGAAATACCGCGTGAATAGCTTCCCGCACCGGATCATTACCACGGAAGGAGAACGAAACGTTGGAGACACCGCCTGAAATCATGGCATGCGGCAGTTCGGCTTTGATATCGGCACAAGCCTCAATAAAGTCGACGGCGTAGTTGTTATGTTCTTCAATCCCGGTAGCGACGGCGAAAATATTCGGGTCAAAAATAATATCTTCCGGCGGGAAGCCAACGGTTTCAGTCAGAATTTTATAGGCGCGGCGGCAAATCTCTATCTTGCGCGCGCGCGTATCAGCCTGCCCCTGCTCATCAAACGCCATCACCACCATCGCCGCACCATAGCGCCGCACCAGCTTGGCATGATGAATAAAGGCATCTACACCCTCTTTCATCGAAATGGAGTTAACGATGCCCTTGCCCTGAATACATTTCAGACCTTTTTCGATGACATCCCATTTGGAAGAGTCGATCATAATCGGCACCCGGGCAATATCGGGTTCACCGGCAATCAGATTCAGGAAACGCACCATAGCGGCTTCAGCATCCAACATGCCCTCATCCATATTGATATCGATGATTTGCGCGCCGCTTTCAACCTGCTGACGAGCCACATCGAGCGCTTCGCCATATTTCTCTTCTTTTATCAGCCGCTTAAAGCGGGCCGAACCCGTGACGTTGGTCCGTTCACCGACGTTAACAAACAATGTGTTGGCATCGATTGTTAGTGGTTCTAGCCCCGCTAAACGGCAAGCGACCGGAATCTCCGGCAACGGACGTGGTGCTACGCCAGCGACAGCTTTCACCATCGCGGCGATATGACGTGGCGTGGTACCGCAGCACCCGCCGACAATATTTAAAAACCCTGCCCGCGCCCACTCACCAATCTGCTCGGCCATCTCTTTAGCTTCCAGATCATATTCACCAAAGGCATTCGGCAAACCGGCATTCGGGTGCGCACTGACATAATATTCAGAAATTCTTGATAACTCAGCGACATATTGGCGTAGCTCATCCGGCCCCAAAGCGCAGTTCAGGCCAAAAGAGAGCGGCTTCACGTGGCGCAGAGAGTTATAAAAAGCTTCGGTGGTTTGGCCGGATAGAGTACGGCCAGAAGCATCGGTAATAGTGCCGGAGATCATCACCGGTAACAGCACCCCCATAGCTTCAAATTCAGATTCGACAGCAAAGGTGGCAGCTTTGGCATTCAGGGTATCGAAAACCGTTTCAATCATAATTAAATCGACGCCGCCCTCAATCAGAGCACGGGTCGATTCACGATAAGCCTCAACCAACTGATCAAAACTGACATTACGAAATGCCGGATCATTCACTTTCGGTGAAATAGATGCGGTTCGGTTGGTCGGGCCAAGCACCCCGGCAACATAGCGTGGTTTGTCGGGCGTGCGGGCAGTCCATTCATCAGCACAGATACGGGCCAGTCGGGCAGCTTCATAGTTAATTTCAGCTGACAGCGACTCCATCTGATAATCCGCCATAGCAATGGAGGTAGAGTTAAAGGTATTGGTTTCGAGAATATCAGCGCCGGCTTCAAGATAGGCATTGTGAATGGCAGTAATGACTTCGGGCTTGGAGAGCACCAATAAATCATTATTCCCTTTCAGATCACTGGGCCAATCAGCAAAGCGCGCACCACGGTAATCCGCCTCTTCCAGTCGATAGCTCTGGATCATGGTTCCCATACCACCATCCAACACCAAGATCCGTTGTGCTAATTGCTGGTGTAATTCCTTAACCTTATTATTTGTTACTGTGTCCACCACTGTCGCCTCTTTACCCTGTTGCCTTGCCATTATCCGATGCATCTTTAATTGTTTATTCGTATCAGACATGCTGAAAAATTCATCTGTCATCCTAGCACAAGTTGTCAATGTAATGAGTCCAGTCACAGTTGAGACTTTTTCAGGTAGGAAACCAAACTCATCGGATGAGCAATTTTTGTGGTTTGCATGCATAATTAAAAACGAAAATGAGTTCCATAATAATAGATGAGAGGCTGATTTATGGCGTTACCGATTGCGATCAAACGGGGGAAGAAACCCAAGGCAGCTGCGCAAATGGCGACTGCTCCAACCGGTCAGGTTCAATCATTGACTCGGGGCCTTAAATTACTGGAATATATTTCCGAAGCACAGGGTAGTGTCGCACTGACAGATTTAGCACAGCAGGCAGGTTTACCTAATTCCACCACTCACCGCCTGTTAACCACCATGCAACAGCAGGGTTTCGTCCGCCAGGTGGGGGATTTAGGCCTTTGGACGATGGGTGCACATGCCTTTATTGTCGGCAGTAGCTTTTTGCAAAGCCGCAATTTGCTGGCTATGGTTCACCCCATGCTACGCCGTTTAATGGATGAATCCGGTGAAACCGTCAATCTGGCCGTGCTGGATCACAGTGACTATCAGGCCATTATTATCGATCAAGTGCAATGTACCGCCCTGATGCGGATGTCCGCACCGATTGGCGGCAAACTGCCTATGCACGCCTCTGGGGCCGGTAAAGCTTTTCTCTCCACCCTGCCAGACGACCAACTGGTTCAGCTTTTACATAAAAAAGGGCTGCATGCCTACACGCAGCATACCCGCACCAGCCCAGCCAGCTTGAAAGAGAATCTGGCGCTGATTCGCAAACAAGGTTATTCATTTGATGATGAAGAACATGCTCTTGGCCTGCGCTGTATCGCCGCCTGCCTGTTCGATGAACATCACGAAGCCTTTGCCGCTATTTCCATTTCCGGCCCGATATCGCGTATTACCGACGATCGCGTCACAGAGCTTGGCGCATTGGTTATTCATGCTGCGAAAGAAATAACTCAATCATACGGCGGCGGGAATCGTAATTAATTAAATAATCGAATGCATAAAAACTTTGTCGTTCGGTGAGAACAAGCAGATCGTAAAGACGCCGTAAATACTTCCCTGTAGGCTCGAGCCGCGCCGTCCTGGCGCGGACGCTTTACTCTTCTGCCTGCCCTCACCTCTCTGAATCGAGAACTAATTACACACAACAGTGCTTCTTTACATTCCTGATCAAGGCGTAGCGAGCGAAAGGAGTTTAGGTGCGCCCTGCGCGCAGAACCCGGAGCGTATATGTAATACGCGAGGAGTTCGAGCACAGCGCAAACCCAAAATCCGCACGCGCAGTAGCCGTTAATTTAAAACCCGCTGGGAGAAGCGTTGTTTTCGACGATAAGCAAAAACATCCTCCACATGCCCATCACGGATACGCTGCTGCAAACCGCGCCAGTAACTGGCATGGAACAAGTCGCTGTGCATTTCCTCAAAAAAGTGCCGAACTTTGCGGTCACTACATAAGAAATGGCGAAATTCTTCGGGGAAAACATCATTGGGAGATACGCTATACCACGGCTCGCTGGCCATCTCATCTTCCGGATAGCGTGGCGGCGGGATATCGCGGAAATTCACCTCAGTCATATAACAAATTTCATCATAATCGTAGAACACTACGCGCCCATGACGAGTTACCCCGAAGTTCTTAAATAACATGTCGCCGGGGAAAATATTCGCCGCAGCCAGTTGTTTAATGGCATTACCGTATTCTTCAATAGCATCCTTCAACTGCTGATCATTTGCCTGCTCCATATAGAGATTCAATGGCGTCATCCGCCGCTCCATATAAAGGTGTTTAATGATGATTTGGTCGCCTAAGTCTTCCAGTTTTTCCGGCACTTCCCGCTGTAATTCCGTCAGCAATTCTGCGCTGATGCGATGCTTATCAATCACAAAATTCTCATACTCTTGGGTATCCGCCATTCGCCCTACTCGGTCATGTTCTTTAACCAATTGATAGCACTCTAAAACTCTCGCCTGACTGACTTCTTTTTGTGGCGCGAACTGGTCTTTAATGACCTTAAAAACCCGGTCAAATGATGGCAGAGTAAATACCAACATCACCATCCCTTTGACCCCAGGCGCAATAATAAACTGTTCGCTGGATTGATGAACAAAGGTTAGGTATTCACGATAGCTTTCGGTTTTACCGTGTTTTTGGCAGCCAATTGCCATATACAGTTCAGCAGTCGATTTGCCCGGCAAAATTTCCCGCAGCCATTCCACCATTGCCGCAGGTAAGGGGGCATAAACCATAAAATAGGAACGGGCGAAACCGAACACGATACTGGCCTCTGCCTTGCTGGTGAGGCAGGTATCAATAAATAACCCGCCTGATTCATTGTGATGGATAGGTAGCAGAAATGGATAGACCTCGTCAGCCAGTCGCAGTTTTCCCACCAACCAAGCGGCTTTATTACGATAAAACAGTTCATTAGCAATTTGAAAGCGCGCTGTTGCGAGTTGCTCATCAGTAAAATTTTGCCGCAATGCAATCGCAATGTAGCCGATATCGCGGGGCAGATCCTCCCAGGGTAAACGCAGCGGCAAATCATTGAGTACCAGCTGCAACATACCGCTCAAATCTCCCTTGGGGGCAAAATCACGCGCTAAGGGACGGGGAATTTCACGAAAGCGCCGTTCTGGTTGTGAACTGAAAACAAACAGCTTATCCGGGGTTAAATCGCGGTGTTTAAATAACCGACAATAGACTGAATTAAAAAAACTTTCAGCGATTTCAAAGCGCGGATAATCCGGTAACAAGCCAGTATAGATTTCTTTTACTCGCGTTAGAAAATTCACATCAAAACAGCGTTGATCAGTGATGTGTTTCAATTGCTCAACCACCAGACCCACATGACTATCATAGAGGTGAATACGCTTTTTCATCGCCTGCTGTACCGCATGCCAATCAGCCTGCTCAAAACGATGTTGCGCCCCCGCAGTGACCTCCAGAAAGCGGCCATATTGAGCATCAAACCCCTGCAAAATTGTTTGCGCGATTAATTGTTCCAGCTTTGTCACCATACTCACCTCCGCCATACGGAACAGAGCCTGCATAAGCAGGCTCTTGATAACATACCCTTTCACTCAAATCGTGGAGCTAAAATTGCTGTTCTTCCGTCGAGCCGGTCAATGCTGTCACGGAAGACTCGCCGCCCTGAATAATATTGGTGACTTTATCAAAGTAGCCGGTACCCACTTCCTGTTGATGGGACGCGAAAGTGTAGCCGCGCTCAACAGCGGCAAATTCTGGCTGCTGAACCTTCTCAACATAGTGTTTCATGCCCTCTCCCTGTGCGTAAGCATGCGCCAGATCGAACATGTTGAACCACATGCTGTGGATACCCGCCAGTGTAATAAACTGGTATTTGTAACCCATCGCTGACAGCTCATCCTGGAAGCTGGCAATCTGTTGGTCAGTCAGATTCTTTTTCCAGTTAAATGATGGGGAGCAGTTGTAAGCCAATAATTTACCGGGGAATTGTGCGTGAATCGCATCAGCAAAACGTTTAGCTAACGCCAGGTCTGGTGTTGAGGTTTCGCACCACACCAAATCGGCATACGGGGCATAAGCCAGACCGCGGCTGATGGCTTGCTCAATACCAGCATGAGTGCGGAAGAATCCTTCAGCTGTGCGATCGCCAGTAATGAATGCGCTATCATGCGGGTCACAATCAGAAGTCAGCAAATCAGCGGCATCAGCATCGGTACGGGCAATCAGCAGTGTTGGTACACCGAGAACGTCCGCAGCCAGACGGGCGGCGACCAACTTCTGAATCGCTTCCTGAGTCGGTACCAAAACTTTACCGCCCATATGACCACATTTTTTCACGGCCGCCAGTTGGTCTTCGAAATGTACCCCGGCAGCACCCGCCTCAATCATAGCCTTCATCAATTCGAACGCATTCAGTACACCACCAAAACCGGCTTCCGCATCGGCTACAATCGGCAGGAAATAGTCGGTATAACCTTTGCTACCCGGCTCAATATTATTCGACCATTGAATCTGATCTGCGCGACGGAAACTGTTATTGATACGTTTAACCACCGCGGGAACGGAGTCAACCGGATACAGCGACTGATCCGGGTACATGCTTGATGCGGTGTTAGCATCAGCCGCGACCTGCCAGCCTGACAGATAAATGGCCTCAACCCCGGCCTTCGCCTGTTGCAGCGCCTGACCACCGGTTAATGCACCTAAACAGTTGATATAGTCTTTACGCGATTTGCCGTGCAGTAATTCCCACAATCTCTTCGCACCGTGCTGCGCCAAAGTGCACTCTGGGTTGACTGAGCCACGTAATTTAATCACTTCTTCGGCACTATACGGGCGAATAATGCCCTCCCAGCGCGGTGATTTCCATTCCTGTTCCAGTTGCTGAATTTGTTGAGTACGAGAGGTAGTCATGACGATATTCCTTATTATTTAATTTTGTAGGGTTAAATAGGATTTGATCCCCAAAGTCATTGGAGTTACAGCCAGGTAGCAAGCGAGCCAGTCCCGATGAGCTGACACAAGTCAGTGATTCGGGCGAGTGAGCGTAGCTAACACCGCTATAACCTCAAGGACGAAGGGTATTTCAGGCTAATAGTGCGTAGCCGGGTAGTGTCAGGAAGTCGATAAGCTCGTCTTGTGTTGTAATTCGCTCCATCAAACGCGCAGCTTCTTCAAACCGCCCGCCATCAAAGCGCTCTGCGCCAAGTTCCAGCTTCACTACCTGCATTTCTTCACTCAACATGTTTCGGAACAGCTCTTTTGTCACCGTTTGACCATTACTCAGGTTTTTCTGGTGATGTATCCATTGCCAGATAGAAGTACGGGAAATCTCTGCCGTCGCGGCATCTTCCATCAAGCCATAAATCGGCACGCAACCATTGCCAGATATCCATGCTTCAATGTATTGCACAGCAACCCGGATATTGGCGCGCATCCCTTCTTCCGTGCGTTCACCACTGCAAGGCTCCAACAACTCAGCGGCGGTGATAGGTTTGTCCTGCGCTCGGCTAACCTCTAATTGATTTGGCCGGTCACCCAACACCTTGTTAAAGACTTCCATCACGGTATCGGCCAGCCCTGGATGGGCTACCCATGTACCATCATGGCCATTACTGGCTTCTAACTCTTTATCCGCACGGACTTTATCCAGTACTTGCGCATTTTTTACCGGATCTTTATTCGGGATAAATGCCGCCATGCCCCCCATCGCTAAAGCACCGCGTTTATGGCAGGTTTTGATCAATAAACGGGAATACGCGCTCAGGAATGGTTTATTCATGGTGACCGATTGGCGGTCTGGCAACACACGATCACCGTGATTTTTCAGTGTCTTGATATAGCTGAATATATAATCCCAACGACCACAATTGAGGCCAACAATGTGGTGGCGCAGGTGATAGAGGATTTCATCCATTTGGAACACGGCAGGTAATGTTTCAATTAATACCGTGGCTTTAATGGTGCCTTGCGGTAAGTCGAAGCGCTGCTCGGTAAAGGTGAAAACATCACTCCACCAAGCGGCTTCCTGATAAGACTGCATCTTCGGCAAATAAAAATAAGGGCCGCTGCCATTGGCAAGTAATTGCTTATAGTTATGATAGAAATACAAAGCGAAATCGAACAGTCCACCAGGAATATCTTCCCCCTGCCATTTCACATGTTTCTCCGGCAAGTGCAGGCCGCGAACTCGCGCAATTAGTACCGCAGGATTGGGTTTGAGCTGATAAATCTTGCCGGATTCATTTGCATAGGAAATCGTGCCTTTTACCGCATCATGCAGGTTAATTTGACCATCGATCACTTTGTCCCAGCTTGGCGCCAACGAGTCTTCGAAATCAGCCATAAAGACTTTTACGTTGGCATTGAGAGCATTAATCACCATTTTGCGCTCAACCGGCCCGGTAATTTCCACCCGACGATCACGTAAGTCAGCAGGAATCCCCTGAATCCTCCAGTCGCCTTCACGAATGGAATTAGTTTCCGAAATAAAATCCGGTAAGGCACCTTGATCGATATTTTTTTGCCAGGATACCCGTGCGGCAAGGAGTTCACGACGTGACCGTGCGAATTTCACCACCAATTCGGTCAAGAATTCGATCGCTTCATCCGGTAAAATCTGTCTTTCAGCAGCATTAAAATGCTGTGTAAAAACTAACTCCGTGCCGACTAACTGTTGTGTCATTTCCCTTCCCCTTTCCAATCTCACGGCTTTCACATCAACGCTAATGTAGCGTCACTCTTGGATTCGTATCGGATAATGTGTTCCAACCGGAAATTGAAGGCTAGATTATATGGTCACTTTTCACCCCGACAGGACTAAGAATAATCAATTAATTAAGAAAATCAAAAACGATTTCCATTTTTATTTAAAATAATTTTTTAATCTTTATTTATCATATTGTTAACATAATGCTAAGTGTTAGATAGATAGGAACCAGCTTCCATTAATGACTTTATCTCATGGTAACTCGTTGTTTGATAAAGAGATCAGACCAGTTTAAGTCAAGATGA
Organism: Yersinia sp. 22-579; assembly: GCF_030433455.1. Taxonomy (NCBI): domain Bacteria; kingdom Pseudomonadati; phylum Pseudomonadota; class Gammaproteobacteria; order Enterobacterales; family Yersiniaceae; genus Yersinia; species Yersinia sp. 22-579. The sequence continues at coordinate 1,394 of NZ_JAUJTZ010000022.1, read as the reverse complement.
ATGGAGTATATTCGAGCAAAAAATAGAAAGGCGGCTCGATTCAGCCGCCTTTATTAACATTCAGGGAGGAGGAAAGTTAGTCGAGAGTAGGATTCATATGACGTAAATCAAATGGTGTGATTTGGTAAACGTAGTAGTTCAACCAGTTAGCAAATAACAGATGTCCGTGGCTACGCCAGGATGCTTTTGGGGGTAATGAAGCATTATCATTGGGGAAATAATTGAGTGGGATTTGTGGATTCAGACCGGCAGCCAGATCTCGTTGATATTCCCCCGCTAAAGTATCGACATCATATTCAGGATGACCGGTGACAAAAGCGACTCGCTTGTCTTTACTGGCAAACAAATATGCACCGGCCTCTTCCGAGGAGACCAGAATATCCAGATCAGTATATTGCTGAAGTACCTCAACGGGGAAATCGGCATAACGGGAGTGTGGGGCCAGGAATGTCTCATCAAAACCACGCGTGAGTAGTGCGAGTGGTTTATCTGTTTGATGCTGATAAATGCCTGAGAGCTTAGTCTCACGCGTCATTTTAGGAATACCGTATAAGATATTTAAGGCTGCCTGTACCGCCCAACACACGAATAAAGTTGAGGTTACATGATCTTTTGCCCAGGCAATAATGCGCTCAATTTGCGGCCAATAAGCAACATCACAGAAATCGACCAAGCCCAGAGGAGCCCCTGTCACAATCAACCCGTCAAAATTTTGCTCCTGAATATCTTCAAAATCACAATAAAAGTTGTTCAGGTGCTCAGCTGGCGTATTTTTTGATTCGCGACTATCAATTCGCAACAATTGAATATCGATCTGTAGGGGTGAGTTGGAGAGTAAACGCAGGAATTGATTTTCCGTCTCAATTTTTTTAGGCATCAGATTTAAAACCAACACCTTCAGGGGACGAATTTCCTGAGTTTTTGCACGCGATGAGGTCATGACAAACACATTCTCATTACGTAAAAAACTCACTGCTGGTAATTCATCAGGAACCCGAATTGGCATGCCTATATCCTCAATATATCCGTTTATACGTTTAGACTTCCAGATGCCTGAAGATAGCGGATTTTTGGAGGAAAGTCGAGCAATCTGCTGCAACCTGAAAATGTTTCATTGATGAAATTTCAGTCTATAAAATTTAGTGGACAGCCGTAATCATTTTATATACTGCAAAATCCTCTGCAGATATAGATACTTAGGTGTCATCTGGCGATATAATTTCAGATATATTACATGGAGAATGGTAGCGGCTGAGGCAACCTATTATCGGTTACTAACTGTTTATTGGTATGTAGATATTTATCGGATAGCAGAAAAGCAAAAACCCCACGCTTTTGGCATGGGGTCTTGGCTTGATTTGATGCCTGGCAGTGTCCTACTCTCGCATGGGGAG